>CAZJYS010000105.1:0-3163 GCA_964550075.1 uncultured Methylomonas sp.
GATAAGCGGGCATTGGGGCAAATGGGTGGGTTCATCATGGACTCCAGGTAAAGTGGTTCGCGATTCGCTGCACTGACTGTATCAACCAGCGCGATATAACGAGTTCGGTTATGCCTTTGGTTTACAGCAGGTTGCGGCAGATTCCAGTTGTATAACCTGGTCGTCACCAAACAGCGGAATGGATTGCAATGAATGGAACGCTTCCCAGGCAATACCTTGCGGATCGACGCTCCAGTATTTGTCAGACTGGGCATAGCAGCAGGCAGCCTGTTTTTGTTCGGCAACCGGCAAGGCCGCATCGGCTAAACCTTGCTGCACGGCTTCCAATTCTTCACTGGATTCGACTTGAATACCTAAATGATCCAAACCCGGCGGGCGACCGCGACTGGAAATGGCGAAATTCACGCGAGGATCGTCCAGCATCCATTTGGCGTAATCCGACTCAATGACTGTCGGTTCGCTTTGAAACAGCGCCTTATAGAAGGCTATGTTCTGCTCCAAATTGTCCACGGCAAGGTGTATGTGCATGCGTTTCATGAAACTATTCCGGTTGTTCTGTTTGGTTAAGCTCGGGCATTAATATGCGCCATGTTTGCCAGTCAAGAAGACTGAGTGCCTGTTCTTTGATGGGCTAATTCCAGCAAGCGATCAACTCCCACCGGCTCTTCGCGCAGCAGTGGCACGACGGCATAACGCGGCGCGTATTGCTTGACTACCGCGTCAATCTCTTGCAGTTCATTCGCTGCACGTTGCCGTAATAACGGCGAATGCACTGTGGTTACAGCAACGCTGTTGTTGATCACCCAGGCCCAGGGTTCGATCCCGGCTCGACGCAGATCGGCTTGCAGGTTGGCGGCTTCCAATACTGGCGTGGTTTCCGCGAGCGTGACCAACAGTACCTTGGTTTGTTTGGGGTCTTGCAGTTGCATCATCGGCGTCAGGTAATGGGTATTGCTGCCCATCTGCCGACTGACTTCGCGGTGATAAGCGCCCGTTGCATCCAGCAGCAGCAAAGTGTGGCCGGTCGGTGCCGTATCCATTACCACGAACTTTTGACCGGCTTCACGGATGATGCGTGAAAAAGCCTGAAATACGGCAATTTCTTCGGTACAGGGCGAACGTAAATCTTCTTCCAAAAGCGCCCGGCCTGGCGCATCCAGATTCGCGCCTTTGCTTGCCAACACATGTTGGCGATAGCGTTCAGTCTCGGCGTGCGGATCAATTCGACTGACGGTGAGATTAGCTAAGACACCGTTGAGTGTTTCCGTTAAATTGGCAGCGGGGTCTGAGGTGGTGAGATGTACCGGTAAGCCGCGTTGTGCCAGTTCCACGGCAACGGCGGCGGCTAGTGTGGTTTTACCGACACCGCCTTTGCCCATCAACATCACCAAGCCATGACCATCGGCCGCAATCTCATCGACCAGTTTGGCCAGATTGGGCACCTGAATGGTCGGCGTTGTCACCTCACTGCCCGTGCTCGCCACTAAGGCAGTGGTCAGCAATTGCCTTAATGCCGCCAAGCCCACCAGATTAAACGGTTTCAGTTCGATGTGATCGAGGGGTAGCATCTTTAGTGTTTCAGGAATGTCAGCTAGCGCCTGTTGTTCACGCTGGCAAATCGCGGTTGCCAATGGATCTTGTGCTGCTTCAGCCTCAGGCAAAATGCCATTTACGACTAAATATTGCTTAGTAAGGCCGATAGCGTCCAACTCTTCGTGGGTACGGGCTACTTCACGCAAGGTCGATTGTTGCGCGCGTGCGACGAGAATCAAACGACTGCGTTGCGGATCCGCCAGTGCATCGACGGCTTCCTTATATTGGCTACGTTGTTTTTCCAGGCCAGCCAAGGGACCAAGACAGGAGGCATCACCTTTACCTTCATCGAGAAAGCCTGTCCAAGCACCGGGGAGTTGCAATAGGCGGATAGTATGGCCGGTGGGAGCGGTATCGAAAACGATATGGTCGTAACCGGCCGTAAGGGTTGAATCGGTTAGCAGGGCGGTGAATTCATCGAAAGCGGCAATTTCAGTGGTGCAGGCACCGGACAATTGTTCTTCAATGCCTTTCACCACGGCTTCCGGCAATACGCCTCGTACTGGGCCCACGATGCGATCACGGTAGGCTTGTGCGGCAGCTTGCGGATCAATTTCCAGTGCCGCCAAACCCGCTACCGCTGCCATCGGGGTAATCTGGTTGCCGATACTGATGCCAAAGACCTGGCCGACGTTCGACGCCGGGTCGGTGCTGACCAGCAGCACCTTTCGTCCGGCATCCGCCAATTGTATGGCCGTAGCGCAAGCGATTGAGGTCTTTCCCACACCGCCTTTACCGGTAAAAAACAGAAAGCGCGGCGCTTGATCGAGAAATTTACAATCGCTGATCATGACAGCTCCGAATAATGCGTTAACAGCAACTGCTACCGCTGCAACAGGCCGATTGGGGTTTTTCTTCTGTCAAAGTGATGGCAGCCCAGCGAGCTAATTCAGTACGATTAGGGTAACGACCTGCTAAAGCGACTTCCCCATCAACCAGAATCAAAGGCAATGCTTCAGCGCCGGAACGTTCCAAAAAGCCTTTTACAACTGAGTTTTCGGCGAAAGCCATGGGTTGTTGCGCCAGATTAAAACGCTCGATGGTTGCGCCGTTTTGCTTGGCCCAATCCAGGTCGGCGGAAAAGTCAACCAATTGTTGATCGACGTCCACGCCGCAGACGCCGGTGCTGCAACACAAGGCCGGATCGTAAATTTGAATAGTGCTCATAACGTACTCCCAATCATCAAGGTATTAAGGTGCCGATACGATCCAGTTCGGCTTTCAGGCGGGCCGGATCATTCGTCAATTCATCCAGCGGCAATGCCAGGAAGGTCTCGATACGATGACGCAAAATGCCGTAAGCGGTCTCGAACGCGGCTTTGATTTCGGCTTCGGTGCCTTCAAAGTGGGCTGGATCTTCCACGCCCCAATGGCTGCGCATGACCGGGCCGAGATAAGCTGGACAGGTTTCGTTGGCGGCGTTGCCGCAGACGCTGATGACGATGTCCGGCGTCACCGGCAGATCGTTCCAGGATTTGCTGTAATAGCCTTCGGTCGAGATACCTTTCTCCTTCAGTAAAGCTAAAGCTCCGCTGTTTAAACGACCGATGGGCTTGCTACCCGCGCTGAT
>CAZJYS010000105.1:3263-7058 GCA_964550075.1 uncultured Methylomonas sp.
GTTCGGGATGACCCGTACAGCATTCGGCCGTCAGATAATCGATCAACGATTGCATGACGGTTAAATTGGCTCGATAACGTTGGTAGCGTCCTTCTTGAGTGACATTGACCAAGCCCGCATGTGTCATGGCTTTCAAATGAAACGACAGATTGGTTGGCGGTAAAGTCAATTCAGTGGCAATTTCCCCAGCAACCAAGCCGGTGGGTGCATGTTTGACCAACAACCGAAATACATCCAACCGAACGCCGGATGACAGTGATTCAAAAATTGAAGTGGCAAGCTCTTTATTCATATTGTTACTCTACAACTATAGTTGAAATATGTAAATAAATTTCCAAATTCGTATCGCCACTCTTGATTGTTCTGCTGTCCGGTTGCTAATTGGAACCGGACTTAGTGTGCCCGGCAAGGTGTCGCTCGATTGTTGCCGCAGACGGGGTGGTATGTCGGATATCTGGAAACGGCACAAGATGTCTGGCTGTTTGCTACCAATATCGTCATTCGCAACCAGGACGATCTCCCGTTGCGCCAGCAATTGACCAAGGAAAAGGCATCATCCCAAACTAGGCCAGGGCGGCAACAGGCCGGATTGCTATATTCAGAATCCGGCCTGTTGTCCCAAGTCTGTGTCTAGCGGTTTTTGAAAAACGCTTCCAACGCCGCGGCCCTATCTTGACCGACCCGCTGCGCATGCGGACGGCTTTCGATGGACTGCCTGTAGGCGTCGAAAGCAGGAATATGCTCGGCGACCAAATCCCGACCGTAAATCTTTTGACTGGAAAACGACACCAGTTGCAGATGCGGCCAAGCTACCACGTCGGCGGCGCTGAAATTGTCGCCCAACACATACGGCGAGAAGCCAGACAAGCGGGCCAGTCCGGTCAAGCCTGCTTCGACCTTGGTCAGCACTTCGTCTTTGGTCTCTTGCGAGGCCTTGCCGCCGAATATCGCTTCGCCATACAGGCGGCGGGCGATCAGTTCCACATTCAATTCAATATGCTGAATGAATTCCCGGCATTTGGCGCGTTCGAAAGCATTGGCCGGGTAAAGTGGATGTTCAGGGTAAGCGTCTTCCAGATATTCCAGAATTGCTTGCGACTCCGACAAATAGCCGTCCGGGGTTTTGATGAAGGGGATTTTACCGAGCGGCGAGCGTTTCAATACCGCATCGCTTTGTCCCGGAGGCAGAGCATCTTCGACGAAAGGGATTTCTTTTTCCAGCAGCGCCAGTTTGACCTTGTTGTAATAGTTGCTGATGGCAATACCGTAGAGCGTAATCATGATGAATCTCCGAAAGTGAGGGAAAAACCGATAATACAGACCGGTCGGTCTATTGAAATAATACATACCGGTCTGTATAGTTGCAACTTGTTTTTGTACTACAAGCTCTCTTATGACTCGCAACCTGCAACAACATATTCTGGAAACCGCTTCGGCGTTGTTCTACAGCCAGGGCATCAAAGCCACCGGCGTCGATGCCATCGTCAAGGCGGCTGGCACCACCAAGATGAGTCTGTACAAATACTTTCCCTCCAAGGACGAGCTGGTGCTGGCGCATTTGCAAAAAAGTCGGGAGGACATGCGAAAACAAATTTTGGACGGTATGGCAGCGCGGGCAGAGGCGCCCAAGCAGCAGTTGCTGGCGATATTCGATGTATTCGAGCAACTGATGGGTACCCCGGAATTTCGCGGCTGCCCGTTCATCAACGCTGCCGCCGAATTCGCCGCCGAAAACAATCCGGTGCAGCAGGCTTCGGCCGAGTTTTATGCCGCGTTCCGGGGGACGTTGGCCGATCTGGCAAAGCAAGCCGGCATCGAGAATGCCGAAGAATTGGCCGGACAACTGGTGTTATTGATAGCCGGGGCGGTGGTAGGCGAGCAGATGCAACGCAATTCCGGCTCGATGCAACGCGCCCGCGCCGCCGCCACGATTCTGATCGAAGCGTTCTCGGCGGCACCGAGTCATTGAGAAGTGATTAACGTTTTTCCCAGCCGGAAGGGGTTTGCACGAAATGTCCGGCGGGTGCTTGGTTGATGACTTTTTGTGCGGTCAGTTTTGCCACTTCGTCCGCCGGGACGCCGTTTTTAGCAGCGATGCGCTGGTATTCAGCTTGGCGCAGAGTGTTGATGGTTTGCACCAACGTTCTAATCTCCTCCGGTGCATCGGCTGGTACCACGCCCAATAAGCCGTTCATTTGTTCGCCCACCATCCCGGCGGCTTTGGCCTGAGCCAAATCGGCGGCCGCAACCGGCATCGCCGCCAGCCATAAGCCAAGCAACAACGGGGTGATTTTCAGCAATGCAGATTTCTTGTTCATGAGCGCTCCTTTAAAACAGGCCTTTTTGATTGGTAATCAATTCGTCGACGTCTTTTTCGATTTTCAGGCGAATTTCGTGTTCGATTTTGATGTTCATGTTGATTTCAATCGGTTTGTCCGGGGCTTCGAGTTTGACGGACGGCGAGCATGCGGCGAGATAGCTGGCACAGCAGGCCAGTCCCGCAGATTTGATCCACTTCATTGGCGTCTCCAATCCGCACTATGCGGTAAAGATTGATATGTCCTTCCTGGAAGGGGTAAAAGCGGCAATAGGCCATCATGATCAGGGTTGCTGCTGGTTTTTCATTTGCTCTAACACCGAACGGTCGAAATCGCCCGATAACAGGCTACGTTGCAACAGTTCCGGCAGTTTTCCGCTGAGGTTCAAATTAAACGCCAGCGGATGACCGTCCAGCAGGTCGGGATTTTTGCCTTGCAAATGCAAGCTCAGGCGGTAATCGCCACTCGGCTGGTAATCCAGCCCTGCTTGCAGGTCATGGTACACCAAGTTGCGCAAAGCCTTGAATGCCAGATTATCGCCTTCCGTGGTTGGCCCTTGGTAACTCAGTTTGCCGGGTTGTTTGCTGCTCAGCGTGCCGCCCTGGATTTCGATGGCGTTTTCGGCAATGCTGACCGGCAATGTACCGCTGATGCGTCCGCTGCCGGTCAGTTTTGGGTAATTCAGTGCGGCTAGCAGTGCCGCCAGATCGACGTCTTTCAGCGCCAAAGTGAACAATAACGGCGATTGCGAGAAATCCAGCGAGCCGGGCATGACCGCCAGCAAACCGTCGAATATTGCTGCCTCGGCTTGTTCGACCGTCAATATTTGCCCCTGATGATGGCCTTTGAAATTTAGATTGCGCAGCTTGGGAGACTTACCGGGTTCGATACTGGCGGCCGTCATGCGTAACCTAGCCGATTGCGCCAGCAGATCGTCGACATCAATGTCGGCATCCAGGTCGTTCACGACAAGATCGTTGATCATTAAACCAAGACCCTGCGCTTTGAGATGCGCAATGCCCGTGCTGCCATGCTTGGATTGCCAACGGATGCGTGCAGTGCCTTGTAATCTACCCCGCTTGATTTGCCAGGCGCGGTAAGTTGCCGGCAACCAAGGCTTGAGCAATTCGATCGCTTGCGTTGCCGGCAAATCCAGATGCGCGTCGAAGTCGATGGCCTTGTAAGGCGCTACGCTGCTCGAATCCAGGCTGGCAAGATAGAGGTCGCCTTCGGTCAGTAGTAGCCAGCTGTGCAGATTGGCGAAATTGTCCGCGGTATCGACGGAGAGTTTGAGTTGAATGTTCGTCAAGTTCGCCAACTTTTCCGACAGCGCCGTATCGGGTTTGAAGCGTTGCGGGATCAACGCAGTTGCCGCCAACCACTCCAACAATGGCCGGGCATCGGCATGAAGCTCAGCGTGTTGATCGGCAAGATTGCGCCGCTCGGCATGCACAGCGAACACTCGCCCGCCTTGGCT
>CAZJYS010000106.1:0-7017 GCA_964550075.1 uncultured Methylomonas sp.
TATCTACGCAAGCTGAATAGTTACGGTTTGGTTAACATACCTAGCTCAGGATTTGATTTTGTGGATAGCACTATTTTTCAACTGAATGACGAAATTAGCCCCAAAATCGTCATTAAAAGCATGCAAAGTGCCGCCCATATTATTTTCTATAATGATTTTCGACATATATAAACCAATACCCGTGCCCTTGCCTTCTTCTTTGGTTGAAAAATAGGGATCGTAAATCTTGTCAAAAATGGCTTCTGGAATGCCCCCTGCATTGTCTTTCACGATAACCCGATAATCGCCGTTTATTAGCTTTTCACCGAAAATAGTAATGATTGGTTGTTCGGGTTGACGTTCCACCAAGGTATCCTTGGCATTATTAATCAAGTTTAGAATAACTTGAGAAAACTCACCTTCAAGACCAGTGGTATTCATGTCATTCGGACAATCAATTTTAAGGTTAATAGCATGATATTTTAATTGCGCGTCAAGTAATTCAGCCGTTGTACATATGATATTTTTAATATTAAAAGGCTGTATATTTTTATTCGGCTTGAAAAAATTTCTAAAATCATCAATCGTTGAAGACATTTTTTGAATCAATCGATCTGCCTTATCCATATTCGTTGCCATAAACTCAGGATCAAGACTACCCATTCGATATCTCAACTTAAGATTCTGTTGCACTATACCCAGTGCATTGAGTGGTTGACGCCATTGATGGGCAATAGCACCTATCATTTCACCCATGGCGGCTGAACGGGATTGATGAATTAATAAGGCTTCCTGTTTTTTACTTTTGGCCACTTCCTCATGAATTTTTTTATCCAAACCTATATTCAAATCGGCTAGTTCCTGAGTGCGAACCATGACTTCATGCTCAAGTTCCTGATTGTAATGTTGTAATTGTTGTTTAGATAAGCTTAATGAATCAACCATACGATTAAAACTGGCGGATAAAATACCAATTTCATCGCTACGCTTGATGCTGGAACGAACAGTCAAGTCCCCTTCTGCAACCTGAGTAGCCAATTGACTTATCTCGGAGAGTGGAAGAGAAATCCAGCGCGCGAAGAAATACCCGACTAATAAGATAATTAAAAACGATATGCTGACAATATATGAAAAATTGTAATACATATGTTGTATCGAATCGTTATATTCGGCAGTAGAGAATCCAATATGTAGCCAACCCCACTCAATGGCTGAAAAATTAATCGGGTAGACAAAATGGTAAACATGGTCAAACTCGTTGTAAGAAACAATTTTATGATTGATAGTCTCTGTTTCTAACAAAGCCAATTCTTGCTCCATGACATCCAACAACTTCCAGCTCTTTTGATTAACAAAAATTTTTTCTCCGATTTTGGGTGAGACTATTACATAATAAATACTACTATTGTTTTTTAAAACCTCGACATTATGTTCAACCAAAAAACCATAATCCTTAGCGATAATAGCATCAGAACCAGCCTGTATAATTGAGCGGGAAACGGTTTCGGCTTGAGTAAACATGATTTGATTAAAAGCATTTTTTTGCATGGGTATGACCATTAGTGCAAAAAAAAGTGTGATAGCTAAAACTAAAAATCCGAATAGGATGAAAACCCGAAAAAATATACTAGTTCTGGGTTTTATGGACATATTTATGATTGGTTTCTAATAATGCATATTCATTAAACATGTCAAACATATATGTCAATGAATCATGATTGGCTGGGGTGATGTCTTTAATGTTAAATAAATTAAGAATTTCCTGCCCTCTTACAGTATCTGTTAGAGTGTCCAAGTTGCTTCGCACTTTATCAGCATAAGCATTACTACTGTAATTAAATGTTAATACTAGGGCTGGAATAAAATTTGCACCTGAATGATGCACTACTTTAATACCGTTATTAATTGCTGGATTGAGCTCTCTAACCAGATTTAGTATGTGTTCTGGCACGATACAAACATCACTAGTATTAAAGAAAACATCTAAAACGGATTGAGAGGCGGTTTTAGTGTTTTTGATAGATTTGAAAAAATTTTCAACAGGTTGATTAGCTGATTTTTTTATCAAATATTTTAAATAAAAATTCATCATCAAGTAATCTTGATGAACGGAAAGCCTTTTACCAGCCAGGCTTTTTATATCTATATAATCAATGTTCTTATTGACAACCAATACATAATCTTCTTTTTCTTCAAAGCTTCGCTGAATCTTCCATAAGTCCGGGCCCATGAATGGTTTGAGTTGTTCAGAATAATATAAATAATAGTAGCTATTTAAAATACCGTAGTGGACTTTACCTTGCTTGATTGAATCAATCATCTCTTCAATGCTGTTGACTGCAACTAATGAGATATCCGAATCGCTACCTTTAATAAATTCTTTTGCCAGTAGATTTAAAGCAACCAATTTATCGACTTTATTCAGGTCTTTAAGGCCGTTTTCCAGATAAACAATGTTTAACGTCTGCTGTTGGGCGTTTACACTGAAAACAAAGCCAAAAAATGCCAATAAAAACACCAAAACCAAACGTAAATAAATCATTAGCGAGCGCGTTTTTTTAATTTTTTGTATTCATTATAATAGTTATCAAAATTATCCAAATCCTGTACGCTGCAATAACCTAATTCGGAAGTTTTAAAAACCTCTAAAATTTGTTTGGATCTGGAATTTTTAGAAAATAGATTGACCGCCATTTTAGACATGGTTTCAGCATAAGGATAGCCTTTGACGAAATAACCAAAGTTTTTACTTTTCATTGGATATTCGGCAATTATTTTTGTGGCATTGGCAATATCAGGATTCAACTCAATCATGACTTCATAAGAGTTTCTATAAACAACACCCGCATCAGCTTTATTGAAGTAAATATCCAATACAACTCGACTAGCTTTTATTTGTTGTTCTACAGAAGAGGCTATTTTTTTATAACTGGTGTTAAATTGCTTTAAAAATAAAGTATCTATAAATATTTCTGAAAATTCGTCATCCTCCAACACCAATAGCCGTTTACCCTTTAAGTCTTTGATATCGGAAATATTATGGGCATTTCTAGCAATCAATAAAATATTATCGTCCCTTTTACCTTCCAACATGCCGGTAAATCCATCAGCCAGTTCTTCGCGTTTAAAATATTTAGAAATCAATAAGGGAGGGCCAACGATCATATCCAGTTCCCCTTTTAACATGGCTTCGCGCATCTCTTGCATACTGTCATATAGAATAGCCTTGATTTCAGTTAGGTTGATGTTGATCTTTCTGGATTCTTCGGCTAATAAATCTTTGGTCCAAAAATTCATGGATACTTCGATATCGCTGCGGCTAGCCACTTCAGAAATCGAATGACCGTAAAATCCAAGATGAAAGCGGCCTTCATTCTTGTAGGATTCATCCGCAAAAACCAGGTTTTGCATGAGCACCAGACAGATAGCATAGGTCATTCGACAGAAAAATTTCATTGAGTAATACCTGTAAAGCCCTTGGTCTCTGATAAGTTGCTATAAACAGCCGTTCAGTATGATCGTTTTAGTATGGATATCAAACTAACGGCCAGTATATACGTACATATTGAGCTTATTGTATCGATAAGCCGAAGTTCACATCTGCAATTTTGTATGTCCTTTTTTTAGAACTAGAAAATACCTCTGGTATGCTAGCTATAAAACCTGAGGAGTCACTTTGTATGAAACCCTATAAACCTCAATTTATCCCAGCTTCTGAAATTACGCCCAAAGCATTATTCGATGGCCGTCGAAAATTCATGCAGTTAGCTGGTAGTGTTTCAATTGCGGCGGTTTGGCCACATCAACTTTGGGCTGGAGAGAAGCTTGCCACTGTTAAAAATCAAACCTACTTGGTGCATGATGAATTAACGCCTTTTAAGGATCTGACTCAATACAACAATTTTTACGAATTCGGCACCAGTAAAGAAGATCCGGCCATCCAGGCAGAGAATTTCAAAACCAGACCCTGGACTATCACCGTCGAAGGCGAAGTGAAAAAGCCAAAGGTATTTGATATCGATGAGTTATTAAAATTAGCGTCTCTGGAAGAGCGAATCTATCGTTTGCGTTGCGTGGAAGCCTGGTCGATGGTGGTGCCCTGGATAGGCTATTCGTTGGCGGAGTTGATAAAACAAGTGGAACCTACTGGTAACGCCAAATTCGTCGAATTTGTCAGTTTGCATGATCCCAAACAGATGCCAGGCCAACAAAGGCCTGTTCTAAATTGGCCTTATCGGGAGGGCTTGCGGATGGATGAAGCCATGCATCCACTGACGTTATTAACCTTTGGCTTATATGGCGAAGTACTGCCAAATCAAAACGGCGCGCCGGTTCGAGTCGTCATGCCCTGGAAATACGGTTTCAAAAGTGCTAAATCCATCGTCAAAATCCGTTTGGTGGAAAAACAGCCTCTCACGAGCTGGATGCAGGCCGGGCCTAGTGAATACGGTTTTTACGCCAATGTAAATCCTGAGGTCGATCACCCGCGTTGGAGTCAGGCCAAAGAGCGTCGAATTGGGGAGTTTTTGAAGCGCAAAACCTTAATGTTCAATGGCTATGCTGATGAAGTGGCCGGATTGTATGCTGGCATGGATTTAAACCAGCATTTTTAAATCCATGCCTTTCAAAAATCTGGATGATAAAACCCTCACGCTGATTAAAGTATTGGTTTTCAGTTTAAGTCTGATACCTTTGGGGAGATTGGTTTTTAATGCTTATTTAGACCACTTAGGTGCCAACCCCATCGAAAAAATCACCCATGTCACCGGTTATTGGGCACTGAGTTTTTTGCTCATCACGTTAAGTGTCACTCCGTTAAGACGCTTATCGGGTTGGTTATGGTTGATGCGTTTAAGACGAATGCTGGGTTTATTCGCCTTTTTCTATGCGTTCCTGCATTTTTTGACTTATCTGGTTTTAGACCAGTTTTTCGATTGGCAAGCCATCTTTGAAGATGTTTTTAAACGGCCTTATATCACGGTTGGGTTTAGCGTCTTTTTAGTTTTGATTCCATTGGCTCTCACCTCAAGCAACGCCATGCTGCGCAAATTGGGCGGAAAGCGCTGGAAAAGATTGCATCAACTGGTTTATCCGTGTGCCATTGGAGGGGTTATTCATTTTGCTTGGTTGGTGAAAAAAGATCTGACCAACCCGGTGATTTTTGCAGTGATACTGGGATTTTTGTTGGGGTTCCGCTGGCTATTCCGCCTAAAGAGTTAAAATAGACGTTAGCAACTGACAGCAACACTCCCCTACCCTGGCTCACCATCCACTCGCGGCGAACTTAAAATCGGCGTGTAATAAAAAGCAAACAAAGAAAAAGCAGCCAGCCACGCATAACTGGAGGCTAAGACAAAACCTGCATACCAACCGGGCAATAGGGCTGGAAACAACACTCTCAACAGCGTGGCTAGGTTGATCAGAACAAAGGCAATTGCCATGACATTAGAGGCTTTTAAGACTCGACCGGTATGCCCCAAGGCGACACGCGCCATCATGCCCAAGGTCAAAACTCCGATACCACCTACTGTAAAAGCATGCAAAGCTAAGGCCGATCCGACCAAAGAAAACGCCGATAAAGCCAACAATACAAATCCCAAAATCAGCCAGGCATAGCCGACATACAGCACCCACAACAAAGGTACGTACCAAATCCGGGTGTTATACCAACCCAATACGCGCATGATATTCAGCACTACAGCCGCCAGTGCAGCCACTGCTAACATAGCCCCGGAAATATTCAACATCAACAACACAAACACCAATAAGCTGGCTGCAATGGCTGCGATATCCAGGCCTTGATTGCGGATACAGATAACCCCGGACAAGCCGCGTTCGGTGAAAAACGGAAACACCCGCCCGGCAACCACCAAAATCATCATCACGATGACGGTCACCACCAAATTCAAGCCTAACAGGCTGCTGGTTTCGGACAGACCCAAAATTTGCGCATGCATCAAGCCATTACCCAACATCATCAACAGCAACAAACCGACAAACAGCAAGTTTTTATGATTACCGGTTTTGATCAGCGGTTTGCTGACAAAATAGGCCAAAGCCGGTAAAAAACTAAAATCAATTAAAGCAATCAGTGTATCCGGCAATAATTCAGAATAAAAAGGCGTCACCCGACCATAAATCCACAGCAAACTCAAAGAAGCCAATTGATCAGGTGTGGTTGTTGGCGTGTTGGTCCAGTTTCTGACTGCTGTTAGCAAAAAACCGGCGATCACCGCCGTGGTATATCCCAATAGCATTTCATGGGCATGCCACAGGTTGGCGGGATAATAATTATCCATATGCAGCGAACCGTTGGACATGGAATTCCAGACCGCAATCAGCGCCAACGCCGATAAACCGGCCAACGCAAAAAACGCTCTAAAGCCCATAGCAAACAGCGGATAATCAAAAACCGGTTTGTTATTCATTTAACCTTTCCTCCAGCCAGTCAATTTCATCGTGCGTGAAACCAGCGATTATACGCACTTCCCGGTTAAATGGCCCTTTGGGTTTGCCTTGATAGAAATTCAGAATCAGCTCCTTATAGTAAGCCTGAGGTTCCAGATTGCGTTCGGTAGCCAGAAAATTGAACCAATACGAGCCGCGTTCAACGTGGCCGATTTCATCGTCATAAATCCGCTGCAATATCGCCACTCCGGCGTGATCACCCATCGTTTGCAATTTGTCTATCATGCCGGGCGTCACATCCAGCCCCCTCGCCTCCATACAACGCGGCACCACCGCCAAGCGGGCCAGAATATCCTCAGCCGTATCCTCGGCATGCGACCACAAACCACCATGCGCGGGCAGATCACCGTAATCGACGCCCAGAGTCAAAAGATGCTGACGAATCAGACTAAAGTGTTGCGCCTCTTCATCGGCAATGCGTAACCAATCTCGATAAAAGTCCTCCGGCAAGCCACGAAAGCGATAAATAATGTCCCAAGCCAGATAAATCGCCACAAACTCGATATGCGCCAAAGCATGGAAAAATGCGGCTTTGCCTTCGATAGTATCCAGACGGCGGCGCGGCATGTC
>CAZJYS010000107.1:0-2747 GCA_964550075.1 uncultured Methylomonas sp.
CCCGAAGCCATGCACATGCTGGGCTTACTCTCCGCCAGTATCCTGCTCTGTGCGGGTTATCTGTATCATTTTGACACTTACCCGGATTTTTTTATTGGTTTGCGCCATGTGACTTTCAATCTGGTTTCAATCGCAACCGATTGTGGATTTGCCAGTGTTGATTTTGATAAATGGCCACCTTTTGTGCCTTGGTGGATGTTATATCTAAGTTGCATCACGGCGTGTACCGGCTCAACCGGCGGTGGCATCAAAATGTTTAGAACCATATTGCTATGGAAACAGGCAGGCCGGGAATTATTCAGTCTATTACACCCAAGAGCCATTAACCCCATCCGCATAGGCAATACACCGATACCGAACAAAATCATTTTTGCAGTTTTAGCGTTTATTTTTCTGTATTTCATTTCGATAGTGGTGCTGACTTTCTCGCTGATTTTCGCCGGACTCGACCCGATTTCATCGCTTAGCGCCATCATCGCCTGCATCAATAACGCTGGCCCTGGTTTGAATCAGGTAGGTCCTGCTACAAATTATCAAAGTTTGAGCGATTTTCAGACCTGGATTTGTGCAACAGCCATGCTGTTGGGACGACTGGAAGTATTTACGCTGATTATGCTTTTTACGCCTACCTTCTGGAGAAAATAGTACAATTACCGACTGAAACATCAGCACAAACCATATAAGCGCTGCGCTTTTTTTGTACCCATGGATCGCAACAATCATTTTTTTCAGGAATCCGCATGAACTCCAAGCGACAACTCGATTTTCTCGGCAAACGGAAAATAGCTTTTATTTTTTCCGGCACGCTGTTTCTGATTTCGATCATTTCATTTATGGTCAAAGGCCTGGAACTGGGCATCGACTTTACCGGCGGTAGCGTTTACGAGCTGCATTACAACCAGTCTGTAGACCTGGAAAAAATGCGTACCACGCTGGAACAGCAAGGCTTTGCCGACGCCAATCTGCAAAACTTTGGCAGTTCACAGGACGTATTAATTCGCTTGAAACCCGTTGAAGGCATCAGCCAAAAAGACCTCACTGACAAAGTCTTGAATGTCAGCAACAGCAGCCAACCCCAGGCTGGTGAAGTCCGTCGGGTTGAGTTTGTCGGCCCACAAGTTGGGGAAGACCTTTTCAACGACGGTGGCATGGCCTTATTACTATCGTTCATCGGCGTGATGCTATATGTCAGCATGCGTTTTGAATGGAAACTTTCAGTCGGCGCGATTGCGGCTTTATTCCATGACACCATCATCACCATGGGCTTTTTCTCGGTGTTCGGCTGGGAATTTGACATGACGGTGCTCTCGGCGATTCTGGCGCTGGTCGGCTATTCCATTAACGACACCATCGTCGTTTACGACCGTATTCGCGAGACTACCCGCAGCAGCCGGGTCAAAGCCAACATCGACGAAATCGTCAACGATGCGCTTAACGACACGCTAAGCCGTACCATCCTGACCTCATTGACGGTATTTTTAACTTTGCTGGCTCTGGCTTTCTTTGGTGGTAAAACCATACACGGTTTTGCAATTGCCATGTTGATTGGCGTCATCAAAGGCACCTACTCTTCGATCTACATTGCCAGCTCACTCGCGTTGACTTTCGGTTTGAAACGCGACGATTTGATGCCAGCAGCCAAGGTCGACATCGTGGACGATATGCCTTAATCATCCCGGGAAGCTTCGTCTCAATGCTTCGACAAACCCAAGAATATTTTTTTTGTATAAGTTTGTTGAAGCAACATTTCTGCAGTAGGAAGTTTCCAGCAATCCACAGCTTATTCCATTTTGCAGGCAACCACATTTAAGGAAGAAACTTATGACACAAGCTATTAATAGCAACGCATTGACCTCACTCACGCTGGGTATCCCAGGTTTTGAATACAAAGACCTCTACGATGCCAAACGCCTGTCTGAATTGATGGTCTGTTTTGACCAATCCGTAAAACAACACGATCCCGATTTATTTGCAGAATTAACCGCCTATCGTGCCTGCGCTGGTGAAGGCATGAAGCCGGAGGAGATTTCCGAGTTACTGGTTCGTCTGGCACCGCTGGTGGGCACGTTTACTGCCCGTCTGTTCAATGTCAGCGACGTGCGTGACCAACAAATCAAGCACATCCGCAGTGAATTTGATGCCGTTTTTGTTTACCGTACTGAAATCATCGGCAAACTAGCCAGTCGTTTTAAAGGCCAATCCATCGAAGACTGGGACATTAGCGCTTTAAAATCCCAATTGGATGCGCTATTGACAGTGACTGGCAAACAAGCCTTGTTTGCCCAAGACCCCGAACTAGCTGTGAGTCAATTGGGTTCTGAGCTTTGGCGACTGGCGCAAAATGCTGAATTGAGCGATGCCGATGTTGCAGAATTAAAAAGCCAAATCAGCCAATCGGCTGCTTTAAACATCGCTTACAACAACTCGGCTGCCTTGGTTGCGGGCTTGCTGGACATCGTTTGCCGCTGGAGTTTTGCCGCCAAGCAAGTACCAGAGTTGCAAACCCTGGTCGCCAAATGGCTGAGTTTTAAAATCGCCGAAAAAACCGATCTGGAAAACTTGGTCGAACACGATACCGTGGCACAAAGCGGCTATGATGTCTGGGCCTGCGATGAACATCATCACCGTCGCCGCGACGGTTTTGCATTGACCGACAAACGTTTCAATCAAAGACAAGCTTTATACGAAGTCGATCACTGCATTTACTGCCACGACCGCGACAACGATTCCTGCTCCAAAGGTATCAA
>CAZJYS010000107.1:2847-6986 GCA_964550075.1 uncultured Methylomonas sp.
TTGACCCGCTGGAATCCCCTCAACGTTAAACGCCCAACTGCCCTGCCCTACAATGGTAAAAATGTATTGGTAGCAGGCATGGGACCAGCTGGCTATACCTTGTCACATTACTTGCTCAACGAAGGTTTTGGTGTGGTGGGTATCGACGGTTTGAAAATCGAGCCATTACCGCTGTATTTGACGGGTGATAAAGACACCATTCCTCAGCCTATTATCGACTTTAAAGAACTTTACGACGAACTGGACAAGCGTGTCATGCTGGGGTTTGGCGGCGTTGCCGAATACGGCATTACCGTGCGTTGGGATAAAAATTTCTTAAAAGTCATTTACCTGACTTTGTTACGTCGTGCAGCATTCAAGTGCTATGGCGGCGTGCGTTTTGGCGGCACTGTCAGCATCGATGAAGCCTGGGCTTTGGGTTTTGATCACATTGCCATCGCCAGCGGCGCAGGTAAACCCACCGTCATTGATCTGAAAAACAACCTGATTCGTGGCATCCGCAAAGCCTCTGACCTGTTAATGGGCTTACAGTTAACCGGTGCGGCCAAAGACTCATCGCTGGCTAATCTACAAGTACGCTTACCGGCGGGTGTCATCGGTGGCGGTCTGACTGCGATTGATACTTGCACCGAAGTGCTGGCCTATTACCCGGTTCAGGTCAGCAAAATCGTCAAACGCTATGACAAACTGGTCGCCCAGTATGGCGAGCAATCAGTTCGCGGTCGTTACGACGCTGAAGAACTGGAAATCCTGGAAGAGTTTTTGGCGCATGGCCGGATTATCGAACAGGAACGCGCTCGTGCCAAAGCAGCTGGTGAAACCCCTGATTTCCTGCCATTTTTAAAACAATGGGGCGGTGTGACCTTGTTCTATCGCAAAGGTATCAAGGATTCACCTGCTTATCGACAAAATCACGAAGAAATCCACGAAGCGCTATCCGAAGGCATCTATCTGGCCGAAGGCATGAGCCCATTGGAAGCTATCGAAGACCAATACGGTCATTTAGCTGCAGTACGCTTTGAGAAGCTGACCGAGCAAGACGGCAAATGGCGCAAAACCGATGAAATCGAAATCAAATTGCGCGGCCTGTTTATCGCCGCCGGCACTGCACCGAACACGATTTACCAATCCGAGCATCCTGGTACTTTCGTGATGGATCATAAGTTCTACAAACGCCACGAGCCGGAATGGCTGAAAGGTCAAGCAGAACTGGTCGCCAGTGAAGATGAAGCCTACGTCAAAGTCGGTAAACCTGCTCCTTTTACGTCTTACAACAGCAACGGTCGCTATATCACTTTTTATGGTGACAACCACCCGGTTTACGCGGGCAACGTGGTCAAAGCGATGGCCAGCGCCAAAGACGGTTATCCCTACGTGGTGAAACTGTTTGCCGAGGAACTGGCGGGGTTGGATGCTGCGCATCAAGCGCAACGTGATCAACAACTGCTGGCATTGCATCAGCGCCTGGATGACAACTTCCTGGCGCATGTCGTTGAAGTGAATCGCTTGACACCCACCATTATTGAAGTGGTGATCAAAGCGCCAGCAGCGGCGAAAAACTTCGAACCCGGTCAGTTTTATCGGGTGCAAAACTACGAATCCTTGGCTCCTGTCGTGGATGGCACTAGTTTGGCGGCAGAAGGTCTGGCATTAACCGGTGCCTGGGTCGACAAGGAAAAAGGCCTGGTTTCGCTGATTGCTTTGGAAATGGGCAGTTCCAGCCGCTTGTGCGCCACCTGGAAAGCCGGTGATCCACTGGTATTGATGGGTGTCACCGGCGCGCCAACCGAAATCCCCACCGGCAAAACCGTGTTATTGCTGGGTGGTGGTCTGGGTAATGCGGTACTGTTCTCCATCGGTAAAGCCATGCGCGCCGCTGGAAACAAAGTGCTGTATTTTGCCGGATACCGTAACCGTGAAGACTTGTTCAAAGTACCGGAAATCGAGGACGCTTCAGATGTTATCGTCTGGGCTGTAGACGACAGACCGGGTAACGAAGCCATTCCTGTGACCCGCCCGCAGGATAAAACCTTTGTCGGCAACATCGTCGAGGCCATGATCAACTACGCCGAGGGCAAACTGGGCGAAACCACGCTGCGCTTGCAGGATGTTGACCATCTGATCGTCATTGGTTCGGATCGTATGATGGCAGCTGTTAAAGCCGCGCGTTTTGCAGCACTGAAGCCTTATTTAAAAGCCGATCATGAAGCTGTGGGCTCTATCAACTCACCCATGCAATGCATGATGAAAGGCGTATGCGCCCAGTGCATGTGTAAACACGTCGATCCGGAAACCGGCGAAATCAGCTTTATGTATTCCTGCTACAACCAGGATCAGGCGCTGGATTTTGTGGATTTCCCCAATCTGGCAGCACGTTTAAGACAAAATACCGTACAGGAAAAACTGTCTTCACTCTGGCTGACCTATTTGCTGGAAAAAGCTTGAAAAGCCCTACCTTCATGGTAGTTTGAAATTATATGCTGCCGGTATCGTTTGACTGATCGATATCGGCAGATTAATTTTTGTCAGAATTGATATTACGCCCTATAGGCTCGAAATATCGCAGATTCAATGGATAAGAAATTGCCCCATTGCATTCGCTTCTTCACTTACAGAACTGGAGTTCTCTCGTGTTTAGGTGCATCTCTTTAGTTTTTTTATTGACTTGTTTTCCCTGGATGGCGATGGCTAGCGAATCAGCAGCTCAGCCGTTAAATCTGACTCATCACTGGGTAGGTTATTTAGCGATTGCCATTTTTTCGGTTGCCTACATTTTAGCCATGACCGAAGAAGTCACCCATCTGAACAAGTCAAAACCCATGGTTCTGGCAGCCAGTTTAATCTGGATGTTTATTGCAGCGATCTATGTATCAGGAGGCATGGGCGAACAATCAGGGCAAGCCTTCCGGGCCTGCCTGGTAGGTTATGTCGAACTATTTTTATTTATTATGGTATCGATGGCGTATTTAAACGCCATGGAAGATCGCGGTGTATTTGACAATTTGCGCGTTTGGCTGTTGAGCAAGGGATTCAGCTATCGCAAGTTGTTCTGGATCACCGGCATCATGTCGTTTTTCTTGTCTTCAGTCTGCAATAACCTGACCACCGCATTGCTGATGGGTGCCGTGATTCAGTCTATGGGCAAGGATAACAAAGGCTTTGTGACTTTGGCTTGTATCAACGTCGTTGTCGCCACTAATGCAGGTGGTTCATTCAGTCCATTTGGCGACATTACTACGCTGCTGGTCTGGCAAAGCGGCTTTGTGCCATTTGCATCGTTTTATTCGTTGTTCATTCCTGCCGTCGTCAATTTTGCCCTACCTGCAGCCATCATGCATTTTTGGATTCCCAAACTGCAACCCGCTGCCGTAGGAAAAGCCCCATCCATGAAGCGCGGGGCACTGGCCATGATCGTGATGTTCTTATTGACAATTATTACAGCGATTTGTTTTGAAAATTTACTGGAATTACCGCCAGCAGCCGGCATGATGGCCGGATTGACTTATTTGAAATTTCTCGGTTATTACCTGCAAGAAACAGAAGTACAAAATAAATCCAGCGACTTTGCCCATGTCTACAAACTGTTTGACGTTGAGGTTCCGGAAGCCAATAAAAACAACCGATTTGATGTATTCAAGAATGTTGCAGGCCTGGAATGGGATACCTTGCTGTTTTTCTACGGTGTGATGGTCAGTGTTGGCGGATTGAGTTTTATCGGTTATCTGACCATGGCCTCTGATGTACTTTATGTGGGTATGGACCCGACTATCGCCAACATTTTGGTGGGTATTTTCTCAGCCTTCATCGACAACGGCACCATTATGTTTGCAGTACTCACCATGCATCCGGATATTTCACAAGGCCAATGGTTGCTGGTGACATTAACCGCCGGGGTTGGTGGTAGCTTACTGGCTATTGGTTCTGCTGCGGGTGTAGGCTTGATGGGCAAAATGAAAGGCGCTTACAGCTTTAGTGCCCATTTAAAATGGATGCCGGTGATTTTAATCGGCTTTTTCGGCAGTATCGCCACCCACTTTTTAATCAATTCTCACTATTTCTGATTCGTCCTCAATGGCGCTGAAGGCCGAGAGTCGAAACCTTAAAATCAATATCACGGTACTGGTTCAAGGTGTAGGCTT
>CAZJYS010000108.1:0-6949 GCA_964550075.1 uncultured Methylomonas sp.
CTGGCAAATTTCACAAAGGGCTGACCGCGCATGCCTTCGCTGTAACTGGCAAACAGCGAAACCGCATCGTTTAGATCCACTACGCTCCCTACTCTAGGCAGCCAACGTAATGTTTCAGTCCGGCTTTGAGTGTTCAAAGGTGAGCTTCGATCGGAATACGTCATATCCAGCCCGCCAAGGCGTAAACCCAACAGTTGGTGAAACCGCTTGAACAGCGTGCTCTGCAATTGAGCATAGCCACCGTAAGTCTGATTGCTCATGGATACCTGAGTTATTCCAGGCCCAGGTATCTCGTAGGCATCTTCAAACTGGGGATTGTCAAGATTGACCAAAGCTGTCGGAACAACAAAATCAGTAAAACCAGCATCATCCAAATCACTCTGATCGGCCCCCAATAACAACTGGTTTTCAGTCGGGCCAAGACTGAATTTGGCTAATACATTGCCCAGAAAGCTCAGTTCTTGTTGTTTTTGATAGAGTTCAGCATTCAGCAAACCCCACGTTGAAGGTGGCATCAGAGGCAAATCTGCAGCGAAGGCTTGGGCAAAGCTGGTACCACTACCTAATAGGGATTGGACTTTCTGATCAAAACTGGAAGTGGCATAGCGCGCTTTGAAATTTAACGACCAGGTTTGGTTAAAGGTTTTATCCAGACTTGCCCAGACTGCATCACTATCTGATTCGCTATCGGCAATATCGCTTGGGCCGATAAAAGTTTTAGGGTTTATCCGAAAATCCCCGCTAACCGTGCCGGTTGCAGGTAAGCCCTGATAATCGGGTTGCCGCCAGCGTGATACCCTACCCTGCAGGGTGAAACGGGTAGTATCGTTGTCGGTTAGCGTCAAAACCGGATTGATATTGAAACGCTGGGTTTCCAGGATATCGATATGGCTGGCAGAATCGGTGTATTCGCCCGTCACCCGGAACAATACATTGTCACCAAACGGCTGATTCCAGTCGATATAAGGCTGATAAAAACTATAACTACCCATTTTAAAACCGGCTTCAGCAAAGGCCTTGGCTTGGGGTAGTTTGGAAATGACATTGATCACGCCACCCACCGGCGCACCGGAACCTCCGCTATAAAGCACCGCATTGGAACCTTTCAAAACCTCGATTTGCTCGATATTGACCGTGCTTTCCCGATCGCCGGGGTTGTAATACTGGGTAAAGCCATCGATGAGTTGTTCGGCGCGAAACCCACGCACCAAAGTGTTTTCCACCACCGGGGTATACAGGGCATTCCTGGATACCACACTACTGACATTGCCCAGTACCTCACTCACAGTTACGCTTTGCTGATCATCCATCAAGGATCGATTGATGGCCTGTATCGATTGTGGAATCTGTTTGATAGGTGTATCAGTTCGGGTGGCTGAGGTAATGTTGACCACTTGATAGTGGCTGGCTTCGCTGGGGAAGGTCATGATGTCATGACGCTCTAATGGCTCAGGCGCGTTGAGCGAAGCCGAACGTCCCACCACAGTCAGCGCTTCCAGGACGGTAGGGGCTTGGTCATGTATCTCAGTTTGAGAAACAGCCTGTTTGAACAATGTCACCGTATGGGCATCGAGAAAACGAAAACTTAAGCCGGTGTTTTTTAACAATACTTCCAATGCCTGTTCAGGTGACATAGTCCCCATGAGTGCATTGGCTTCAATCCCCCGGACCCAGTCAGCCGAAAAAATCAGTTCCAGATGCGAGTCGGCTGCAAATTTGAGCAAGGCATCGTTCAAGGACTGCGCCGGTATGTGATATTGGATGATAACTTCAGCAGCGCATACTGGCTCAATGATCCAGCCAGTTAATAATCCTGCAGATATCGCCACTAAAGCGGCCCAGACAATTTTTTTAAGTCTGCGCTGTCGTTGAACACATTGCGCTGGGTAATGGCGGCGTCTGCCAACTATCCTGGCAAGCACCGCTCTGAGTTCGTTCAAGTCCATCATGTCGATTTTTAAATTCATCCTTGTGTATTCGGCTCAAATGATCTGTTCATCAATTAAGCCGTACTAATCTGTAAATCAACTACCAAAAATTGAAATTATTTTTTCTCCTTAAAATTAATTGCTTTTATTTCATAGGCTAGTGCCATTACTAAGCCGACACTATCCGAATTTTTTCTTTCCTGAAGGAAAGATATGGACGACCGTCTCGTAGAAATTGCTATGAATAGATATTTAAGACCGGGATTTCTTATCAATGATTTCTGATTTTTATATTCTCGTTGTAATATTTAGCCTCCAATTAACAAGCACTGAAATGGTGGCATCATGGATTCTATTACCACAAACATCAACGTAACCAAGCTTTCGCAACTCACTGAAACAGCAATCACTCAACTTACTGGAGTTGGGCTAAAAATTCTCGGTGCCATCGTTTTATTTTTAATCGGCAGATGGCTTATCCGCTGGGCTTTGCGGTTAATGTCGGCAGCGTTTAATCGCCAGCATTTTGACCATACGTTAATCAGTTATGTTAACTCGGCAGTATCCGTTGGCCTGAATATTGTCCTGATTATTGCTCTACTCGGTTATTTTGGGGTAGAAACTACTTCTTTTGCTGCTCTGATCGCGGCTATGGGTATTGCGATTGGCGCGGCTTGGGCAGGATTGTTGGCCAATTTTGCTGCCGGAGTGTTTCTTGTTGTGCTTCGCCCTTTCAAGGTGGGCGACTTTGTGACCATTGGTGGCGTCACCGGTACCGTTAAAGAAATAGGCTTGTTTTCATCAGCCATTAACACACCGGATAATATTCTGACTAATGTAGGCAATAACAAAATTTTTTCCGATAACATTCAGAACTTTACCGCCAACCCTTATCGTCGCGTCGATAGAACGGCTCAATTAGCTCACGGCGTGGATCCCAATGATGCAATTCGTCGCCTCAGAGAAGGATTAAAAAATGTACCCAATGTGCTGAGCGACCCCGAACCCAGTGTGGAAATTTTGGATTTCAATCCCAGCGGTACTGTACTGGCGGTTCGTCCGTTCTGCCATAACAATGATTACTGGCAAGTTTACTTCGATACCAATCAGTTGATCGTCAAGGAGTTTTCCTCAGCAGGTTACCCGGTTCCAGAACAACGCATGGCAACTCGCCAATTGAGCAATTAAAAAGGCTAACCCGCCAAGTTTATAAGCAACTAAGCTGGCGGGTTATTTGGGGTGATGGGTAAGGTTTGGATAAAATCAAGCCGCATAACGATAGCTGGCTAAAACAATCAGTCTTGATTTTATAAGCTATTAAAATTCCCGCCGCCCTTTAAACGCATGATCCAAAGTTCCACTATCGATGAACTCCAACTCCCCCCCCATTGGAATCCCATGCGCAATCCGGGTTGCACGAACATTGGCCTTTAGAGCTATCTCGCCAATAAAATGCGCCGTCGCCTGACCTTCGATAGTTGAGTTGGTAGCAAGAATAATTTCTTTAATAGCGCCAGAATTGAGCCGCTGTTCTAGCTGGTCGATTCCCAGTTGATCAGGCCCAATGCCATCCAGGGGTGATAAACGCCCATGCAGCACAAAGTACTTGCCGTTGAACTGAGTCGCCTGGTCAATCACCCAGACATCGGCCGCGCTCTCCACGATGCATAGCAATTCGGTATCCCGGAGAGGATTGGCGCAAACTTCGCAAATTTCCGTTTCGGTCAAGGTGCGACAGTCGCGGCAATAAGCAATATTATCCATGGCGTGTGCCAAAACTTGACTCAGTTGGCGCCCACCCTCGCGGTTACGTTGCAGCAAATGAAAAGCCATGCGCTGGGCAGACTTGGGGCCAACCCCGGGCAAACTGCAGAGGTTTTGTATCAATTCCTTAAGCAGACCCGAGTTTTGCATACTTAAAATGGCATTTGGAACCCAGGTGGAATCGGCATACCGGCAGTGACTTCCGCCATTTTATCTTTCTTCAATTTGCCCACTTTATGCACAGCATCGTTAATCGCGGCTGCCACCAAATCTTCCAGCATATCCTTGTCATCGCCCAGCAAGGAAGGATCGATACTGACTTTACGCACTTCGCGCTTGCCAGTCATCAATATCGTGACCAGTCCGCCGCCGGATTCGCCTTGTACTTCCAAAGCGGCCAGATCTTCCTGAGCTTTTTTGAAGTTGTCCTGCATTTTTTGGGCTTGCTGCATAATTTCAGCGAGTGGATTTTTCATGGTATCTCCCATCTAGTTAAGTGGTTCTATGCTGCCAGGCAAAATTCTGGCACCAAGATTATCTTTTAAAGCCTGGATATTGGGATCCGCATTGATCGCATCGACTGCGGCCTGCTGTCTGTCTTCACGGGCTCTCTGGATTTCTATTGCCGGCGTGATTTGCTGAGAGGTTTGCGGGGTAATCTGCAACTTCAAAGGCTTGCCGAAATATTTTTGTAAGGCATCGCGTAACTTTTCTTCAGCTACATTGCCTACTCGCTGAAAACTCGGGTCGATCAGTAAACGGCAAGCATGATCGTCGATACCCTCCAGAACACAGTTATTCGCCAATTCGCGGGTGCGGCCACCGATGTTGAGCGCTGAGATGATTTCTCCCCAGCGATTGGCGGGATTGCCCTGTTCTTCGGGCAGGGTTTGCATCATCCGGGTTTCACTACTGGGCGGTGAAAATTGCTCAGGCAAAACTGCAGGCGTCATTTGTATGGCAGTTGGCCCAGAGCTTGGTTGGGGCTTTTCGTTGTTGATTCTGCTAGATTGCGCTTGAGGTGCATTGATTGGGGGACGAAACGTCAACATTCTGAGCATGACCATTTCAAATCCACTGCGAGGATCAGGGGCTAAATTTAAATCCCGCAGCCCTATCAAACCAATTTGATAAAACAATTGCACGTCTTCGGCTAATAATGCTTGAGCCAATCGCGCCAGCAATGCCGAGTCGAATTCATGATCCACGAAACCGGGCAGTTGCTGAAGCAGGGCCACTCGATGCAGAACCCGTAAAATTTGCTGCAAGATATCTGCAAAATCGGGGGTTAGCTCAGACACCTCAGCAATTTTATCCAGCAAAGCCCGTGCATCCTGCGCTGCCAAAGCTTGCAAAATATCATCCACAGGCTGTTGAGCAACAGTGCCGAGCATCCCGGTTACATCAGCCAGTTTGACACTCCCACTACCAAACACAATAGCCTGATCCAGCAAACTTAATCCATCGCGCATGCTGCCATCCGCGGCTCTGGCCAACAATTTCAGCGCAGCGGGTTCAAAGCTGATCTGTTCTTCAGCAAGAATGAAACGCATCTGCGCATCAATTTGATCTGGCAATAACCGTTTTAAATTAAATTGCAAACATCGCGATAACACCGTCACCGGAATTTTGTGCGGATCAGTGGTGGCTAGCAAAAATTTGACATGCGGCGGTGGTTCTTCCAGGGTTTTGAGCAGCGCATTGAAGCTGTGCCCAGACAGCATGTGGACTTCGTCAATCAGATAGACTTTGTAGCGGCCTTGATTGGGCGCATATTGGGCATTGTCCAGCAAATCACGGGTATCTTCGACTTTGGTGCGGGAAGCTGCGTCAACCTCGATCAAGTCCATAAACCGACCTTGCTCGAAATCCAAACACACCTGGCATTGACCACAAGGATTACTATCTTGCAGGTTTTCGCAATTGATGGCTTTGGCTAATATCCTGGCGACTGTGGTTTTCCCAACACCGCGAGTACCGGTAAATAAATAGGCGTGATGCAATCTATCATGCTGCAAAGCATGAATCAGCGATTGACTGACGTGTTCCTGACCGACAAGCTGGGTGAAGTTGCTGGGACGCCATTTTCTGGCAAGAACCTGATAAGCCATTAGCGACAAGGAAAGGGGGACTGTTTGGGCGGATACTGTGCCAGCCACATCCCGGCACACGAATCTGCTGCTACCGTTGCTCCCTTCCGGGCCTGGCGGGGTTTACAGCGTATCGTTGCGAGAGGACCGACACAGTAACCATTAAACATCAGCTGTCTGCCGAAGAGCGCGCATTATGCTTAAAATGCAGACTTTACGCAAGTCATTAATGAAATTCAGCTGAATTAATCATTGTGCCTAAGGTGTGGGCAAAGGTAGCCCCCATTTTCCCAGCCAAACGATCAATCAAACGCTCTTCCGGAGTGAAATTTAATTTTTCCTCGGTACCGAAAACTTGACGGGCAACAGAATCGACACTGCCAAAATCATCCGCCAATCCCAGCTTAACGCCCTCTTCGCCTGTCCAGACCAACCCAGAGAACATGTCGGCTGTTTCTTTCAGGCGATCACCTCTAGCCTGTTTAACAGCCGTTATGAATTGCTTGTGCACCTGATCCAGCAGCGTCTGCATATGCTTGGTTTCCTGTTCTTTGACAGGCGAAAACGGATCAAGCATGGCCTTATGCTCACCCGCCGTTAACAAACGTCTCTCCACGCCCAGTTTTTCCAATACATTGCTGAAACCAAACCCATTCATAATAACGCCGATGGAACCTAAGATACTGGCTGGACTGACATAGATCTTGTCACTCGCTGCAGCAATGTAATAGCCACCGGAAGCACACATATCGCCCACCACAGCATATATCGGCAAATTCGGATGCTCGGCTTTTTGGCGACGGATTTCATCATAAACATAAGCCGCTTGCACAGCGCTGCCACCCGGCGAATTGATATTTAGAATCACGCCTTTGGTATTTTTATCCTTTATGGCGTCACGCAAAGCTTGGATTATCGTATCCGCATTTGCCACCTCACCTTCGGCAATGATCCCAAGTACGTCGATTACCGCCGCATGTTGGGTGGTGGTTTTCATTTCAGCCTCAAAATTCGGATAAGCTAACAAACCCAACACGATGGCCAAGTAAGCAAAGGTCATCAGTTTAAAAAATATTCCCCAGCGACGGGATTTACGTTGTTCGTCAATGGCTGAATAGGCCAGCTTTTCTAAAACCATTTTTTCCCAACCGTCAGACTTTTGATCCG
>CAZJYS010000109.1:0-3592 GCA_964550075.1 uncultured Methylomonas sp.
AAAGTGGCGGCTGATCCGCAGACCATGTCATTTTTAGCCGTTTTCAGCAAACAGACAGCCACAAAAGCTTTATCACTGATCAAGCCTGCATTGACTTTGATAGTGGCCTGCCCCTTGTCGGCTTTGACGCCGTTCTTCAAAACAAACACTCTTTTATTTATGTCGTTTATATCCTGAGAAAAAACCACCGCCAGCTTTTTCTTCAGATTGATGCCATTGACTGCCCATTTGATATCCACAAGCGACCCCACGTCCCAAACGGTGGACGCCGTAGGCTCAGACACTGTGATAACAGGATTTACTTCGATGACCACAAAATCCTGCAGACTTTTGTAACTTCCTTGACTAGCCTCTACGCCGAAGATATATCGTCCCGGAACACTAGGGATAAAGCCAGTATTTTTGCTTTTACCCTTGCCATTGAGTTTCACATTAACCGGGATATTATTTTTAACCGGCCCGGATAGCAGTTTCCATTGGTATTTCAGTTTGCTCGACTTAATCAGGGGATTCAGGATTTGCACAGTACTTTTCAAGCTGACCGGATCGCCGATGTTGGCGGATTTGCTTTGGCCTGCATCGATTTGTATGGGTGAAACTGAGTCATCAAGCACCACATCAACCGCTACAAAACCTGGTTTACTATTTTGAACATCGTCCTGCACAACTAACTGAAAAATATGCGTACCGGATATTTTCGTTATAAAAGTTGGCGTAGCTGATTTTGAGTCACTCAAAACCGCTGTTTCAGGACCCGATATCCAAGTCCAGTTGTATTTAAGTGGTACGCCTTCTGGGTCGGAGCTAATGCTCGCATCAAGAGTCGCTGTATCGCCAAGAATAATCGTAGAGCGAGTTCCTGCGGCGATCGGTAGTTGATTGGTAATATTTCCGGCAGCATTTTTGTCATGTACAAAAACACCGGTACTAATCAAAGGCGAAACATAACCGTGCCAGTAGGCAGAAACATAACGACCATCCAAATCACCGGAAATTGCAGGGTAATCGTTAGTAGGGGCGGTAGTGAATCCTATGGTTTCATGCGTAAAGGTATTGTGAGCAAAAATGTGAGGAAGCTCCCCTCCTGCCTCTGAGGTCAGATTGGTAGCTTTACTTAAAAACGCAACCCAGCGACCATCCAGAGACAATGCAGGTCTACCAATGGACTCGGCGTTGCCTGCAGCACCTGCTGAATTGACACTAGCCTGAATCAGTTCGCCTGTCTGGGTATTTTTAACAAAAATATCGCTAACCCCATTCGTATCATTGGCTCCCAGCGTTGGTGACAGACTGGCAAAAGCCACAAACTTGCCATCCCCGGAAATGGCAGGCCAAGTAGGAACATTACCCCCATCACCCTGCTGACTTTGTTGAACACCCGCTGAATCGGTAGAGACTAATTGCATCCCGGTATCGACATCGTAGAGGAATATATCCCCCGCAGCATTGCTGTCTGCAGCCACCAAATTATTTGCATAAGACCAGAAGGCAATCCGTTTTCCATCGTCCGAAACAACGGGGTAATAACTTGCACTGTTAGCCCCCTTAGATAAGTCTTCACGATTGCTTGAAACCAATCGAGTGGTTCCTGCCTGCAAATCTCGTAGGTAAATTTGTGCTTGCTCAGCTACACCCAGATTGGTTCCTAGGGTCCAAAACACAATGATGTTGCCGTCTGCGGAAATATCGGCGCTTTTGCTTTCCCCATTCGCTTGAATTCCCGTGCTATTGACACTGACCAGAGCCGTTGTCGGCTGATCGGGATTAATGCAACGATCCAACATAAACACATCATTCGCCGCATTGGTATCACCAGTGACCAAATTCGATGCATTGGATTCATAGACTACTCGGCAACCGTTATCGGAAATCGCAGGCCAATCGCTGGTCCCATTGCCAAAAGCGCCTAGGTTATTACGGCTGATTAGTTGTGTTTTGCCTAGCATACGATCTCGCAAAAAAACCTGTTTGCCGGTGGTGGGCGGGCTCACCAAGCCCGTTTCAGATGAGCTAAACACCACAAACCGCCCATCGGAAGTCATCGCAGAATGATCTCCACTAAAAAAATCTGACGGCAGACTACCGTTATTACCTCGACTAACCAGATCAAAACCACCAGCAAAAACCAATCTCTGGGGTAATATCAGCAGGAAAAAAAATATAAGATATATTTTGTAAAGATGGAAAGACGTGCGGCGGTTGTGAGTATGCATAAAACACCAACTAATGTGAACTTTATCAAAGTATCACAAGTTTCTAATTGACGTAAACGTTAATGCAAACTTTATGGTGCTAAGCGCAGCTTATGCAGCAATACCAGGGGCCATTATTTTTTCAGCGCAGCCCTTATGAGGTTAAGTTTTCAAGGGGTTTGAACAACTTTTACACAAGCCATGAATTTCAAGGGTTTTACGTTGCGGAATAAATTCGGCATGCTGCATTTCATCCTTCAGCGCTAAAAAGACGAGATTGGCAGGACGCTCCTCAATGTTATGGCAAACGCTGCAAATTAATAATAATTGGTCATGCTGCGTGCCCGAGCTTTTACAGCCGACAAAAGCATTTAAGCTTTCTACGCGATGAATCAAGCCTTGTTCGAGTAAAAAATCCAGCGCGCGGTAGACAGTCGATGGTTTGGCCGCATCGTTGACTGGGCGGATGAGATCCAACAAGTCATAAGCCTTGATAGCTTTGTGACTGTTCCATATCAGTTCCAGCACTTTGTGCCGAATGGGCGTGAGTTGGACGCCTCGGTTAGCGCATAGCTGTTCGGCGGTGGTAATCGCTTGGTGAACACACAAGCTGTGATCATGTTCAGCGGATGTTAACGATGGGGTTGAGCGTTCGGCCATTTATAAAAAAGTGATCAAATCGGACAATTAGTGTGCTGCAACAGTCTATAGTGTGCCCGTTCTAATTCCAATGCCCCAAATCGGGGGTTGAAAATGAACAAGTCATGAAATTTCTATAGGTTACTGGATATTGATTATAATCAATATCATATCAATTCATTGTATTTGTATGCGTTTTATAAGGAGTGTTTTTTGATACGGCAGGTGGATTTATTCATAAGGTTTGGTTTTAAATGAAGTCTTCGGGCTTGTTTTTAATTGCCAGCATTTGGCTCATGGTCATAGGGTTTTCGTATTATCAACAATCCGCCGATGCCACTTATCAAGGTCAGAATATAGCTTTTAAACAGGCCGAAATGATTTTTAAATTGATTGTTATGGTGCGCGCCTGGAACGTTGAACACGGTGTTTATTCACCCATCACTGAAACCAATCAACCCAATGAATACCTTAAAATCCCAAATCGTGACATTACCACTACCGATGGCAAACAACTGACTCTAATCAATCCTGCGTATATGACACGGCAATTGGCTGAAATGATGCAGGGTGAAAGTGACATTCGCTTTCATATCACCAGTTTGAACCCAATTCGTCCTGCAAACAAAGCAGATGACTGGGAAGTCAAGGCTTTAAGGGCTTTTGCTCAAGGACAAAGCGAATTTAAACAATTAGCAGACATTGAGGGCAAGCCATTTTATCGGTATATGGGCCCCTTGAAAGTCACTGAGCCCTGCTTG
>CAZJYS010000109.1:3692-6937 GCA_964550075.1 uncultured Methylomonas sp.
CCCATATCAATGATCATGATCGACATTGATTTCTTCAAAGCTTATAACGACAACCTCGGGCATGTCCAAGGCGATCAATGCCTCCGGCAGGTAGCCCGTACTTTAAGACTCTATTTCAGGCGTTCCGGGGACTTAATTGCTCGATATGGCGGCGAGGAGTTTTGTGTCGTGGCTGCTTGTGATTCAGTGCAAATCATGAAATTAGCCGAAATACTGCTGATGGCTGTGGAAGGCATGAAATTGCCGCACCCTGATTCCAAGGTTTCGAGCTACGTTACCATCAGTCTGGGTGTTGCTACTCTGATTCCAGTCGAAGGCGCTTTGGCGGGTGATTTATTGCTCCATGCAGACCAAGCTTTGTATAAAGCCAAACAATCCGGACGGAATCGAGTGGCAAAATACGAAGCACAAAGCACTTGAAATAAAGCCCAATCAGATCGCTGATACTTTCCAATACCTCACCCTCACAACCCAGTTTCTAAAAAATTGGTTGTGAGGGTAATTCGTGTAGAGCTTTCTTAACGTTTATCTAACAATTGCGCATGGGCTGCTGCTAAACGTGCCACCGGAATTCGAGGCGCAGAGCAGGACACATAATTCAACCCCAGGCTATGCACAAACTGGATGGATTTAGGGTGGCCACCGTGCTCACCGCAAATACCGACTTTTAGATCCGGACGTTGTTCACGCCCCAATTCCACGGCCATTTTCATCAATTTACCCAGACCCTGAATATCCAAAGTCTCAAATGGATTATCCTGGAGCAGGCCTGAATCTTCATACAGAGGTAAGAATTTGTTTTCCGCATCTTCGCGTGAAAATGAGAAGGTTGCCTGAGTCAAATCATTGGTACCAAAGGAAAAGAAAGCCGCCACTTTTGCCAGATGGTCTGCCCTTGTGCAGGCACGAACGGTTTCTATCATGGTGCCGAACTTGAAGTTCAAGCTGATTTTGTACTGCGCTTCGACTTCAGCCTGAATTTCATCGACAAACTCTTTGACCTTTTTCAACTCCTGAGCAGTAATGACCTGAGGTACCATGATTTCAGGTTCCACCGGAATACGCTGTTTCACGCAGCGCGCCGCCGCTTCCAGAATCGAACGAATCTGCATTTTGTAGATTTCCGGATAACTCATGCCTAAACGCACACCGCGATGACCCAACATGGGGTTAACTTCGTAAAGTTCCAGCACCTTGGCCAACATCATTTCTTTTTTGGCGATGGCTTCGATAATCACTTCTTCATTCAGCTGATTCAGCGGAGCAGGTAACTCGGCATGGCCGACCAAAGTTTCCAGAGTGACCCGCTGACCTTTAACAATGGTTAAGTAATGTTTCAATGAGTCAATTTCATCCAGCAATTGATGCTCGTTGGGTAAAAACTCATGCATCGGTGGATCAAGCAATCTGACCGTAACCGGATGTGGTGACATGGCTTCGAACAATTGTTCAAAATCGTCACGCTGAATCGGGAACAGTTTTGCCAATGCGGCCTCACGTTCTTCCGTGTTATGCGCCAGAATCATATCGATGACCAAAGGCAAACGGTCGACTGCGTTAAACATACGCTCTGTCCGGCATAAACCGATGCCTTTGGCACCGTATTCGGCGGCCAGTTTGGCCATGGCTGGTGTATCGGCATTGGCATGCACACGTAAGCTGGCGGTATCGTCCGCCCAGCTCAACAAGGTTTTCAGATCTTCGGAAAATGAGGGTTTCAGGGTTGGAATACGGCCCAAATAAATGTTGCCGGTGCTGCCGTCAATGGTGATCAAATCCCCTTCCTTGATATGAATGTCGCCAACAATTGCCAGTCTGGCGCGCACATCAACCTTGATATCTTCAGCTCCGGCTACACAGGCTTTGCCCATCCCGCGGGCTACCACAGCTGCATGCGATGTTTTACCACCACGGCTGGTCAAAATTCCTTGCGCAGCAAAAAAGCCGTGGATGTCTTCTGGTTTGGTTTCTTCGCGCAACAAAATCAGGTCTTCGCCGGTTTTGGCCAAGCGAACCGCCGTATCCGCATCGAACACGCATTTTCCGCAGGCTGCGCCGGGTGAAGCCGGTAATCCTTGGGCCAATGATTTTTGACCATGATCCGCCGTGAGTTGTGGATGCAGTAATTGCTCCAATAGCTCAGGATTGATGCGCAACAAGGCGCGATCTTTATTGATCAGGCCTTCCTTGACCATATCGATCGAGGTTTTGACCATAGCAGCAGCATTCATCTTGCCGTTACGGGTTTGCAGGCAATACAAAACGCCGCGTTCGATGGTGTATTCGTAATCCTGGACTTCCTGGTAATGGGTTTCCAGTTTGTTGCGCAATTCCACCAATTGACGATATTGCTCCGGCATTTCCTTGGCCATTTCATGCACAGGTTTTGGGGTGCGTATGCCAGCCACCACATCCTCGCCTTGGGCATTGACCAAGTATTCACCATACATTTCGTTTTCACCGGTACCTGGGTTGCGGGTAAAACCCACGCCAGTAGCGCAATCGTCACCCATATTACCGAATACCATGGTGACGATGTTGACCGCTGTACCATTGGCAACTTCTGGGGTGATATGAAACTCGCGGCGATAATCGACAGCGCGCCGCCCCAGCCAGGAGTTGAAAACCGCTTTAATCGCAATTTCCAGTTGTTCATAAACATCTTCTGGGAACGGACGACCGGTTTCTTCCAAAACTACTTGCAAAAATAACTCACTGATTTCCTGCAATTGATCCGCGCTCAATGCCACATCGGCTTTGATACCGGCATTGCGTTTGACAGCGTGAAAATGCACATCAAATTTTTCGTCATCAATACCCAATGCCACTTTTCCAAACAACTGAATGAAGCGGCGGTAAGCGTCATAAGCAAAACGCGCATCGTCAGTCATTTCAATCAAAGCCGCCAGGGTCTGCTTATTCAACCCCAGGTTGAGGATGGTATCCATCATGCCGGGCATTGAGATGGCCGAGCCGGAGCGGACAGAAACCAATAACGGATCTTCTGCACCACCGAAATTTTTGCCGCTGGCTTGTTCGATATCGGCAATCTGCTGGCGTACTTCATCCATCAGATCATCAGGTAATTGTTTGTTTTCCAGGTATTGCAGGCAGGTTGCGGTGGTAATCACAAAGCCGGGCGGTACATTCAGTCCCATCTGCGTCATTTCGCAAAGATTCGCGCCTTTGCCGCCCAATAATGCCTTATTTTTGCCATCGCCCTTGGTGAATGAAAAGCTATATTT
>CAZJYS010000110.1:0-6912 GCA_964550075.1 uncultured Methylomonas sp.
CCGTCAGCTAAATGATCCAGGTTACCGACACCGCCAGAGGCAATCACCGGGATGCTGACGGCTTCACTGATGGCGCGAGTCAAGGCCAGATCGAAACCCGACTTGGTGCCATCTCTGTCCATGCTGGTCAGCAAAATCTCGCCTGCCCCAAAGTCCTTCATTTTGATGGCCCATTCTACGGCGTTAATGCCTGTGGGTTTACGACCGCCGTGGGTAAATATTTCCCAGCGGTTTTCCTCACCATCCTGGCTGACTTTTTTAGCATCGATAGCGACTACAATGCACTGCGAACCGAATTTTTCCGCTGCCTGATTGACAAACTCCGGGTTGAATACGGCAGCGCTATTGATGCCGACTTTATCCGCACCGGCATTCAGCATGCGCCGAATATCCTCCAAGGTTCTGATACCACCACCTACGGTCAGGGGGATAAATACCTCGCTGGCCACTTCTTCGACCACATGCACGATGGTGTCGCGGTTGTCGTGGGTAGCGGTGATATCTAAAAAGGTGATTTCATCAGCCCCTTCCTGATCATAGCGACGGGCAATTTCGACTGGGTTGCCAGCATCACGAATATTGACAAATTTGACGCCTTTAACGACGCGGCCATTATCGACATCCAGGCAAGGAATAATACGTTTGGCAAGACTCATGAGATACGGCAGACTAAAAGTTTGGAGGGCAGCAGATCAAGCACCCACATCAGTAAATGATTCCGCCAGCTTTTCGGCTTCGGCAAAATCCAATGTACCTTCGTAAATGGCGCGACCGGTGATGGCGCCCATGATGCCTTCGTGTGCGACTTCACCTAACGCGCGAATGTCATCAATATTGGTAATACCGCCGGAAGCAATCACCGGGATTTTGATGGCTCGCGCCAGATTGGCGGTGGCTTCAACATTAACACCCTGCATCATGCCGTCACGGGAGATGTCGGTGTAAATAATGGCCGATACGCCTAAGGCTTCAAATTTTTTCGCCAGATCAATCACATCATGACGGGACAGTTTTGACCAGCCGTCAATCGCCACTTTACCGTCTTTGGCGTCCAGTCCCACGATAATGTGGCCGGGAAATTCGATAGCGACATCACGCACAAAATGCGGTTCACTAACGGCTTTGGTACCGATGATGACGTATTCAACACCCGCTTCCAGATAAGCTTGGATGGTGTCTTCATCACGAATGCCACCGCCGATTTGCACGGGCACATTGGGATAGGCTTGCACAATCGCGTGAATGACATCGGCGTTTTTAGGCTTGCCTGCAAAGGCGCCATCCAGATCAACCAAGTGTAACCGTCGGGCACCGGCGTCCACCCAACGACCAGCCACTGCGACCGGATCATCGGAAAATACCGTGTCGTCTTCCATACGACCCTGGCGTAAGCGAACACATTTCCCTTCTTTTAAATCAATTGCAGGTATCAGCAACATAGCTCAGTCTCAACGGTTAAATCACTCAATCAAAAAGGTTAAAGTTTGATATTAAACAGCGCCATCCCAGCGCAAAAAGTTTTGTAATAATTGCAAGCCCACGGTTTGGCTTTTTTCCGGGTGAAATTGCACAGCAAACAGATTGTCTTTAGCCAGCGCACAACTGAACGGTCCTGGATAATCGCTACTGGCGATACTGTCTTGCTCATGATCGGGCATAGCGAAATAACTGTGCACAAAATAGAAACGGCTATCCTGGGCAATATTTTGCCAGAGCGGGTGCGGTTTTTGTTTGACGCGGTTCCAGCCCATGTGGGGAATTTTCAGAGGTTGACCCTGGTCATCATGGAGCGGTTCGGCAAAACGACGCACATGACCCGGGAAAAGATTTAAACAGGCAATACCGCCATTCTCTTCGCTATCGGTCAACAAAGCCTGCATGCCCAGACAGATACCCAAAAACGGTTTGTCCTGGGCTACGCGTTTAATAATGTCGATCAAATCCAGTTCATGCAAAGCCTGCATACAATCACGCATGGCGCCTACACCCGGAAAAACCACTCGATCTGCAGTCTGAATGACTTTGGGATCGGCGCTGATGATGACCTGCACACTACTATCCGCGTGTTGCAGGGCTTTGGCGATGGAGTGCAGATTACCCATTCCGTAATCGATAACGGCAACTGATGACATAAAAACTAGAAATTAGGGAAGAAAGACAGACTGGAAGGAATTATAAACTACCTTTGGTCGAAGGCATGATACCCGCCATGCGAGGGTCTGGACTGATGGCCATGCGCACCGCACGGCCAAAGGCTTTAAACACCGTTTCGGCAATATGATGGGCGTTGCCACCCTTTAAATTATCGATATGCAGCGTTACCCCTGCGTGATTAACAAAGCCCTGGAAAAACTCCTTGAATAAATCCACATCAAAGTTGCCTATCATGGCACGCTTGAATTCCACGTCATAAAACAAGCCGGGGCGTCCGGAAAAGTCCACCACGACCCGTGATAAAGATTCATCCAAGGGACAATAAGCATGCCCGTAGCGGTAAATACCTTTTTTGTCACCCAATGCTTTGGCAAAGGCCTGGCCCAGGGTGATACCGATGTCTTCGACGCTATGATGCGCGTCTATCTGTAAATCCCCTTTTGCAACCACCTGCATATCAATCAGGCCATGCCGGGCAATTTGATCCAGCATATGATCGAGAAATGGCAGACCGGTATCAAACGAAGCCGTGCCATTGCCATCGAGGTTGATGGTCAAGTTGATCTGGGTTTCTAGCGTATTGCGTTCGACCTGTGCGCTGCGTGGGTTCATGCTAAAAGATAAAGGTTTGTCCTGACGATTAGTTTACGTGATTGTGCCAGCTACGCCAAACTCTTGCTGGCAATTTCGTATACATCCGGGGAAAGCGGTTGGGTGGCAATGATACGCTGTAATTGCTGTTTCATTAAATCCTGCCGGTGCTGATCGTAACGCCGCCATTGGGCAAACCCTGTCACCATCCGGGACGCGATTTGTGGATTGAGAGTATTCAACGCCAAAACCTGATCGGCCAGGAAGCGATAACCTTCGCCCGTTTGGGCATGAAAATGCACCGGATTGGCTTGACTGAATGCTCCGATCAAGGCCCGTACCCGATTAGGTGTTTTCATATCAAATGCAGGATGCTGCATCAAGGCCTGAACCGTGGCAAAGGCATTAGGCATGCTGCTACTGGCTTGCAAGGCAAACCATTTGTCGATCACCAAAGCTTCCTGCTGCCACTGCTGATAAAAACGATCCAAACTAGCGCTCTTGGCCGGATGCTGGCTATTGACGATGGCAGACAGTGCGGCCATCTGGTCAGTCATGTTGCGAACTTGTTCGAATTGCTCCAGAACCAGATTATAAGTATCACTGGATTCCAGTTGATTCAGATAGCCTAGACAAGCATTTTTAAGTCGTCGTCTACCCACTGCCCCAGCATGGAATTTGCCGGACTCATCGCGATGATGGATCAGGTAGACACGTTTAAAGTCGTCTTGTAGTGCATAGGCCAGGGTGGTTTTAACAAATTCCCTGGCGTGATGAATTGCATCGACATCAATCACCGGCATTTGCCCGGCCAGATAACTTTCATCCGGCAGCGACAATAATAAGGCCTGATAAGACAAATCATCACCTTCATCCGTCAAAAGACTATGAAACGCCTCGACCATCAACGCATTGAGATGCAAAGGACGATGCTGTTTTAAATCCTCGATCAAACCAAAAATGATTTGCACAGCCAGCTGCTGCCCGGCTTCCCAGCGGTTGAAGGTATCGCTATCGTGCTTTAATAAAAATGCCAGTTCTTCCAGACTGCGGGACATATTCAAATTCACCGGCGCGGAAAAACCACGGAGCAAAGACACGACAGGTTGTTCGGATAGCTGTTCAAACACAAAAGTCTGCTCTGCTTCGGTTAAGTCCAGAGTCATTTCCGTCTGACTTTTGCCATCAATATGCAGCATCGCCGCTGAGCCATCTTGGGCTAATAATCCCAGTTTAATGGGAATATGCAATGGCAGCTTGGTGGGTTGGTTGGGGGTTGGCGGACAGCTTTGTTGAATAGTCAGATGCAACTGCTGAGCATTGGCGTCAAAGTGCTGATTGACAGTGAGTACCGGGGTGCCGGCTTGCGAATACCAACGCCGGAATTGTTCCAGCTTTATGTCGTTAGCAGTTTCCAGTGCATTGACAAAATCCTCGCAAGTCACGGCTTGGCCGTCATGGCGGGCAAAGTACAAATCACAACCTTTGCGAAAACCCTCAGCACCTAACAAGGTATGCAGCATGCGCACCACTTCCGCGCCTTTTTCGTAAACCGTTAAGGTGTAAAAATTATTGATCTCGATATAAGCTTCAGGGCGAACCGGGTGAGCCAAAGGACCCGCATCTTCGGCAAATTGCCGGGTACGCAGCGCATTGACATCTTCAATGCGTTTGACGGCGGGTGAGGTTTGATCGCCACTGAATTGCTGATCCCGGAATACCGTGAAGCCTTCCTTCAAACTCAGCTGAAACCAGTCACGGCAAGTGACCCGATTGCCCGACCAGTTATGAAAATACTCGTGGCCGATGACACCTTCGATATGTTCGTAATCACTATCCGTAGCCGTATCCGGTCTGGCCAGCACGAATTTGGTGTTGAATACATTCAAGCCCTTGTTTTCCATGGCCCCCATGTTGAAATGATCCACGGCTACGATCATATACAGATCCAGATCATATTCCAGGCCGTAGGTTTGTTCATCCCAGCGCATGGCGTTTTTCAAAGACTGAATTGCATGTTCGCATTTGTCGACGTTGTGTTGTTCAACAAAAATCTGCAACGTTACCCTTCGCCCGCTGGCGGTGATGAAAAAATCTTCGACTTTTTCCAATTGCCCGGCCACCAGCGCAAACAAATAACAGGGCTTGGCAAAAGGATCTTCCCAGCGCACCCAATGCCGTTTGTCGCAAAGCTTGCCTTGCGCGACTTTATTGCCATTCGAAAGCAGGATCGGGTATTTATTGCGGTCGGCAATCAGCGAGGTGGTAAAACGGCTCATCACATCCGGCCTATCCAGAAACCAGGTGATTTTTCTGAAACCTTGGGCTTCGCATTGGGTACACAGCATGTCATTGGAAAGGTATAAACCTTCCAGCGCCGTGTTGGCTTTGGGGTCAATCTGATTGTGAATACTGAGGGTAAACGGCTGATCTTGCGGCACGTTGTGTAGCGTCAGGCTTTCCGGGGTCAGCGTGTAATCCGTTGCAGACAAACGCTGTTCGTTGATAGCCAGACTGATGAGCTCCAGATTTTCGCCAACCAGCGTTAATCCCGCACCCGAAACTGGGCTGGCCGGATTACGTTGCAGGCTTAACTCGGCATAAACCTGAGTCTGCGTCTCATCCAGTTCGAAACGCAGATCAACCGTACTAATTAAATATTCCGGTGGGGTATAGTCTTTGAGATAGACAGTTTGGGGAGTGGCGTCACGCATCGATTATCGCTCGTCTTGTTGAACAGGTTTAGGCTTGTAGGAAATCAGCCAGTAAGTCAGGCCCAAGGCCAGAATGATGGCGGCTATGCCGATCAGATAAGTCCAGTCCATATCCTTGAAATCCAGCATGATGACTTTTCGTGCTACCGCCATCAACGCAGTGGCAATCACCATCTTGATCGGCAATGCATCACGCTTGATATAGACCGTGATATTGATAAATATTTCTATGGCAATCAATACCGCCATAAATGAACCGAACACCACCAGTATGTCACTGACCGTCAACAACAGAAAAGGTTCGGCCACCACTCGTTCATAGATGACATAGACCACATCGGCGACGCCCCACAATATGACCAGGGTCATTAAAACGGCCAGCAACCTGACAGCAAAATGAATGACCGAATGCAGAATTTTGGTCAAACCGTCTTCAACGACGGGAGGCAATTTCTCTTCCTGACTGCCTGAATCGCGTTGATTGCGACTGGAGGCGTAAGAGCCTGACGCTGATGATGGCCGAATTGGCGGCTTATCCATGACTCAATTCCTCTGATGTTGAAAGGCGACCCAGGCTAATAGACTCCAAGCCGCTAAAAATGCTACGCCGCCGAAAGGTGTAATCATACCCAACCAGTTTTGATTCAATATCGTCAATAGATAAAGACTACCGGAAAACAACAGCATACCAGCCACCAATAACCAACCAGCCCAACACAGCAATTTTTCTCGGGGTAATACAGCAATCAGTCCGAGTAATAATGCGTGCCACATTTGATAACTGACTGCGGTTTTATAGACTTCCTGATGTGCTTCGGTCAGCACATTTTTTAAGGCATGAGCACCAAACGCACCCATCGCCACCCCCAAAAAACCGGCAATGGCGGCCAAAAACAGAAAACGCGATTGCATTATTTCTCCAGTAAGCGTGGCATCAATTGCACCAGATTGCATGGACGGGTGCGGTAATCCAGTTGTTCCTTAATCAAACTCTGCCAGGCGGTTTTGCAGGCATTGGATGAGCCCGGCACGCAAAAAATATAGGTGCCATTGGCGACACCGGCTATGGCTCGCGATTGCAGTGTAGAACTTTTAATGTCCTGATAGGAAATCATTCTGAATACTTCCCCAAAACCGTCCAACACTTTATCCAGCAATGGTGAAACAGCTTCCGGCGTACCATCCCGGCCGGTAACGCCTGTGCCGCCCGTGGAGATAATCACTTGCACTTCTGGGTTCGCTATCCATGAACTGACGATAGCACGGATTTGATAAATATCATCCGGAACAATTTTCTTGTCGTGTAAGCGATGGCCATCTTCCGTTAAACCGTTAACTAGGGTAGCACCGGACGTGTCATCGCTTTCGGTTCGGGTGTCTGAAACCGTCAGTACTGCAATGTTGAGTGGTATGAATGCTCGGTCTGGGCTCAAAGTGATTCTCCGCGTAATTT
>CAZJYS010000111.1:0-6900 GCA_964550075.1 uncultured Methylomonas sp.
ACTTCGCCTTGAACTACTCGCACCAACTTACCCTGTGCTTTAGGTGGTAACTGATAATGCAGGCCACGCAAAACGCCTTGTTGTGATTTGGAGTGATTGTCTTGAACAAATTCCCGCTTTAAACCGGTCAATTCTTCAAATCGTTGCTGATTAAAACTTTCGTAGAAAAACCCTCGTTCATCGCCGTATACTTTTGGCGTAAACAAAATCACATCTGGAATCGAAAGACGTGTAGCTTCCATTAAATCACCCATATCTATTAATGTTAAGCAATATACTTGCCAATAAGAAATATTACAAGATCTTGACAATGACCAGAATCTAGTCTCTAGGTCGAAAACTAAAAATAAGCTTGCATTAAAATTGCCGCTGCAATCATTAATGCGCCAGATAAAATAGCGCTTAAGGTATGTTTATGATTACGACGTAATTGTTTACGCAACTGTATCATTTCGTGATTATGTTGCTGAATCTGCTGCTGCATTTGCGCGTTGCTTTGCAGCGCCTGAAACATCAACGCAGGAATTTCCGGCAATTGCTCAGTCATTTCAGGCAGTTTGGCGAGCAACTCTTTGATTTTGGCAGCCGGTCCCAAACGTTGTTTGAACCAGTTTTCCAAAAAGGGTTTGGCGGTTTGCCATAGATCCAGATCGGGATACAGCTGTCGACCCAAACCTTCGATATTCAACAAGGTTTTTTGCAATAACACCAACTGAGGTTGCACCACCATATCGAACCGCCGTGCTGTCTGGAAAAGCCTCAGCAACAATAATCCAAAAGAAATATCTTTGAGCGGTTTTTCGAAAATCGGCTCGCAAACACTTCGAATCGCCGCTTCAAACTCTTCTACGCGGGTATGACTGGGCACCCAGCCGGATTCGATGTGCATCTGGGCCACCCGGCGATAGTCATGATTGAAAAACGCCAGAAAATTTTCAGCCAGATAGCGCTGATCGGTATCCGATAAACTGCCAACGATGCCAAAATCCACTGCAAGATATTTGTCCGGTAATTGCACAAAAATATTGCCGGGATGCATGTCGGCATGAAAAAAATTATCCCGAAAAACCTGGGTGAAAAATATTTCCACCCCGCGCTCGGCCAATTTCTTAAAGTCGGCATTGCCGGCTCGTAAAGCCGGAATATCGCCCACCGGCACGCCATAGATGCGCTCCATCACCAACACTTTGCGCCGCGTCAATGGCCAGTGGATTTCTGGAATATACAGCGAATCGGAGTTTTTAAAATTATTGCGAATGGCGCTCGCATTGGCGGCTTCACGCAACAAGTCCAGTTCATCCAATATGGTTTTCTCAAACTCGGCCACCACCTCTGCTGCTCTTAGTCGCCGCGCATCACTCCAGAATCGCTCAGCCAGTCGCGCAAATTCATACAGCAATGCCACATCGGAATGAATTTTATCCTCTATATCGGGACGCAACACTTTGACAATGACCTTTTCACCGGTTTTCAGAGTCGCGGTATGCACTTGGGCTACAGAAGCCGAGGCCAAAGGTTGCGGATCAAACTCATCAAATGCTGTTTCAATGGATTGACCTAGTTGTTGTTCGATAATATTGCGAGCCAGTTCGACTGAAAATGGCGGTACTCGGTCCTGTAGTTTCACCAATTCTTCTGCAATATCCTCCGGCAACAAATCCTTGCGGGTTGATAAGGTTTGCCCAAACTTCACATAGATTGGCCCCAAATCTTCCAAGGTGCGACGAATGCGGACGCCTCGCGATTCCTTGGGTTTACGTAACCAATAATTTGGGGAAAAAAATGCCAAATACCGAATGGGCCGGAACAAATGGGTTTTTAAAACAATTTCATCCAGTCCATGAGACATCATCACCCAATTAATCCGGATGAGGCGCATGAGTATTTTGGTGCGAATCACTGCGGGTCCTTTTGGTTTATTTGGCTTGGGAGTTTTCAGGCTGGTCGGCGAATAAACGCTCGACACGTGCATTCAATCGATCAAGATCAGTCCGGGCAGCATCAATCTCTTGAAAAACCAGTTCAGCTTCGGCTTTAGCGGGTAAATCTCGGGTTTCTTCCTGTAAAAACTCTTCCAGGTTGAGACGGAAACTGGTGAGGGTATTTTGAGTCCAGTCTCGACTGGTGCGAAATAAATGACTGACACGTTGTGCAAAATCATCGCTCGAATAACGAGCCAGCTTGGTTTCCAGATTAATATCCAGCTTTTCAAACATCCTTTGCAGCTTTTGCGCCAGCAGCGTATCACCTTCGATACGCACTTCACCTTTGAATAGGGATCGCATCGGTGTGGCGCTCAGACCCATCAAACCTAAGGCCGACAGGGAACCGCTCAAACGAGTATCAACTTCGCCGGTATAGTTTTCCAAAAACTGAATACGGTCCTGAGTGGGACACAGGTAAAGAGTTTCATTAAACGGCGTGATATGAATTGCCAGCACTTTGCCGGCCATCGGTGCTAACAACTGTTCAAGTTGTTCATCGAGACCCAGATAAGCGTTAAGACCGGTTTCCAAAGCACCAATCAATAAAGGTCTGATTTGTATAAGATCGACTGACATTAGCCTGCTAATTGGGCGAGTTGCTGTAGATAATCCTGCATGTCTTCATTATTGACGCGGTGATAAAGGTCGACAATTTTGACACTAAAATTTATTGATTCGAAGTGAATGCTGTCGCCTAGAAAAAAATGTTCGGCAAACCAGTTTTGCGAACGCCGAAACACCTCAACCTCAACGTGATCCTGCTCAATCAATACATATTCCTGCAAACTGGATAGCGTTTTGTAAGCAGCCAATTTGACGGTTTTATCCAGACGGCGCGTGGTTTTGGACAGTACTTCGATAATGATGCTTGGTTTTTCGGTGTAGTAATCGTCACCTTGTTGATCATCGCAAACCACTGCGATGTCAGGATAAAAGAAGCAATGATCGGCTTTGACTTTTAGTTCGTTGGCAAATGGCTCGCAAGGTTTTTCGTTCAGATATTGGTTTAGTGCAGTGTGGAGATTACCGACCAACCGTTGATGGTTACGACTCGCTCCTGCCATTGCAAACACTTCTCCATCAATATACTCGTGGCGAATATCGGCGTATATCTCGCCTTGTAGATATTCAGTTTCACTGATGGTGTTTTGCGCTGCCTGACTTAGTGCCATTTCTCCCCCTCCCCTGTGATCGTCAATAACGACTTAAAACTTATAACCTCTATGCACAGCTACGATGCCTTGGGTCATGTTGAAATATTCACAACGTTCCAGACCTGCCTCTTCCATCATGCGTTTCAATTCATCTTGTTTGGGGTGCATACGAATGGATTCCGCCAGATAACGATAGCTATCTTCGTCTTTGGCAACGACGGCACCAATTTTTGGCAACAATTTAAATGAATAAAAGTCATAGACTTTTTCGGTGATCGGGTCGATCGGATGCGAAAACTCCAACACAATCACCCGGCCACCCGGTTTCAAAACCCGATACATCGAACGTAAGGCCGCATCCTTATCGGTGACATTACGCAAACCAAAGCCGATACAAACACAATCAAAGGTGTTGTCAGCAAATGGCAGACATTCAGCGTTAACTTGCGCATAACGAATGTTACCGGCCAGACCACGGTTAATCAGCCGATCTCGCCCGGTGCGCAACATTGCTGCGTTAATATCCGCAAGCACCACCTGACCGTTTTTGCCTACGCGTTTTTCAAACAAGGTTGTCAAATCCCCCGTGCCACCAGCCAAATCCAACACCTGGTCGCCTTCGCGAATATTGGCCAGTTGAACGGCCACGCGTTTCCAGATGCGATGGATGCCCATCGACATTAAATCGTTCATCAAGTCGTATTGACTGGCAACCGAATCGAAAACGCCGCGCACCATGGCAACTTTTTCTTGTTTGGGGACTTGTTTGAAACCGAAGTGAGTGGTGTTGTCGTTTGTCATAATTCAGTTTAATGGGGTAAAGGCGGCTTGCGACTGAGACCGGCGGCGGCCAATTGTTCGAGGTAGGCTGACCACAACAGTGGAAATTCAGAGCCCAGTTTGTACAGCAAATCCCAGGAATAGATACCGCTGTCATGGCCGTCACTGAAGGTCAGCGCAATTGCATAATTGCCTATGGGTCTAATATCGGTGATGGTGACATCCTGTTTGCCGGTCTGCAGGGTTTCCTGCCCCGGACCATGCCCAACCGCCTCGGCAGATTGGGTATAAACGCGCAAATACTCGCTGGGCATTTCGAAAATACTGCCATCGTCGAAATGAATTTCCAGCACGGCAGAAACTTTGTGCAGTTTGATTTCAGTCGGCGAACAATGGCAGGGAGTGATTTTCAGACGCATGATTACAAAATATACCTACTCAAATCTTCGTTATCAGCCAGTTGCTGCAAGTGGCTATCAACATAGGCTGCATCGATATGTATAGTTTTTTCCAGTAAATCAGGTGCGTCAAAGGATATTTCTTCCAACAATTTTTCCAGAATGGTATGTAAGCGTCTGGCACCGATATTTTCGACGCTTTCATTGACTTGCCAACCCAATTCGGCAATACGTTGAATACCATCATCGGTAAAAGAAATCTGCACACCTTCAGTGGCCAGCAAGGCTTGATATTGTTCGGTCAAAGAAGCATCAGGTTCAGTCAAAATCCGCACAAAATCATCAGCGCTTAAAGCACTTAATTCCACCCGAATCGGAAAACGTCCTTGCAACTCAGGAATCAAATCAGAAGGTTTGGTCAGATGAAAAGCCCCTGAGGCAATGAACAGGATATGATCGGTTTTTATCATGCCGTATTTAGTCGTGACCGTACTGCCTTCGACCAAAGGCAGCAAATCGCGTTGCACCCCTTCACGGGAGACTTCACCACCACCTGTTTCGGCACGCTTGCAAATTTTGTCGATCTCATCCAAAAACACGATGCCATGCTGCTCGACTGATTCCAAGGCGGTTTGCTTGATTTCATCCTCATTGACCAGTTTTGCTGCTTCTTCTTCCTGCAACAATTTGCTGGCATCCTTGATTTTCAATTTGCGGGCTTTGGTGCGGCCACTACTGAGATTTTGAAACATGCCCTGCAATTGATTGGTCATTTCTTCCATGCCCGGGGGGGCCATGATTTCCACGCCAACAGCTGGCGCACTGACATCAATTTGAATTTCTTTGTCGTCCAGATCACCTTCACGCAGTTTTTTACGCATTTTTTGCCGGGTGGATTCTTCTGTATCTGACAGCATGCCACCTTCAGCGCGTGGCAACAAAATGTCCAGTATTCTCTCTTCGGCGGCATCGGCAGCCCGATTTTGCACTTTATCCATCGCCGACATGCGCGTCATTTTCACAGCAGTATCTACCAAATCGCGAATGATGGATTCCACATCACGCCCGACATAACCCACTTCAGTAAATTTGGTGGCTTCTATTTTAATGAACGGCGCGTTGGCCAAACGGGCCAGACGGCGAGCTATTTCAGTTTTACCCACACCGGTGGGTCCTATCATCAGGATATTTTTCGGGGTAATTTCTTCTCGCAACTCAGGCGCAACTTGGCTGCGTCGCCAGCGGTTACGCAAAGCAATAGCGACGGAACGTTTGGCATCAGCCTGACCAATAATGTGCTTATCCAGTTCGCTGACAATTTCTCTTGGGGTCATTTGACTCATGGGTTTTTCTTACTCCGACACTTGCGGTTCTGTGTCCAATTCTTCGATGCGCAGATTGTGATTGGTATAAATACAAATATCTGCTGCGATATTGAGGGATTTTTCGACGATGTCTCGCGCACTTAACTCGGTGTTTTCCAATAAAGCCCGTGCAGCACTTTGCGCAAACGCGCCACCGGAACCAATCGCCATGTAATCATGCTCCGGCTCAATCACATCCCCGGTACCCGACAGAGTCAACAAAGTCTTGGCGTCGGCAATGATCAATAAAGCTTCCAGTTTGCGCAGTGCCCGGTCGGTGCGCCAATCTTTGGCCATCTCAACAGCTGCACGCGTTAAATTACCGCGATTTTTTTCAAGCTTGCCTTCAAAATGTTCAAACAAAGTAAATGCATCAGCTGTAGCACCTGCGAAACCGGCAATTACTTTATCGTGGTACAAACGTCTGACTTTGCGCGCGTTCCCTTTCATGACGGTATTGCCCAAAGTCACTTGCCCATCACCACCAATTACGACTTTATCGCCACGCCTGACGGCCAAAATCGTGGTGCCTCTAAGTTCTATGCTCATTTTTACAAACTGATAATCAGAAAAGCGGGCAATTTTACATGTTCTGGCGCAATAAAGGCCAAAAGTTTACGGTTCCCTCAGCCTATATGAGGTTGTTTTGTCATTGAATTGTTCAGCAAAACTGATTAAAGTTGGTATAGATACCATAATAAAAACAACATCAAGAGGTCTGCTATGAAACTATCCCGATTCTGGAAACACGCGATCCTGCTCCTGAGTGTCTTAACATTCTCACCCCTGGTTTTAGCTGCTTCTGATGATGACGAAGCTGAAAAAAAATGTTTTAAACCCAAATTCAGAGATTTCTCCCCTGCTGATAAATCTGAAGTAGCACCCAAATCAGCCATCTCATTCCATATCAATCACCTTGCTGATCCGCTCCACGTTAAAGCCAGTGCGAAAAAAATACCCATGAAAGTCGAAGTCGTTGATAAAAAGACTTTTTTTTATGTGAAAGCCACCTTGCCGGATGAATTAACTGAGGGTTATGCCCGGATACATGTAGAAGCTAAAGCCAGCGAAGGCGAATGTATCGGTGAAGATGGCTGGTTACTTAAAATCAACAGCGGTGCGCCTGAGAAAACCGCCAATGCCAGCCCTGAAAAAATCACCCCTTGATTTCATCATCCTTGCTAACCTCTGGGCGACAAATTCGTTCCAGAGGTTAACC
>CAZJYS010000112.1:0-6863 GCA_964550075.1 uncultured Methylomonas sp.
ATATCCAAGGATGCGGCATGACTGGTGGTTTTGCTTTCTTTGCTGTCGATGTCCACATTCAGGCCAGTTGAACCTTTAAGGGCAAACGCCAAGGAGTCATTGTTTTGATTGGCAACCACATAGTCAGATACATCAAATTCAACCCAGTTGTTTTTGACGGGCGATTGAGATGCTATCAAATCACCCAGCAGTAAACTCGCACGATTCAACTGCAATTCTTCCAGGTCTGTTGTGGTTTCGTATATATCCAGGCTACCCGTCGTGCCTTTCTTACCGGAAACAAACACCTTGAGAGTGGCTTTAGCGACTTGAGGATCACCGGGTGGAATAGCGCTGGCAAGATCAAATCTCAAATATCCGTCGCTGGCATCGCCGACAATTTTCAGGGTGGCGGCATTACCGTAGTTTTTACCGACTGCGGTATTGGACACATAGGCATCGTCGAGCAGGACGACTCCGGAAAACGCCGGGCAGGTCGTCAATAAGCCACTAAAGCAAACTAAGGATAAAGACAGGCTGCGCAGTGATATTTGGTATTTGGTGGAATTCAAAGTGAATACTCCGTAATTTTAAGACTCAATACCCATGTCGGTATCATTTGCTAAAAGTTTAGCCCTGATTTCAGCGGAGACAGAAATAAGCCAGTTACAAAGGCGTTTAATCACGGCTTAAGCTACACCGTCATATACTTGAATCAACCCCATTTTTGAATGGGATAACCTTAGCCCATTTGGCAGGAGCAGCTATGACCTACACACAGAGCATTTTTAAACCGTTAATTTATGGGATTCTGGCTACAGCCATTGCAGTGTTACCTTGCACCGGATGGACTGATGTGACGGGAGGCTGGGATACCACAGCTTTGACCCGTATTGATGTGACGCCCATCAAGGCACCTGGACTGCGGCCCGAACATAGGGTCGAGATCTATGATGGCAGTTATACTTTTGATGGGGATTTTGGATTTAGCGCGGGTGATATTCAGGGTCGCTGGCAACAACGTAAAAGCAAATACACTGTTGATGTCAATCGCGCCAATTTGGAAAGTCAATTTCGGAAATCTCTAGAAGAAAATTCACCCGGTATTTATATTAAAGAACTAAAACTGGTTAAAAGAAGTTTGACCGGAAATCAACTGGATGATGGTATCTGGGGTACTGAAAAATTTGAATACAAAATTGATTCGACGCTGGATGGGTTTCGGGATGTGATTCGTTTAGTAATGACTGTGCAGGTCGCCGGTCACCCGCAAACTCAAGCGACCAATATGATCAGCAGCAAAAGCATGGCTATTCAGTCGGTCGATGCTAAGTCGGAGCGGAATCCCGCCATCGATGCTGCAGTTGCGACCGTTTTACGGCGATTGAAACAGCAAAACTCGATGGAACAATAAAAGATAGGTCATCAAGATCATCAACATTACCCATGGAAAGCTTATGAACATTCGATTTTTAGGACGCAGAGAATTTAAAATCCAAATCAATAGAGTTGTATCAAGATTTTTGCTGGGTTTTTGCCTGCTTTCCCAGTTTGCCTGTACGGCAACCGGCGGCAGCCTAATGGATTCTCGAGAAGAAGATTTATCCAAGATTTATGTGACGCCCTTTACGGCTTCCGCAACTCTGGAATTGCCCAGTGAGCATGTCGATGCGGCAAGGGTGTTAACTCGGGCTTTGGAGCAGCAATTACTCGAAGAAAATCGCTTGCAGACCGCTTCCGGCATTCACTCCCTGACTTTGCAAGGTGTGATTTTGTCTTATCAGGCAGGGGTGATCGAAGTTCAGGGTGAGTTATACGATGATGATGAGTTTCTGGTTTACAGCAGGGTAAAGCGTCATCTGGAACCAGGGGATGATTGGCAGCAGGATCTGGATCTGGTGGTTGAGCAAATGCTGGATGATTTGATGCGAAAAATGGCAGATGTGCAACGGGAAGATTATGTGCCGTATTATGCTACTACGGCTTCTCCCCGGTATTTTGTGGTCGACAATCGCTACTACTATGGTGTGGATTATTATAGTAGCGTCTATTACGATCCATATTATGCCGATTGGGGATGGTGGCGGCACTACCCAAGGCGTCACTACCATCATGATGAACACCACGATAACGGCCATGATCATCATCCATATCCAAGACCTGAAGATAAGCCCAAACCTAAACCCCATTGGGTTTCAGATGGCATCATCGAATCATTACCCCGATCAGCGCATATTAGCCAAGAAAGAAATCGGCAACGCGAAGAAGCGGCCAGGGTGTATCGTACGCCAAGATCCGGCGGTTTTAATGGCTATTGGCGAGGTGATGGTCAGTCTGATTCGAATCCTTACACGCCTCCGTCAGCCCCCAGATATAACTATGCACCACCGTCATCGACTTATTCGGCTCCTAGCACGAGAACTCGTTCAGAGCCTCAGCGCTCAGCACCCAGTTATTCGCCGCCCACTACGCATCGTGAAGAGCATCGGATGAGTGAACCAGTCAAATCGGCTCCGGCTCCAGCACCTGCTCCCAGGGTCGAGTCACCGGCGCCTCGCAGTAATCCACCTGCTTCAGGTTCCAGATCGTTCAGTGGAGCGGCTCCTGGATCGCATAAAAACAAACGCGATTAACTAGCGATTGCCATCTTTGGTTCGGCTCATTCCTGGGCCGAACCTTTTACAAAACCCTTTTGTAACGCTTAGGCATGGTTGGATATGGTAGAGTCTTTGTTTTGGTAGACTATTGCCAGAGGATATTTAAAATCCAACCAAACTCCAACGTATCTTTAGGGACCATGACTAAAGCCAACCCAGCATTGCAACCCGAGCTTTCAGGGCATGTAAAAATGCAAGCCGGTTCAGAGGGTAGTCTGATACTTGAATTCAGTGGACACTGGATACGTAACGCCAGAATTACTCCGCTGGAATCCGTGTTAGCCGATCTGAGCCATCAAACTATAAAACGTATTGAAATACAGTCAAAGGAACTTGCCGCCTGGGATAGTCGCTTACCCAGTTATTTGCTGAAGATTACTGATTTTTGTAAAAACCAATCCATTCAAGTGGATACAGCTAGCATGCCGGAAGGGGTGCAGAGCTTGTTAAATCTGGCGTTGGCCGTGCCGGAACGAGCTGGAGCGCGTCGCAGCGAGCTACGCACACCGATTTTGGAAAAGATAGGCCAGCATGTTCTTGATATACACAAAGGCGGGCTGGCCTTGATTGTTTTCATAGGCGAAATGATGCTGGCTTTTTGGGCCTTATTTACGGGAAAAGCCCGTTTCAGGCTGGTGGATTTGCTGATTTGCATTGAAGATGCAGGGCCTGGCGGTTTACCCATCACCACTTTGATCAGTTTGCTGGTCGGCTTAATTTTAGCTTTCGTAGGTGCCTTGCAGCTGGCCATGTTTGGCGCACAGATTTATATAGCCGATTTGGTGGCACTGGGTACAGTTAGAGAAATGGGGCCATTGATGACGGCGATTATCATGTCGGGCCGCACAGGGGCATCGTATGCCGCGCAACTCGGAACCATGAATGTGAATAGCGAAATCGATGCCTTGCGTACCATGGGGATTTCGCCGCTGGAATTTCTGGTCTTGCCACGCATGATAGGCTTGATTCTGGTGATGCCATTACTGTGTCTTTACGCTGATTTGATGGGCATCAGCGGTGGTGCAATCATCAGTCTGAGTTTTTTTGATTTGTCATTTACGCAGTATTTCAATGAAGTACAAAAAGCCGTCGATTTGATGGATTTTATGGTCGGTCTGTTTAAAAGCTTTGTATTTGCGATTTTGATCGCGTTAGCCGGTTGTATGCGCGGCATGCAGTGTGGGCGCAGTGCGTCGGCGGTTGGCGAAGCCACGACGTCTGCGGTGGTGGATAGTATTGTTTACATCGTGGTGGCGGATTCGGTTTTGACCCTGATCTGTAATCAGTTGGGGATTTGAACGCAACGATGCAAAACAATAACGTCCATATCAGTGTCGAAGGCTTGACCATGGCCTATGGCGATTTTGTGATTCAGCATGATCTGACTTTCAATATCAATCGCGGTGATGTGTTTATTGTCATGGGTGGCAGTGGCTGTGGCAAAAGTACCTTGCTCAAGCATTTGATCGGTCTACAAGAGCCCGCTAAAGGCCAAGTGTTTTACGAAACCGAAAATTTCTGGCAATCCAGTGACGAACAACGCATCCAAATCATGCGCCGGATTGGGGTGCTTTATCAGAGTGGTGCGCTGTTTAGTTCCTTGACGTTGGCAGAAAACATCGCCTTACCGTTGGGTGAGTTTACCAGTCTGAGTCGAGCAGATATTGCTGATATGGTGTCGTATAAATTAGCCTTGGTGGGTCTGGCGGGTTTTGAGGACTATTATCCCTCCGAAATTAGCGGCGGCATGCAAAAGCGGGCAGGGCTGGCCCGGGCCATGGCGCTGGATCCTGAGATTCTGTTTTTCGATGAGCCGTCAGCCGGTCTGGACCCGGTCAGTGCCCGACTTTTGGATGATTTGATCATTAGTCTTCGAGAAACCTTGGGCACGACGATTGTCGTGGTCACGCACGAATTGGCCAGCATTTTTGCCATCGGCACCAATTCGGTATTTCTCGATCCGGATAGCAAGACCATGCTGGCCACCGGCAACCCCAACAAGCTTTTAGCCGAATCCAAAGATCCCCGTATCATCCAGTTTCTGACTCGAGGTGAAGGTCATGTCAATCAGTCTGTTTAAATATGGAGTTTGTTTTGTATGAGTAAACCTGTCAATCCTGCCGTCATTGGAGGATTCACTGTGGGTGCGTTAGTGTTATTGGTGCTGGCGCTGCTGTTATTTGGAGCGGGCAAACAATTTAATGCCAGTACCTTATCGTTTGTGGTGTTCTTTGATTCCTCGCTGAATGGTTTAGCCGTGGGGGCGCCGGTCAAAATGCAGGGGGTGCAGATAGGATCAGTTAAGGAAATTTCATTATTATTCGATCAAAAACGCAATAAATTATTCAAGCCTGTGGTCATCGAGATACAACGCGGCAGCTTAAACCGTTCCGGGGACTCAGTCATTGAATCAAATCTGAGCGATGAACAACGTAAGGCCAATCTCGATAAAATGGTTGAGATTGGTTTTCGGGCGAGGCTTGAAATGCAGAGTTTGCTTACCGGTTTATTGTATGTGGATTTGGATGTACATCCCGATAAACCTCCCGTATTAACCGGTCTGGACTATAAAGGCTTGCTTGAATTACCCGGTGTGCCAACCACCACGGATGAGTTGAAAAACACCGCAGAAGAGTTTGCGAAAAAATTGCGGGCGATGCCGGTGGATCAGATTGTGACGGACTTTGCCGATAGCCTGCGGGAAATCAAAACCTTGCTGTCTTCCGAAGATACGAAAAAGTCTCAAGTGGCTCTGGTCAATACTTTGCAAGGACTGGAAAAATCCACGTATACCTTGAATAAAAACCTTGAGCCTTTGCTAAAAGGCACCACGACGACTGTTACGAATGCTGATGCGCTGGTCAAAGAAACCCAGGCCATGATCAAACAGATACATCAGGAGTTGCCGCAGTTGTTTGCCAATAGTGATAAAACTCTGGTGACGGCCACGGCGGCCTTGAAACAGGCCGAAGACTCACTGCAACGAGTGGGAGAGGCGGTCGGGCCGGAATCAGAATTATCCGATACCTTACAAGCTTTCAAGGAAACCGCCCGCGTAGTTCGCGATCTGGCGGATTATCTGGAGCGTCACCCGGAAGCGTTGTTATCAGGAAAGTCTGCACCGGAGAATTAATATGAAATCACCGAAAACTTTACCTTTTATCGGCTTGTTAACGTTGTTATTGCAGACAGCATGTGTAGGGACTACACCACCTTCCCAGTTTTATATGCTGGAGCCCCTAACTCCAAATTCCGCAAACGCATCCCATCCAGGTCAAGAAACACGACAGACCTTGGCTTTAGCGCCAGTCAAGATTTCCCATTATCTGGATCGTGCCCAAATCGTCTCAGCCGCCGGGAAAAATACTTATAAGCTGGATGAATTGCATCGTTGGGCGGAAAGACTGGATGAGAACATGACCCGGGTCATGCTGCAGAATTTAAATCAAATGGTATCGGCTGACGTAGTGTTGACTACCAGCAAGCGTGCCCAGCAAAGCGAGTTTCGTTTAGCTGTGAATGTGCTGGAATTTCATGTGGATGCACAACAGCAGGCCAAGCTGGTTGCCCAATGGCAGGTGAATCGAGGCGATGCGGTGGTGTTAAGTCAACAAACCACTCATCAGGTACCGGTAGCCAGTGAAGATATTGCCTTAAAAGTGCAGGCACTAAATCAATGTTTTAATCAGCTCAGTCAGGATATCGCCAGTGCTGCTTCGAGTTTAAGGCCTTAGCCTCAAGACTTGGTATACCTTAAGCGGGATACACAAAATCCCAGCTGGAGAGGAATAACACAGTGAATACTTTTTATCTTAATCCCCTCAAGTTCAGGTTGCTGGAGTGTCAAAGCTACCTTCAAAGCGAAGCGGGGTGAAAAACAATTGGATCGGCCGATGATCTTGAGTCGTTAGGGGCAGTTCCGATGCCTAATTGCGCATCGGAACCTCACTCAAGATGATCAGGCTTTGTAGCTAGAATTTACCCGGACTTTGCTGTGAAACAGCCAGCCGAAAATACCGGTGACGAAAAATAGCATGGAGGGAGGCAAAGGAACCGCACTGACGATAGCTGCGCCGAGAATTTCATGGGTTCGGGTGGTTGGATGGACATTATCCATGAACAGGTAGCTGTCGGGGTTTGTGCAGACTGATAAGCCATCGAAGCAAGCGTCGGTCACATTACTGAAACCATACAAAGCCGGATTGAAGTAAATTTGATTAAACAGGC
>CAZJYS010000113.1:0-3371 GCA_964550075.1 uncultured Methylomonas sp.
CAGCGGCAGCGGGTGATGATTGCGATTGCTTTGGCAGGGAAACCGGATTTGTTGATTGCCGACGAGCCGACCACGGCATTGGATGTGACGATACAGGCGCAGATTCTGGATTTGCTGAAGAATCTGCAAAAGCAAACCGGTATGGCCTTATGGTTGATCAGTCATGATCTGGCTTTGGTATCCAATATTGCCGATCGGATTGCGGTGATGCAAAACGGCAAAATCGTTGAAACGGCCAATACCTCAGAATTTTTTCAGCAGGCCAAACATCCTTATAGCCTTAAGTTGTTGGCAGCCCTGCCCAAAATGGAAAGCTGTTTGGGCAAACAAGCCCAGTCAAACCCCGCGTTATTGAGCGTAGAAAATTTCAAAGTCTATTACCCAATCAAAAAAGGCATTTTCAAGCGCGTCGTAGGCTATATTAAGGCGGTGGATGGGGTTGATTTTGAATTGCGTAGCGGCACCACGTTGGCGTTGGTGGGCGAATCGGGTTGCGGAAAAACCAGTTTGGGTAAAGGTTTGCTGAATCTGATTCCGTCTGAAGCAGGGCGTGTGCTGTTTAATGGCGTGGATTTAACCCAATTGACCGGCGAAGACTTACGCCGTAATCGTGCTGAAATCCAGATCATTTTTCAAGACCCCTTTGCGGCGATGAACCCCAGAATGCTGGTTGGCGACATTATTGCCGAGGGCATCAGCGCATTACACCCAAATGTTACTCGCGAGGAAAAGCAACATCGGGTGGCGACTTTACTGAGCCAGGTCGATTTGCCTGTAGAATCGGCTTTACGTTATCCCCACGAATTTTCGGGTGGTCAGCGGCAGCGGATTTGTATCGCCCGGGCTTTGGCGGTGCAGCCCAAGCTTATTATTTGCGATGAGCCGACCAGCGCCTTGGATGTGTCGGTACAGGCGCAAATCATCGAGTTATTGAAAAATCTGCAGCAACAGCAAGGTTTGAGTTATTTGTTGATTACGCATAATTTAGGCGTGGTCGCTGAAATGGCTGATCAAGTGGCGGTGATGTATCAAGGCAAGATCGTTGAGCACGGCGCTGTGGAACAGGTGTTAAACAAGCCACAAAACGCTTATACCCAAGCCTTGTTAAACGCAGTGCCTAAATTACAGACCGTACAAGTTGTCTGATTCACTCAATATCAATGTGCACTTCGTTACGGCGTAAGGCTGGAATAGTCCAGGGCGGATCGTAAGCCGCGGAGCGGGCCGTTGATAATATTTTGTATGGCTTTTTCAGCAACCAATTGTTGAGCTGATGGGTTTTTTCTTTGATTATTTCTTCACTCAGACTACCTGAATAGCGGATCACCGCGACTTTTTTACTCGCTACCGATTTAATGTTGACCAACGGATCCAGCGGTTCCGGCAAATTATTCAAGTTGTATTCCGGCGGCATCACAAAAGTCATCAGCCATTCATCAGCGACTTTTTGCTGTATCACCGGTGCGGTCATGGCTATTTTTTCGCCCTGCGGTTCTCGATAAACCGGAGTTGTCATGGCAATCTTTTCTCGCTGCCGGTTATTGCCGAATATATAACCCGCCAGCCGATTAAAACCGATGGAACCACTATTGGTATAGTCCGCATTGATAACGGTTTCAGCCACCAACATAGGTTGATAAAGCCGGATCTCAAAATCCCCATCCTGCAATATCACCGTATAGGCAGCTTCTGCACTGTTGCGCACACCCACCATGGAACACCCCGCTAAAAATAAACTCGCCAGCATCTGTTTAAGTGATTTGAGCATGTTAAACCCGTTGTCGATTAATTGATTCACCAATTTCAGTATGCCGCAAAATATTTTTTTTGCGGTAGATTGAGGTTCGAAGCAGTCAATAAAATCAGGCGCCAAAACCACTATGAAAATCTATCAGCTTTACCGTCGACAAGTTCTCAAGCTATCTCAGCAACAGGCATGGGATTTTTTTTCTTCGCCTTATTATTTAAATGAAATTACCCCGGATTTTTTTAATGTGGAGATCGTTTCCAAGGTGCCAGCCAAAATTTATGCGGGTCTGATGATCAGTTACCGAATGAAAGCCGTATGGGGTTTGCCTATGGGTTGGCTATCGGAAATCAGTCATTGTGAAGAACCGCATCGCTTTGTATATCAGCAAGGGGTTGGGCCGTTTAAATTTTGGAGCCATGAAGTTTGTCTGACTCAGCAAGATCAGAGCATCATCATGGAAGATATTGTGTTTTATGCCATGCCTTGGGGATGGCTGGGACAGTGTCTGCACGCCTTATTAATTGGTGACAAACTGCAACAGATTTTCGATACCCGGCAAAATTATTTGCAGGCCAAATGGGGTGTTGAGGTATAAATTAGCGATTTATATTTTTTTGAATATTTTTATGCCGATTTTTATTGTTTGCTGTTTACTGCTGACGACACTGGTTCAAACCGCTAGTGCCTACTTGCCTTTTTTGAATATCGAGATGGTCTGGCAGGCTGGTGCTTTAATGGCTGGGTTGTTTTTACTCATAGGTTGCCTAAAGAAATTACCTAGCAGCATCTGGCATGATGGTTTTGCCTGTTGTTTGTTATGGGCCTGGTATGGCTATTGGGAACCACAATTCAGTAAAGGCTCGCCGATGTTTCATATTTTTCCCATCTATTACGCCATTCTTTGCTTATGGATGTGGTTGGGGGTGATTCAAAAAAGCGCCCAACTTGATGCCGATTCACGAGAAGCTTTGCGTTATTTACAAAAATACTTGTCGCGTTTTGATAGTTGCATGGTCGCTAGCGGGGTTTTGATCACTCTGGCGTTCCCGGAACATTATTTGTTGTACCCAATTACGATGACCTTGTTCGTCGTGCGCAGCACAATGCAACGCTGTCTGGAAATCATTGATAGTCAGCCTTGATCCTGATCGGCTGAATGCCACAGCTGCTGTTTTACATGATTAACTATGTGATAATGAGGCATTTAAACAGTTAATGAATCACCGGGTAAAACAATGGACGAGAACAAGAAAAAGGCTTTAGGCGCTGCATTAATGCAGATCGAAAAACAGTTTGGCAAAGGCTCGGTGATGCGGATGGGCGATGCCGGTGCTACTCGAGATATCGAAGTGGTATCGACCGGTTCGCTATCCGTGGATATTGCATTGGGCTGCGGTGGGTTACCCCGTGGACGGGTCATCGAAATTTTCGGGCCAGAATCCTCAGGCAAAACTACGCTGACTCTGCAAACCATTGCCCAGATGCAGAAATTAGGTGGCACTGCCGCTTTTGTCGATGCCGAGCATGCTCTGGATCCAGTCTATGCGCAAAAAATCGGCGTCAATATCGATGATTTGCTGGTTTCTCAGCCCGATACCGGCGAACAGGCCTTGGAAATTAC
>CAZJYS010000113.1:3471-6840 GCA_964550075.1 uncultured Methylomonas sp.
CAGTATTTGCGCGACAACCCTGATAAGGCCAAAGAACTGGAAGCCGCTATTCGCGAAAAAGCCTTTGCAGCGCTTAAAACTGCGCCAGTAGTGCATGCAGAAGATGACAGCGAGTTTGTCGACGGCGATTGAGCGCCGCAAAACTATAGAAAACATTTGTTTGCGGTTGCTAGCCAGACGCGAACACAGTCAGCGCGAATTATTGGACAAACTGGCATTACGCGGTTTCAGTCGGCAGGAAGTGGCGCCGGTTATCGATGATCTAGCCGAAAATCACTGGCAAGACGATCAGCGTTATGCCGACAGCTATGTTCGACAACGCATTGCCAGTGGTTACGGGCCCTTGCGTATCCGTTATGAGCTACAGCAACGCGGCATAGCGGATGTCGATCTGGATGCAAAAGCCGACGAGCAGGGCGGTTGGCCTGATTTGCTGCTCAAGGTGTATTGCAATAAATACGATACTGAAAAATCACTCAGCCAAGGCGAATGGCTAAAGCGCAGCCGTTTTTTACAACAGCGCGGTTTTAGTGGTGGAAACATAAAACAATTGTTTGTTGAGCTGAAAATCAAACTGCATCAATAGGGGTGATTGACCACAACATTATGCACGATTGGGCTATGTTGGCAGGACAACCCCAATAACCGACTGATTGACTAAACCTTTTTATTCGGTAGCCTTCTGATGTCGGGGGGCTAGTGATAAAGATTCAGTCTACATGGCGCATCCAAGTTCAAATCATTAGTATCCCCCACATCTCGATTGTTCATGTGTTTTTTGTTAATTCAGTGGTGAAGGCAATGATGAGAGAAATACTGGAAATAGTCATGCTATTGAGCTTGATGGGCGGCTTATTTTTCGTAAAGCATGAATTTGCAAAAGATAAGCAAGACAGACTGAAAATGGCAAAGGACCAATCCGTTGAATAAGGGAATTAAAGTTGTAATGACCACAAGCACCCATCCAAATCAGGAATTCGTGTTGTTTTACGATGGTCAATGCCCCATTTGTCAGAAAGAAGTAGCGTGGCTGCGTGGTAAAAATAAGCAAGGGCTATTGGGTTTTCAGAATATTAACGAATCAGGTTTTGATGCCAGCATTTACGGTAAAACCCATGATGACTTGATGGCTGAAATTCATGGCGTTTATGCGGATGGCAGGATTATTAAAGGGATAGATGTGTTCTATGTAGTTTACAACTTGGTTGGATTAGGTTGGTTGATGGCACCGATGCGTTGGCCGTGGTTGAAACCTTTTTTTAAGGGGTTGTATGGCTTGTTTGCCCGTAATCGCTTGAAACTCGGTCGATTGTTGACTAAACAATCTTGTGACCAAAACAATTGCCGGATTTAGATTTCCCTGTTCACATTACAAGCAACAGAAAACACCTACAGGGTAAAGACTAAATTAATCATGACGCTACTGGCAATCAGGCTTCGAATCGGTGAGGTTATGGGAATACTTCAAATCGTATATTCTTCAATCTGTTGAACTGTTTTTAAACCAATGTTTCGCATTGGTGTTGCCTTATTTTTAAAATACCACCTACTAAGAACAGATAGGCAGATTTGAGATGAAATCTTGCCAATGCTGTTGAATTAAATTCAGTTTCAATAAAAACAACAGAATTTAAGGCGATTCTAAAAAGATCAATTTGTTCAGGTTTTATCAAGCATTCGCTTCGGCATTGGGCGGATTATGGTATCTTTGACATCTAAATTTACTTAGCTTGTTGGTCAACGTTGTCGGCAAGACAAAACTCATTTTGAAGAAGGAAACCATGAAAACTCCCGTTGATGTTGCTGTTACCGGTGCTGCTGGTCAGATTAGTTATTCGTTATTGTTTCGCTTGGCTGCGGGTGATTTGTTGGGTCCCGATCAACCCATCGTATTGCGGTTGCTGGAAATTACCCCAGCCCTGGATGCCTTGAATGGTGTGTTGATGGAGCTTAACGACTGTGCGTTTCCGTTGTTGCATAAAATCGTTGTGACGGATAACCCCAAGATTGCTTTTGACAATGTCGATTATGCCTTTTTGGTGGGAGCTAAGCCGCGTAAACATGGCATGCTGCGCAGTGATCTGTTATCCCAGAATGCCGAGATCTTTTTAGTGCAAGGCCGGGCTTTGAATGAAGTAGCCAGTCGAAATGTTAAAGTTTTGGTGACAGGGAATCCTGCCAATACCAATGCCTATTTAGCTCTCAATAGTGCACCGGATCTGGCACCGGAATGCTTTGCGGCCATGACCATGCTGGATCACACCCGGGCCATGAGTCAACTGGCTGAAAAATGCGGCGTGGCTACTAAAGACGTCAAAAATATCGCTGTTTGGGGTAACCATTCTTGTATGCAATATCCCGATTTGCATTTTGCCCGCGTCAAAGGACAGTCCGCTTTGGAATTGGTGGAAAGAGACTGGTTTATCAACGAATTTATGCCGGTTGTTCAGCACCGGGGTAGCGAAGTGATCAAAGCGAGAGGCCAATCTAGCGCTGCTTCTGCAGCCAATGCCGCTATTAGGCATATGCACACCTGGATACATGGCACGGAGGAGGGCGACTGGGTCAGCATGGCAGTGCCTTCTGATGGTAGTTACGGCATTGAGCCAGGCTTGGTCTATTCGTTTCCGGTAATGGTCAGAAATGGTCAATATGAGATTGTCAAAGGCCTGGATATCAACGAATTTGGTTTGGCAAGATTACGCGAAAATGAAGCGGAATTGATAGAAGAAAGACAAGCGGTCAAACATCTGCTTTAGCAGCAAATTATATTCAGACAAAAAAGGGGCGACTTGATCGCCCCTTTTTAATGCCGTGCTATCTATGAAGCTTAGGGAATGCTGGTTTGAGAGCAGCTACCGAACCTGACTAAAGATAGCCATAAGCAGCAAGAAACGGTTGTAAATACTGAACTATGGGCTGGTATTCGTTTTCATAGTGTTTCCAGCGACCCACCGACGATGAATACAAAGGCTGCGCTACCTGGCTAAAGCTGGGGCTGGCAATAAATTTGCCCGCTGCATTTTTATGAAAATCCGATACATTGGGGTTCCACTCCAGGCCGATAAAGTCAAAAACCTCTCTAAATGCTGTTTCAAAATCAAACACGGCATCTTCATAACGAAACTCCATAAATTGCATGCTGAGTTTTGGTTTTACCGTTGCCCACCAATCCATAACCTGTGAATAAAAACGCGCAGTACTGTCCCAAGTCAACAAATGCACTGTGGATGGGGTAGGGATCATGGTTTGCATGAAACAGCTCAGACACACGTCGCGTGGATCACGCAGTAAAAATACCAGTTTGGCATCCGGGAACAAGCAATTGATCAAACCAAGATCAATACTGTTCATGGTGGTTTTGTCCAG
>CAZJYS010000114.1:0-2274 GCA_964550075.1 uncultured Methylomonas sp.
CCGAGAGTCGAAACCTTAAAATCAATATCACGGTACTGGTTCAAGGTGTAGGCTTTCGGTCTTTTGTTTTTTAGTTTGCCTGACAATTTTACCAAATACACAACCAACCGTTTGATCTTGAACGTAGCCGCATGGTGAGTTTTAAACCCCTGCACCAGTTGTGATTCTCAAAAAACGCCCAGATAATCATCAGGCGAGACAAATTGGCACAGTCATGAAGAGAATCCCAAACAATCGCATCACACCCAGAACAACTTTAAGTATTTCAAGGACTTTGGCCTTATTAAGCAGCGATCAATTACCCAGAATCTGCTGATTTTGGCGCGTCACAAAACCTTAACAGGCAGAATCCATCTTTTTTGCTTGGACAATTATCCCAGCTATGTATAATGGCCATGATTTAGCTAGGTAATCGTTGTCGCTTTACACGTCTTCCACTACCCGCTTTATTCACCACCCGTAACAAAAACGCCGGTTTTCGGCACTTTAAAGAAAGAGAGATTTATGTCAGCACAAGTAGAAGGCAAAGTAAAATGGTTCAACGATGAAAAAGGCTTCGGCTTCATCGAGCAAGACGGTGGCAAAGATGTATTCGTACATTTCAGCGCTATCGTCGGCAGCGGCCGTAAAACCCTGAAAGAAGGCCAAAAAGTAACTATGGAAGTTACCAACGGTCAAAAAGGCCCACAAGCTGAAAACGTAAACCCTTTATAAGCTTACGCCTATAAATAAAAAGCCGCTACGGGAAACCGTAGCGGCTTTTTTTATGCTTGGATATCCGCGCTTTTAAGCGCGGGAATGGTGTTGCTCGTGATCACTTATCGAGCGAGTATATAGAAAGCGTCTGCACCCAATGAACAGGCCCATATTGATAGACTTGCCTTAGAGCAGCCTTCCCCATAAATCATATTCATCGGCTTCTTCAATTTCTACCTCGACGAAGTCCCCAACTTTTAAATGGGTTGCACCATCGATGAACACTTGACCATCGATTTCCGGGGCGTCGCTTTTACTGCGTGCCACCGCCCCTTCTTCGACCACTTCATCAATCAATACGGTTTCGATGCGTCCGATGCGATTTTGTAAACGTTCGGCGCTGATTTTGGCCTGATGTTCCATAAAGCGCGCCAAGCGTTCCTGTTTGACTTCCTCCGGCACAGCATCCGGCAAATCGTTGGCTACTGCACCTTTGACAGGCGAATAAGCAAAACAGCCGACTCGATCCATTTGCGCTTCACTCAAAAATTGCAACAGCTCTTCAAACTCCTGTTCAGTTTCTCCGGGAAAACCCACGATAAAGGTACTGCGGATAGTCAAATCCGGGCAAATGCTGCGCCAGGCCCGGATACGATCCAGGTTGTTTTCAGCGGCCGCCGGACGTTTCATCAATTTCAAGATTCGGCTGCTGGCATGTTGAAAAGGAATATCCAGATAAGGCAGAATTTTGCCTTCCGCCATCAAAGGCACTACATCGTCCACATGCGGATAGGGATAAACATAATGCATGCGCGCCCAAATCCCTAAATCCCCCAAGGCGGATGCCAGATCATAAAAACGGGTTTGCAACGCTCTGCCCTGCCATTGACGCATCTGGTATTTCACATCCAACCCATAGGCACTGGTGTCTTGAGACACTATCAAGAGCTCCTTGACGCCCGCATTGGCCAAGCGTTCAGCTTCCAGCATCACATCATCGATTGGCCGACTGACCAAATCACCGCGCATGGAAGGTATGATGCAAAACGTACAGCGATGATTACAGCCTTCGGAAATTTTTAAATAGGCATAATGCTGAGGAGTGAGTTTAATACCCTGCGGCGGCAATAAATCCAGATAAGGGTTATGCGCTGGTGGTAAGTGCTCGTGAACAGCCTCCACAACCTCGTCTGTAGCATGCGCGCCGGTAATTTTTAACACCTGCGGATGCCGGGCCAGAATTTCATCCTGCCTCGCGCCCAGACAACCGGTGACAATCACTTTGCCGTTTTCGGCCAGCGCTTCACCTATGCTATCCAGTGATTCCTCCACTGCCGCATCGATAAAGCCGCAAGTGTTGACGATCACTAAATCAGAATCTTTGTAATTCGGTGAAACCTGGTAACCTTCGCTACGCAACCGGGTCAAAATCTGTTCGCTATCGACCAGCGCCTTGGGGCAACCGAGGCTGATAAAACCAACACGGGGATTACTCATTGAATTCTCTCAAAACGGATAAAAGGGGGGTTATAAACAGGTAGGCGGTTTGGGTAAGCCAGCCAGTTTGCAGGCATATTT
>CAZJYS010000114.1:2374-5281 GCA_964550075.1 uncultured Methylomonas sp.
CATAAACATTGCAGCCTTGGGATAACAGCTGCTGGACGATCAAATTATCCTGATGCCCGGCAAAAGCGGCCCAAATCCAACCGCCCTGCAAAACCACATCATCGCCTACAGCCGTACGCCCAATTATCAGGTTAGCCAGTGGCAAGTCAGCAACCAAGTGCAACATCAGTCAACGTGCGTGAGTTTCAAACCGGCAATACCAATTACAATCATCATAATCGATGCAAGACGTATCCAATCATAGGATTCTTTAAACAAAAATATGCCGATTACAGCCACACCGACCGCTCCCATACCGGTCCAAACTGCATAAGCCGTCCCCAAAGGCAGGGTTTTTAGCGACAACATCAACAAATAAAAACTACCCGCACCGGAAAAGCAGGTCACCACCGTAGGCCATAGCTTGGTAAAGCCTTCGTTATATTTAAGGCTCAAAGCAAAAATAATTTCTGAACAGCCTGCAGTAAACAATAATACCCACCCCATCAACTAATCCTTTTATGTGCATAATAATTTTAACTATTTTACAATACACAGTACCGTCATTTTCACCTTTCGATAGAATTTCATGGAAACAGAATCTAACTATCTTATTGCCAATCCCAAGCTTGTATTGGATAAGTTAAATTCGCTAATCAAAAACAGATGCATAGTCTCGGCTTTTTTTGGTGACCCAGAAATTTCATTTATGACCAGCATCATTTCTATCGAGCCGAAAAAAAAAATCATTGAGCTGGATTGTGCGCAGGATGAAAAACTGAATACCCAGTTGTTGAATTCGGCCAAAGTCCAATTTCGCACTGAAATTGACGGCATCAAGGTATCTTTCGCCGGTAAAAACATCAAACAAACCAAAAGCAATGGCGAAAAGGTTTTCACGATGCCGTTGCCAGAATCCGTATTCTGGATGCAGCGTCGCCAATATTATCGGGTCAAAATACCTAGCGCCCATACCCATTGTTATTGTGAGGTGTTACTGCAAATTGAAACCGATGTGGACGGCGAAATCATCATGATGCCCCATATATCCAGATTCAAACTGGAAGATTTGAGCATCACAGGCCTGGCATTTCACAACACTACCCCGGCTTTCGCCAATCTCATGCGTCCATCGATGCAATACACCAACAGCATCTTGCGCCTGCATGATGATAACGACACCGAAGTCCGATTCTCGTTCGAAATCATCAATGTCAATAAAATCCGCTCGAGCGGTGGCGGTATCATTGCTCAACGCGTGGGTTGCAAATTCACTGAACTCCCCATTGGTTTTGAAGATATCCTGCAACGCTATATTCAGGACATAGAAATTCAAAAACGCGCCATAACCTGAGCTGATCAATCCAATAGGTCTTGCGGCGGCATAGCAACAGCTTCCGGTTTATCATTCAAGTATTTTCCGTTATCCCACATAGCAATGCCTTTGTCATCACCGTTTAAACCCGTCTTACCTCAATCTCCAGACAACCCGATATTTTGGCAAGGACTAGCTGGTTGCAGTGATGCACTGGCGATTTCCAACCTGATCACCCAGGAAAATCGGCTAGTCGTGTTAGTGACTGCCGACACGCAAACAGCCTTGCGGCTTGAACATGAATTGAGTTTTTTTCTTGATAACAGCCTGCCGATTCTACAATTTCCCGATTGGGAAACCTTACCCTACGATGTGTTTTCACCGCTGCCGGAAATCATTTCCGAACGCATCAGAACGCTGGCGCTGCTACCTGAAACCAAACGTGGCGCGCTGATTGTTTCTGTCGCCACATTGCTACAACGCTTGGCGCCGCGCGAGCATATCCTGGCCCATAGTTTTGCCATCGAAGTCGGCGGCACACTAAATCTGGAGCTTTGCCGTACCCGACTGGAAGCTGTCGGCTATCAATGCGTATCGCAAGTCTATCAACACGGCGAATTTGCCGTGCGCGGCTCGATACTGGATTTGTTTCCGATGGGCTCCAAACAACCCTACCGTATCGAATTATTTGATGATGACGTAGAGTCCATTCGCAGCTTTGACCCGGACAGCCAAATGTCTCAGGCCAAATTACCGAAATTCGAGCTATTTCCGGCCCGCGAATTTCCATTCACCGACGATGCCATCAAACAGTTTCGTCAGGCTTTCCGCGAACAATTTCCACAGGCCTCGCCCAAAAATCCGCTGTACCTGGATGTTTCAAAACAGATTGCGCCAGCCGGTATCGAATATTATCTGCCGTTGTTTGTGGATCACACTGAATCGTTGTTTGCTTATTTGCCTAAAACAGCACTGTTTATTCTACCCGCGGAAGCTAGCGAAATCGCCAATCGCTTTTTCAATGAAGCCGAAGAACGCTACCAACAACGTAAATATGCAGTTGACAGACCGTTATTACCGCCGCAACAGCTTTTCTTGTCTGCCGAGGAATTTCAACAACAAACTTCCCGTTTTAACCGTATCGTACTGACTAATCAGGTTGATAACGCCATTACGTTCAACGTCCGAAACTTGCCGGATGTTTCCATTGATAGCCGTTTAAAAGAACCCGCCCAACATCTGCGGCAATTCATCGAGGGCTTTGACGGCAAAATCTTGTTTGTTGCAGAAACCGCCGGGCATCGCGAAGGCCTGATTGACAAGCTGAAAAGCGTCAAATTGACTGTTAAACAACTACAAAGCTGGCCGGAGTTTATTAACAGTACACATTCACCGTGTATCGTTGTTGCACCGATGGATCAGGGCCTATGGCTGGATGATCCGGCAATTGCCATCATCACCGAAAGCCAGCTGAGTGGCGCTAAAGTCCAACAGCGCCGCAGACGCCGACTATCAGCAGCCCGCGAACTGGAAAACATTTTCAACAACCTCAATGAGCTGACTATAGGCTCGCCGGTTGTACATCAGGAACACGGCGTTGGTCGCTATCTGGG
>CAZJYS010000114.1:5381-6809 GCA_964550075.1 uncultured Methylomonas sp.
GTTTGCGGGGATGTCGGTTTCGGCAAAACCGAAGTCGCCATGCGCGCTGCATTCATAGCCGTACAAAGCGGGAAACAGGTCGCGGTACTGGTACCTACTACCCTGCTGGCTCAACAACATTTTCAAAACTTTCGTGACCGCTTTGCCGACTGGCCGGTTCGCGTTGAAGTCATGTCGCGCTTTGTGACCGCCAAACAGCAAAAATCCGTCATCGACGAATTGGCTGAAGGCAAGATCGATATCATCATCGGCACGCATAAATTGTTGTCAAAAGACATGCAGTACCAGGCTTTAGGACTGGTCATCATTGATGAGGAACATCGATTTGGCGTCACTCAAAAAGAATATTTCAAAAAACTGCGCCACGAACTGGATTTGCTGACCCTGACCGCCACACCGATTCCGCGCACGCTGAACATGGCGATGGCCGGTCTACGTGATATTTCCATCATCGCCACACCACCACCCAACCGACATGCCATCAAAACCTTTATCAGCGAATGGATAGATTCGCAGATTCAGGAGGCTTGTCAGCGGGAAATCAAACGCGGCGGACAGGTATTCTTCCTGCACAATGACGTCAAAAGCATGGACAAGATGGCACTTGAGTTGGAGGTTTTGGTGCCTGAAGCCCGCATTCAGATCGCTCATGGGCAGATGGCTGAACGCGAGCTTGAACAAATCATGCTCGATTTTTATCATCAGCGATTCAATCTACTGATTGCTTCCACCATCATCGAAAGCGGTATCGACGTCCCCAGCGCCAACACCATTATCATCAATCGTGCCGACAAATTGGGACTCGCGCAATTGCACCAGTTACGTGGCCGCGTCGGTCGCTCACATCACCGCGCCTATGCCTACTGCATAGTTCCGCCTAAAGCTGCCATGTCCAAAGATGCCATCAAGCGGCTGGAGGCTTTTGAAACCTCGGGTGAGCTAGGAGCTGGTTTCATGTTGTCGTCACATGACATGGAAATTCGCGGTGCGGGGGAATTACTCGGCGACGAACAAAGCGGCCAGATTCAGGAAATCGGCTTTACACTCTATACCGAACTATTGGAACGCGCTGTAAAAGCCATTCAGTCCGGCAAGCAACCTGAACTGGATGCGCCATTTGATAGTGGTCCTGAAGTGGAACTGCAAACCGCAGCTCTGATTCCGGAAGATTATTTACCAGATATTCATGCGCGTCTGGTGCTATATAAACGCATTGCCAGTGCCGAAACCGATGAAGATTTGCGCAAATTGAAAGTTGAGATGATAGACCGGTTCGGCTTGTTACCCGATCAAGTGAAAGCCCTGTTCGCCATCGCCGAACTCAAACAACAGGCAACTCCGTTAGGTATCAAAAAAATCGAAGCACACACCACAGGCGGACGAATTGTTTTTTCAGCGGCACCTCAGATTGACACAGGTGAATTGATC
>CAZJYS010000115.1:0-6785 GCA_964550075.1 uncultured Methylomonas sp.
CAGGCCGATTTTCCGGCAGGTGAGCTGAGTGACAACACGCAATATTGGTTGGGTGAGGCTTATAAAATTAATCGTGAAATCGATAAAGCACGAGCCGCCTTTACCAAAGTGGCCAGTCAGTATCCGCAAAGCGCCAAAGTGCCGGATGCTTTGTTAAAACTGGGATATATTGAGTTTGACCAGCAAAATCTGGCTAAAGCGCGTGATTATTTGACTCGCGTCACCACCAGTTATCCAAGTTCCACAGCCGCTCATTTGGCAGCAAAAAAGTTGGCGCAAATGCCGCAATAATCGCTGCGAATGGATTCATCGTTACGTATTACTGAAATTTTTTATTCCCTTCAAGGTGAGACCAATACCGTCGGGGTGCCGACGGTATTTATTCGCTTAACCGGCTGCCCGTTGCGTTGTCTTTATTGTGATACCGCTTATGCCTTTACCGGCGGAAGCAAGCTCACTGTGCAGCATATTCTTGAGCAAGTTCAAGCTTATAACACTCGCTATGTGACAGTAACTGGCGGTGAGCCTCTGGCTCAGCCAGGATGTCTGGATTTGATGTCAAAATTATTGGATAGGGGCTATCAGGTGTCGCTTGAAACCAGCGGTGCGCTGGATGTTTCCGGTGTCGATAGTCGGGTTGTCAAGGTAATGGACTTGAAAACGCCGAGTTCCGGAGAAATGCATCGTAATCTTTACAGTAATCTTGGTTTCCTTAGTTCGCATGATCAGATCAAGTTTGTAATTGGCAATCTTGAAGATTATGCATGGTCCAAACAGCAATTGACTGAGCATGATTTGTTATCCCGCTGCGAGATATTATTTTCGCCTGTCGCGGAAACCATGCCAGCCAAGACTTTAGCGGAAAGTATTTTGGCTGATCAATTGCCGGTTCGTTTTCAAATTCAATTGCACAAATATCTTTGGGATGATGCACGCGGTAAATAAACACAAACCCACACAGAGTAGCGCTGAAAAGAGTGCGATTATTCTATTATCCGGCGGTCTGGATTCCATTACGGTTTTGGCGCATGCCAAACAACAAGGTTATGCTTGTTATGCCTTGAGTTTTGATTATGGCCAACGTCACAACGCTGAATTGGAGGCCGCTAAAGCTATTGCCCAGCAATATGACGTGCTGGAACATAAAATTATCCGGCTGGGTTTGGACAGCATAGGCGGTTCGGCTTTGACTGATGATCACATCGAAGTGCCACATGATTTAAAGCCTGGCATACCGGTGACGTATGTGCCGGCTCGCAATACGATTTTTCTGGCATTGGCTCTAGGTTGGGCAGAAGTCAAACAGGTGCAGGATGTGTTTATTGGTGTCAATGCGGTTGATTATTCCGGCTATCCCGATTGCCGACCTGCCTTTATCGCAGCCTTTCAAAGTATGGCCAATCTGGCTACCAAAGCCGGGGTTGAAGGGCATGAGATCAAAATTCACACCCCATTGATTGATTTGACCAAAGCGCAAATTATTCAATTGGGACTGGGGTTGGGCGTTGATTATGCGCAAACCGTATCCTGTTATTCAGCCGATAAACTTGGACGCGCTTGCGGCGTTTGTGATGCCTGTCGATTGCGGAAGTCCGGATTTGATAGTTTGCAAATCCCCGACCCGACGCGTTACCAAAATGTCTAGATAGAGCGTATATACCTTCCCGATGGAATATTCAGCTATGCTATCAAATCAGTTCTTAAATCCCCGTTATATGAGGGCTGAATGAATAACGACTTTCAATTTTTTCCATCCTTATGAATGGGGAGACCGAATGTGATGAACGCCAGTCAAAATAAATCCCAATTCGTGGCGGTCGCCTCGATTGCCGCTGAACTGAGTGCGGTGATGGAGGTGGCAAAGGAAATATCATTGGCAGCAGCCAATGCCAAGGCCATTGCATTCAGGGCAGGTGAAAAAGCCAAAGGTTTTCAACCTATCACCGATTTTATCAATGAATTGGCGAAAGACACGATTCAGCTGGTCAACAATATCAATGAACACGCCTTGAAATTGTATCGCCTGACAGTAAAGCAACACCGCATTACCGAAGCCAGTAGACGGTTTGAAATGGTTGCGGCAGCGTCTGAATCAGCGGCTTATGCCGATTCGCTAACGCAATCCTTAGAGCTGATTAGGCAGCGACGTATTGATTGTCAGCGGCAGTTCGCCAGACATGTTGCGGAGTTGTTGGAGCAATTGGCGGATGTCATGCACCCAGCCAGAGCAGCGCGGGTAATTGCCGCAAATTCCCGTATTGAAGCTTCCCAGGCTGGCGAATACTTGCAAAGTTTGCAAGCTGTTGCTGAGAGTGTCGATCATGCTGCGCAAATCATTCACGATAAAGTGCATAAGTGTCGTAGTGCATTAAGTGTCATTTATACAGAATATTGATGTTAGCTAAAGCCGAATATTGACCAAGAGGTAATAACAGCTATGAAAATGACCAAGATTTATGAAGGCGGCCACCAGTGGATCATGTATGGGCGCGATCCTTACAAGCCGGAAAAGATTATAGATACCAATCAGTATTTGGTACGCACCCCCAGTCGCTGTTTGCTGCTGGATCCGGGCGGTGTTGAATTGTTTGCGCCCATGTTGGCGGCAGTATTGCATCACGCGCCTGTTGAAGAAATTACCGATTTGTTCGCTTCTCATCAAGACCCGGATATTATTTCATCTTTAGGTTTATGGGATCAGGCTTTGCCGCATGCCAAATTACATGCAGCAGGGTTGTGGGAAGGTTTTTTACGACATTTCGGCTGTGAAAGCATTCAATACGTAGCCATTCCTGATAATGGCGGTGTGATTAATTTGGGTAGCGTGGAATTGCAGATTATTCCGGCTCACTATCTGCATTCATCGGCTAATTTCAATGTCTATGATCCTCAAGCCAAGATCCTGTTTTCCGGTGATATTGGTGCGGCGCTTGAGGCTCCTGATGCACCGGTTTTTGTGGAAAATTTTGATACGCATGTCGATAAAATGCGCTATTTCCATCAGCGATGGATGCCATCCAACCAGGCCAAACGCGCATGGATCGATCGGGTTAGAACTCTGGATATTGATATTCTGGCCCCGCAGCATGGCAGGATGTTCAAGGGAGATGATGTGAAACGTTTTCTGGATTGGTTTGAAGCGTTACAAGTTGGTATTGCCATATAAAACAAAAATTTACCGGGATTTTGGGTATAATTCGTTCAAAATGAGCCCCTGTCGAGAGACCGGGGTTTTTGGTTATAGAGTGCGATTGGAGTAGCTCAACAAGCATGGCGCAAAAACTTTACATACAGACCAACGGCTGTCAGATGAACGAGTACGATTCCGATAAGATGCGGGACGTGCTGCAAGCCTCGCATGGCTTCGAGATGACCGATATTCCTGAACAAGCCGATGTCTTGTTACTCAACACCTGTTCAATCCGCGAAAGAGCACAAGATAAAGTCTATTCCGCTGTTGGACGCTGGAAAAAAATCAAGGATAAACGGCCTGAAGTGATTATTGGGGTTGGGGGTTGCGTAGCCAGTCAGGAAGGCGCGGCCATTCAAAAGCGTGCGCCTTATGTCGATATGGTGTTCGGGCCGCAAACCCTGCATCGTTTACCGGAGCTGCTGAATAAAGCCCGCAGCGGTGGCCAGCATGTGGTGGACATTACCTTTCCGGAAATCGAGAAATTCGATTCGTTGCCTGAACCACGTGCCGAAGGCCCAAAGGCTTATGTTTCGGTAATGGAAGGCTGCAGCAAATACTGTACTTACTGTGTGGTGCCTTATACGCGTGGCGAAGAAGTCAGCCGTCCGCTGAATGATGTTATTGCTGAAATCACTACTTTGGCTGAACAAGGTGTAAGGGAAATTCATTTGCTCGGGCAAAACGTCAATGCTTATCGCGGAGAAACCGAAGACGGCGACATCGCCAGTTTTGCCTTGTTACTGCATTATGTCGCTGCCGTGGATGGCGTGGATCGGATTCGCTTTACCACCTCTCATCCGTTGGAATTTACCGACGACATCATCGAAGCTTTTGCTGAAATTCCGCAATTGGTTAATCACTTGCATCTGCCTGTGCAAAGCGGTAGCAACCGTATTTTGGCTGAAATGAAACGCGGCCATGCTCGCGAGGACTATCTGGAGATCATGCGTAAAATCAAAGCCGTGCGTCCGGGCATCAGTTTATCGTCGGATTTTATTATAGGCTTTCCCGGCGAAACCGATCAGGACTTTGCCGATACCATGGATTTGATCGAGCAAGTGGGTTACGACCTGTCTTACAGCTTTATTTTTAGTGCCAGACCAGGCACGCCAGCCGCCAACTTTCCGGATGATGTCAGCATGGCTGTCAAGGAACAGCGCTTGCAGCACCTGAAAAACCGTTTGAACGAAATGACTATGGCGATTTCCGAAGCCATGATAGGCACGACGCAGAGCATATTAGTCGAAGGAATTTCCAAGAAAAATCCGCTGCACTTGACCGGCCGTACCGAAAACAATCGGGTGGTTAATTTCGCAGCGCATCCGCGTTTGATTGGTCAGTTTGTAGATGTGATGATTACAGAAGCTTTACCCAATTCATTACGTGGCCGCATGGTTGAATCATCCGTCGAAAAAATTATGCAAAATTCCCCTCAGAGTATAAAGGCTGCGTGTTGATAGTCGCTGAATCTTCCAAAGAAATCACTTTATTACCCGCTGATAATCAGCGGCTTTCCAATTTTTGCGGTCAGCTTGATATACATTTACGGCAGATAGAGCAGCGGCTGCATGTGGATATTGCCAATCGCAGCAATCATTTTAGAGTGACGGGTGTCGATGCGGCGGTTAAAGCGGCTTGCGCGGTGATGCTGAAATTATTCGAGTTGGCCGAAAAAGAAGAAATCAGCCCAGAGCAGGTACATTTGAGTTTGCAGGATGCCAGCATTGACCAACTCTTAAAAACCACACACGAGGTTAAGCCCGATCCGGTTGCGATTAAAACCAAGCGGGGTGTGATCAGGGGTAGGGGCGAGAATCAACAGGCTTATTTGCACAAAATCCTCAACCACGATATTAATTTTGGGGTGGGCCCGGCTGGAACCGGCAAGACTTTTCTGGCGGTCGCTTGTGCAGTGGAAGCCTTGCAAAATGAAACGGTCAAACGCATTATATTGGTCAGGCCAGCTGTGGAAGCTGGCGAAAAACTGGGGTTTTTGCCGGGCGATCTGGCGCAAAAGGTTGATCCTTATTTACGGCCCTTATACGATGCCTTGTACGACATGCTGGGCTTCGAACGCGTCGAAAAATTGCTGGAAAAAAATGTCATCGAAGTGGCGCCCTTGGCTTTTATGCGGGGCAGAACCTTGAACGATTCTTTTATCATTCTCGACGAAGCGCAAAACACCACTACCGAACAAATCAAAATGTTTTTAACCCGGATTGGTTTCGGTTCCACTGCGGTTATTACGGGTGATGTAACGCAGATTGACCTGCCTAATGAAAAAATGTCCGGTTTAAAGCATGTGCTTAAAGTGTTGAATGAGGTTGAAGGGATTAGTTTCACTTTTTTTGGGGTGCGGGATGTGGTCAGGCATCCACTCGTTCAGCGTATCGTTGCGGCTTATGATCGATACGAGCAACAGGAGCAGGACAACAGTAGTCTATGAATTTCCTGGAAATACAAAATGCTACCGAATATGCCGACTGCCCTGACGAGCAACAGTTTCAGCAGTGGATGGATACGGTACTGACCGATCAGGCGCAGAACAGCGAAATCGTCATCCGTTTGGTTGATAAAGTTGAAAGTGCCGAACTCAATCAACAATATCGACATAAAACCGGCCCAACCAATATTCTGAGCTTTCCATTCGAAGCGCCTGAAGGCATCGAAATGGATTTATTGGGTGATCTGGTGATTTGTGCGCCTTTGATTGCCGAAGAAGCACTCCAACAAAACAAGCAGTCCCAACATCACTGGGCGCATATCACCATCCACGGTATCCTGCATCTACTAGGCTATGACCATGTTCAGGATCAGGACGCCGAAGAAATGGAAGCACTGGAAATACAAATTTTGCACAAGTTAAACATAGTTAATCCTTATCAGGAAGAGAGTACGCAATGAGCGACGGTAACCCCCCGAGTAGTCAGACCCATCAGAAAAGTTTGCTGGAACGCATTAGCCATTTTCTGACTGGGGAACCGCAAGATCAGGAAGATCTATTGGAAATACTCAGAGGATCTGAAGAAAAGCATTTATTGGATTCTGATTCGCTGGCGATGATAGAAGGCGTCATGCAAGTGTCTGAAATGAGGGTCAGAGACATCATGATCCCGCGCTCGCAAATGGTGGTTGTACCCAGAGAAGCTGAACTGGAAACCATTTTCCCCCTGGTTATCGAATTTGCGCATTCGCGCTTTCCGGTAATCGAAGAAGATCGCAGCAAAGTGGTCGGCGTGTTGCTGGCCAAAGATCTACTTTCTCATGCGTTACGCGATAAATCCCTGAAAGTTGAAGATGTGATGCGGCCCGTTAGTGTGGTGCCGGAAAGCAAACGTTTGAATGTCTTGCTCAAAGAATTTCGCACCGAACGCAATCATATGGCGATTGTAGTGGACGAATACGGCAACGCGGCTGGCTTGATTACCATCGAAGATGTGCTGGAACAAATCGTCGGCAAAATTGAAGACGAGCACGATGAGGACGAAACCCGCGAATATATTTTGCAACGCAGTGAACGCGAATTTATTGTCAATGCGCTAGTGCCTATTGCCGAATTCAACGAATACTTTTCCGCCGATCTGGAAGATAC
>CAZJYS010000116.1:0-6703 GCA_964550075.1 uncultured Methylomonas sp.
ATCATGTTTGAATTGAATTTGGTACCCATGTTGTAACCATCTTCAGTCTGAAACGTACGCAGTCCCTTACTGCAACCGTATTAACTAATGTCCGGCTACGGTGTTGGGGGGGCTTGTACCCGGTGTTCACCTCCAGATGCGGAAAACCGCATGTCTGGAGGTGTTAGGGATAAGGAGCTCAATCCCGTTATCTTTATCTGATTATTTTGGCTTTTGCGTCAGCCTCTATGCGGGAAATATCCTTGGTTTTTAAGACGTTTCGTTAAGTTAACTTGAGATTCTAATAGTGGTTATTCAACCATGGCTGTCTCGCCTATCACTGCTGCAGGTCTTTCCTCATTTTGACCAATTTTCAGCAAGTCCCAGAATAATAACCCGCCACCTGCGGCAGTCATTAAGCCAAACACCATGCGCCAAATCATGGCCTGCATAAACCACGGGTGATTTTGAGCAGAAAAATATCCCGCCCAGGTTGATCCTTCTATGGCCCGTTCAATAAACGATTGCTCGTAACCGGCGATCAACAAGGCTACGGTCATGCCCATCACACCAAGATTTAATAGAACTGCCGCCGTTTTCCAGCGCCAGCCATTAGCCAGTTCGCCACCCATCCATACATTACCGCGAGCTTGTTGCGCAGCCAGATAAAAGAAGGCAATGTTAATCGTGGCATAGGCACCAAAAAAGGCTAGGTGACCGTGAGAGGCTGACCATTGTGTGCCGTGAGTGTAAAGATTGATCTGCGGCAGGGTGTGCATGAATCCCCAGACTCCAGCGCCGAGAAAGTTGCCAAAAGCATGGGCAATGACCCAGGTCAGGGCAGGGTGGTTACTATTTTTAAAGCGATGGGCACCCGCATCGTAAATGGAGTGAACCACCATGGCGACGAGAGGAATGGGCTCTAATGCCGAGAAAAAACCGCCGATGGTAAACCAATATTCTGGTGTGCCGATCCAGAAATAATGATGTCCCAGACCCAAAATGCCGGAGCCGAACATCAGCGCCACTTCGATATACAGCCAGGTTTGCACGACTTGACGACGCACCCCCAATAGTTTCATCAAACTCCAGGCCATAATACAGCCGACCAGTACTTCCCAAGTCGCTTCCACCCACAAGTGAATTACCCACCACCACCAGTATTGATCGATAGTGATATTGGTGACGTAAAACATACCCGCAGTGTATAAACCAGCCAAGGCTACTAAATCCATGGTTAAAACACCGGCAATCCCTGACCATTTGCCCGCTGCAAACGTAGCGGCTACGTTGTAGAAGAAGATCAGCATGACAAGCACGATGCCGATGTCGGCCCAGCGTGGGGCTTCGATATATTCGCGGCCCTCATTGATCAACCAAAGTGAAGTATCGGTGCCGCTGCCGATTTGAATTAGCAAATACACCAAGACTACGATGGTGACGGCTCCGGTCAACACCCAAAAAGCCAGTTGTCCCCATTTGAGACCGACAATAGGCACACCGCTTTCATCTTCCAGAAACCAGTAGACAGAGCCGATGAAACCATACAGCATCCACACTACCATCGCGTTGATATGCACCATGCGGTTGACATTAAAGTCTAGGATTTCATATAAAAAGCTGGGAAAAATAAACTGTAGTCCTGCCAACAGTCCAAATAGCAATTGCGCCATGAATAACACCATGGCCACCGTGAAATAATGAACGGCCAGTTTTTGACCACCGCTTAAGTGCGGATTGGCCATCAATGCAGCGTGACTTTCTTTACAGCTGCTCCAGCAGGTCAAAGCTTTTTCTTGATAGGCTTGTATCGTCATCGTGTTATTCCTCTTCGCCGATGGCTTTGAAATTATGCGGAAACCCGTTGGTATCGGTAGCCGACATCCACTTTAAAAACGCGACAATGGCTTCGGCTTCCGGTTGCGTGATGTCCAAATTCGGCATTTTGCGATTGGAGCCAAAGGTACGGGCGTTTTTCTCAGGATCGAGCAGGAAATTAACCATCAGTGATTCGCGCGACTCTTTTGCCCCCCACCCCTGATCCAGCCAGGCTTTGGTTAAATCAGGTGCGTAGTAAGCACCGTTGCCAAGCAAGGTGTGGCAGTTCATGCAGTTTTTGGCCTGTATGGTTTTTTTGCCATGATCGACCAGTTTTTCTGCCTCTTCTTCTGTCAGGACTTTGCCAAACAATGGCGCTTCGCCACCTATCACCGGTTGATAACGTTGTTTGGTTTTATCGAAACGATAGCTGATGTCCTTATTTATAACGCTGTAAGCTTGAACTCGCGAGCCACCTGCGGTGATTTGTGACATTGAGTCAAAAGTTAAAATAACCAACAACACAAAGGAGCCACTGGTTACCCAGATGGCGGTTTTTTTCCAAAAGGTTTCCGATGCCCAGCGTGGGACTTGTTCAGTCATGATGACCTCCAGATTGGTGAGAGTGTTCGGGTTCGTTAGCGTGGGTGGCGAGACAGAGTCGCCAGATAAAATGGGGCATGAAGCCGTAACCTATTGCCATGGTTAGCGACAACAATAGCCAGTAACCGGTAAAATGATTGATAGTGCTAAATTCTGCAACACAAACTAATAAAACCGCATAAGCGATCCATGCCCCTAAACAAAAATTGCGACTGGATTTGATTTTGCCCCAGGCAAATAGGCCCGCGTATACCGCTCCGCTGAGAATAATCATGGCAGCCGTAAAAAAGCTTAGAAAAAAATCGGATAGCGCAACGGGTTCAATCAGCATGTGGATTTTAAAGGTTATAAAATAGCGATTAAATAATGTATTTTAAATGCATCTTTAAAGAGTTTAGCGCTTCTTAACATTTATTTCAAATACATCATTTGAAGGCAAGATTATGCAATTGACTGCACACACGGATTTTGGATTACGAGTTTTGATTTATCTGGCATTGCATCCTGACCGATTGGTTACAATTAATGAGCTGGCCGAATTTTTTGCAATATCCAAAAATCATTTAGTCAAAGTGGTACACAACCTGGGTATGAAAGGATTTATCCGCACGATGCGCGGCAAGGGTGGGGGGATTTGTCTCGCCAGTCCGCCAGATCAAATAAACGTGGGTCGGGTTGTTAGGGAGTTGGAAGGCCATTTTCAAATGGCCGAGTGTTTCAATCCTGCCCGGCAAGGTCTGTGCGCTATCCAGTCACAATGTGGTTTAACCGCTTTGTTGAATTCGGCTGTTGGTCAGTTTTTACGGGTATTGGATGATGCGGTATTGTCGGACTTGTTGAGTCCCATCCAAAACTCCAAAAATTAGGTCGAGGCCTTTTCATTGCGAATATTAAAATTGCCACCATTACCCCCTAAAGTTTGGAAATCTGCTGACTTTGTTACAGCCTGGAATGAACTTATTTTCGGGATCAATTTTTTGGTAATTGTTGCTCAAAACCGGTATGAATCCAGATATTAACATTTTGATCTGCTAACATTTCTCGCGCCAGGTCAGCCGTTAAAGGATAACGGTTGCAGTCGGGAGCCTGGTCATGACCTTAATCTTTTAGCCATAGTTGATTCGTAGACAATGGCTTTTAAACCCCAGGCTGCATATGAAAACTCAAATTTCTATAGTATCCGTCGTAATCTTGCTCTTACAAGGGTGTGCCACGGCGCCAGAAGAAAAATTATCCAGTGAAACTGACCTAAGCCAATCGTTACCTCCAGCATCAGCTGGCTTGCCTACTGCGCCTTTGTATTTTCCTTCAGCCAAAGAAGCCGAAAAAGCCTTGGTGGGATATAACTACGCCTTAACCAACCAAACTGACGGCAGTGTGCAGGCGATTGTGTCTGGCTTGGTAGGATCAGGTGCCGATAATACTGTAACGAAAAATGAGTCAGCTTTACCGACAATAGGAACTTTGGTCTCTGATTTGGCTGCATCGGAACAAAATCAGAGCCCGTTTCCACGGATATCTTTACCGGAAAAAACAAACGGTCAGGCAGCTATTGATGCACTGGGAGAAAACTTAGGCGAGGTGGCTAAGGCCTATAGCATGAGCCCAGAGCGACTTGAAGATATTTTACGTACGGACTCAACTGCCTGGATTGATCAAAGTGGACGGCTGCTTTATATCGATCATAAACAGGCAACGCCACCTCAGGAAGTTGAAACGTCCAATCTGGTTAGCAGTAACACCATAGTTTCAAATACAAGTGTCGATGCCTTTGCTCTACATAGCAAACCGGGTTCAAATCGTTTGATATACCTGGATTTTAATGGGCATGTTGCTATAAATACTGCTTGGTCTAATAGTCCTTTAAATGCTCAAGCTTATGATATTGATGGAAATCCAAGTGTATTTAGCACTGCTGAACTGAATAATATCAAGGAAATCTGGCAGCGTGTAGCTGAAGATTTTGCGCCTTTCGATGTCGATGTCACCACTGAAGAACCTGCTTTGGATCTCATCCAGCGTACCAGTAGCAATGATATGCAGTATGGTACTCGGGCGGTCATCACGCGTTCTATGCAGGAGCTCTGTAATAAACAATGCGGTGGCGTGGCTTATGTGAATTCTTATTCATTTTACTCATCGACGTACCCCGATGCATTTATTCCGGCCTGGGTGTTTTTTGATCAATTAGCTAACGGTTATCCTAAATATGTGGCTGAAGCCGCTTCACACGAAATTGGTCATAACCTGAATCTTAACCACGATGGGACTGCTTCGGTTGGTTACTACACTGGTCAGGGCAGTGGGGCGACCGGTTGGGCATCTATAATGGGTGTGGGCTATTACAAGCCTGTGACTCAATGGGATAAAGGCGAGTTTTCCGGAGCCAAGAATTTTCAAGACGATGTGGCGGTTATTGCTGCTGCCGGAGCAAGTTTGCGTGCAGATGATTTCGCTGATACAGCCGCAGGGGCATCTGTACTGGGTGGGGATGCCACTGCTATAGCCCAACGCGGGATTATCGAGCGAAGTACAGACGTGGATTGGTTCGCTTTTAATACGGGTGAAGGTGCAGCTCAAATCACAGTAACGCCTGATAGTACGGCAGCTAATTTGGATGTGGCTTTAAAATTGCTGGATGCTCAAGGGAATACCCTTGCTGAGTCCAATCCTGTGGATAAATTATCTGCATCATTGAATCTTACGTTGAATTCAGGTCAATATTTTTTACAGGTTGAAGGTGTAGGTGCTGGTGATTTAACAACTGGGTATTCCGATTACGGTAGCCTAGGACAATATACAATTACTGGAAACTTTACACCTGCCAACAAAATGCCTATCGCGCCTGTTGCTGTTATTTCAGCTCTCCCCGCATTGGGCGATGCGCCTTTAAATGTGCAATTGAATGGCAGTAACTCAGGAGATAGTGATGGAACCATCAAATCATATCAGTGGAACTTCGGTGATGGTACTTCAAATACAGGTAGTGCATCACTCGCTCACACCTATCAAATACCAGGTTCATATACGGCTACGCTTACAGTTACCGATGACAGTGGTTTGAAAAGTACTGAGACACAAACCATTCAGGTCAATCAAGGCCCAGCTTTGCCGACAGGAATACGTGTCTCTAGCACTAATTTGACCCGGAGAATTAGCGGCAGTAAATCGCAATGTTTAGCTAATGTGACTTTAAAGTACGAGGGTGCGGTAGTTAACGGGGCTAGAGTATCAGGCGTATGGAGTGGTTCTGTGAAAGCAGGCACCAGAGAAATTAAGTTTACTGGTTCAGGCAAAGTGACTACCAATAAAAAAGGTGTTGCCAGTTTTGTAACCCCCCTGATGCCTAAGGCCTCAAAAGGCAGTTGTGCTTTTGAAGTTAAGGATGCCAGCAAAAGTGGGTATACCTATGACGGCAGTGGCGCGATATCGGGCAGTTATACTTGGTAAGGCAATCATTCATAACCTGCACATTGTTAACGTTGAGCAGGTTATGAAATTTTTGGACTCATTAGGGACTAAAGCTAGCGGTTTGTAAGAGATAGTTTGATTGTTAATCTGCTTACTTCAACTTTTGCCCGCAATACTTGCAATAGTTAGCATCTTGGTCATGACCGGAGGCCCCACAATCGGGGCAGGCTTGATTGTCTAATGGATCGGACTGACGGTTTTTGATCAGTTCGGCGCTATAAATGCCGGTTGGTACGGCGATGATGCCATAGCCCATGATCATAATGGTCGAGGCGATGATCTGACCCAGCGGAGTTTTAGGGGCAATGTCGCCGTAGCCGACTGTGGTAATGGTGACAATTGCCCAATACACCGATTTCGGGATGCTGGTAAATCCGCTAGCTGGACCTTCCACGACATACATCAACGAACCAAACACCACAACCAAAGTCAACACGACATATAAAAATACGGTGATTTTACGCAGGCTATTGCGTAAGGCCCCCATTAAAACCTGTGCTTCCTGCAAATACTCGTATAGTTTCAAGATTCGGAAGATACGCAATAGTCGTAATATTCGTAGCGCCAACATGTACTTAATCCCCGGCAGGAACAGGCCAAGGTAATTCGGCAAAATAGAGAGCAAATCAATCACCCCGTAAAAACTACGTGCATATAGCCAGGGTTTGCGGACGCACACTAGTCTCAAGACGTATTCCAACGTGAATATTGCAGTGAAAACCCATTCCGCCCAATACAAATAAACGGCATATTGGGGATTAATATCCTCAATGCTGTCTAGCATAACAACACCTATGCTTAACAAAATCATGCCCATTAATACGACATCGAA
>CAZJYS010000117.1:0-6638 GCA_964550075.1 uncultured Methylomonas sp.
GAACAAATCTGTGCAGAATCCGGCAACGCATCCGGGCCCAGTCCGACTGATTGATCGGAACGCGGCGGTAAAATCAATGAATCGGGATTTTCCGGCAACTCGATACCGTTTAGGCAGTATTGCAATAAGGTGCTATAGCCATTGGCGTCGCCGACCAATACCGCGCCCAATAGTTTTTTATTGTCAGCGCTGACCACCAAGCGTTTATAGATTTCCGAACGGCCGTCCTGGTAGGTGTACACCAACGCACCTGGGGTTTTGGCATGGGCATCACCAATACTGGCCACATCCACGCCCATCAGTTTCAACTTGGTGCTCATGTCGGCACCGGTGAACGCTTGCTCCAACCCTGAAAGATGTGCCACCACACTCCTGGCCATGGTATAGCCCGGCGCCACCAGTCCGAAGATCTGCCCATTCCACAAAGCGCATTCGCCGATGGCGTAAATGTCAGGATCGGAGGTCTGGCATTGGTGGTTGATGACGATACCACCGCGTTGACCGACCTCGATACCGCTAGCGCGGGCGATGTCGTCGCGCGGACGAATCCCGGCCGAGAATAAAATGACGTCGGTTTCCAGCACCTCGCTGTCGGCAAAATTCATTTTGTGCACACATTGCTCGCCATCGTCGATCAAGGTGGTGTTTTTATTCAAATGGACTTTGACGCCCAAATCCTCGATCTTGCGTTTCAGCATCGCGCCGCCGCCGTCATCCAGTTGCACCGCCATCAAGCGCGGCGCAAATTCGACCACATGGGTTTCCAGGCCTAAATCCCGCAAGGCTTTGGCGGCTTCCAGACCCAGCAGGCCGCCGCCGACCACGGTGCCTATTTTAGATTTGCGGGCGGCCGATTGAATCAAATCCAGATCTTCTATGGTGCGATACACCAGACATTGAGGCCGATCATGCCCCGGCACCGGCGGCACAAACGGAAAAGACCCCGTAGCCAGTACCAGTTTATCGTATTGAACCACGACGCCTTTGGCAGAAGTGACCTGTTTAAGTTGACGATCAATGGCCACGGCTTTATCGCCTAAATAAAGCTTGATGCCGTGCTGCTCGAAAAAACCTTCGGGCGCCAGTGACAAATCTGCCGCAGTTTTGCCGGTAAAGTACTCAGACAGATGCACTCTATCGTACGCCGGTCTGGGTTCTTCACAGAACGTGACGATCTGGTAAGTTTCGGTTAAGCCGTTTTCTACCACACCGGACAGAAAATGCTGACCCACCATACCGTTACCAATCACTACCAGGGTTTGTTTTGTATTCATGTCCAACCTCACTAAATTTGGATTTGGTCGCGTGTAATGCGTCGACGAGACCATCAAATCAAGTTTCCCGTTGGTTGTACTTTTCAATAGGGCAAAAAAAAGGCGTCCTGAATTGAAATGAAAAAATTCATTCAACTCAGGACGCCTTTGTCCCAATCAACACAAATTAAGGGTAAGCCAAACGGGAGACTCTAACCAACCAGGAATAAGCAATATGGGTGCCAAAAATGATATGCGCTGGATATGCTGATATGACTGGGTTTTTTCTAAAAGTCATTCAGGATGGTGCAGATGTTTGCACCAAACTGAATCAGATGTATCGGAAACTGCACCAAATCAACACAATGGATATCCTGTCGGCAGGTAGCTTTGCTTAAGCAAAATGTCGGCTAAAGCCTTTTAGTTAAAGCTCAGCTGTCCCAGCTTGGTTTTATAGTTTTGGCTAATGGCTGGCATATTATCTGCTTTCATAACAGGAATTCATCATTGCATACCTTTATGTCTATCGCCCATTTCAGACTACTATCGTTCCAAGGCAAAACCAAAATTCTGCACATGAGTTGGCTGGCGTTTTTCATCAGCTTTGTGATTTGGTTTAACCATGCGCCATTATTAATGTTAATCCAGCAGGATTTGGCTATCAGCGATGCGGATATAGAAATCATCCTGCTGCTGAATGTGGCTTTGGCGATCCCGGCTCGAGTCATTACCGGTTTGCTGGTGGATCGATTCGGTGCGCGCATCAGCTTTAGCGTGCTGTTGGCAGTCTGTAGTGTGCCATGTTTCATGTTTGCCGCTGCCGACAGTTTTGCCGAACTCGCCTGGTCTCGCTTCCTGTTGGGTTTTATCGGTGCTAGTTTTGTAGTTGGCGTACGCATCATTGGTGATTGGTTTCCATCCAGTCAAATGGGCCTTGCGGAGGGTATTTATGCCGGTTGGGGCAACTTTGGTTCGGCAGTGGCGGCCATCACCTTACCGGGTTTGGCTTTATTTTTGGGGGAGGAAAATGGCTGGCGCTACGCGGTCGCTTTGACCGGTTTATTAGCGTTGCTATTTTCAGTGCTGTATTACCGGAATGTTGAAGATTTGCCACCGGAACTGGCCAGCCTTAAAACCAGGCGGGAACGCAGCATGGAAGTTTCCAGTATTAACGACTTGTTCTTATATATGCTGAGTCTGTTGCCGCTTTATGGTTCGTTGTCGTTGCTAGTCTGGAAACTGGCTTCGATGAGCAAGCCGTTATTAATGAGTCACTGGGTGGCGGTGTTGCATGTGGCTATTTGGTTGATCTACTTATGGCATGCCCGCCAATTGGTCGTCACCAATGCCGAACGCCTCAGCCAGCCCATCCCGGTTATCCATCAGTATCGCTATCAACAGGTCTTTATTCTGGCAATTGCTTATTTGGTGACCTTTGGCTCCAAACTGGCGGTGTTATCCATGTTGCCGCTGTATTTTTTTAATACTTTTAGCGCCAGTCAGAACATTGGCATGCTGGATGCCGGCCTGCTGGCTTCCAGCTTTGTCATCACCAATGTCATCGCCCGTCCGGCCGGTGGCTGGATGAGTGACAAACTAGGGCGCAAACGTTCCATCATCATCTTTGTAACAGGTCTGGCTGTGGGATACGCCGCCATGGCGATGATTTCTGCCGATTGGTCGTTGAGTCTGGCTGTGCTGGTGACATTGTTCTGTTCGATCTTCATGCAGGCAGCGGAGGGGGCGATTTTTGCTTTGGTGCCATTAGTCAGACGTGCGATTACCGGCGAAGTGGCCGGTATTGTGGGGGCTTATGGAAATGCCGGTGCCATTATTTTTTTGATCGTACTGACTTTTCTGCCAGCAAACGGATTTTTCCTGATGTTGGCGGCCTGCTGCTTGGTATTGCTGGCCTTGATCGTCTATCTGGAAGAGCCCAAAAGCGTCATGAATCAAATTCTGCCTGACGGCACGGTCATCAGCATTGAGCTTGAATAATCATGGCCATGCGAAAAGTTTTGGTCGTCGAGGAATTTGACACCGATAGAGTATTGGAAAATAGTCTGACAGAGCACGGTTATCAGGTTGCCACCCTTAAACTTCAGGCTTTGGAGTTATTAACGATCGTGCAAAATTTGCAGCCCGATGTGGTGGTGCTGAATTTGTACAGCCCGACGGATTCGGTGCTCAATATCATGCTGGAGCTTAATCAATATTACCCGGTGCCGGTGATCATGTTTGCCGAAGATCAACAAACCGAAACCATCAACAAAGTCATCAAGGCAGGTGTTAGCGCCTACATCGTGGAGGGGCTTGAACCAAGACGCATCAAAGCCATTATTGAAGTGGCCATTGCCCGCTTCAATGAGCAAAAAAATCTTAAAGACGAGTTGCAAAAGACTAAAACTCAGCTTGAGGAACGCAAGTTACTCGACAAAGCTAAAGCTATTTTGATCAAGTCCAAGGGCTACAGCGAAGATCAGGCCTATCATGCGCTACGCAAACTGGCCATGGATAGAAAAGTCTCGATAGGTGAGATGGCGAAGAATGTCATCGCCATGGCGGAGTTGCTGAAGTGATTATGCGTGTTTTGGAGAAGGTTACGCCGGGTAAAATTCAAACTGAGGTGTAATTTAGCAACGCTATCCGAGGCCTATTTTCGACCCTATCAATACGCTAAAAGCAGATAATGGTCTTTATTGTTAACCCAGGTCTTGAAACTTTTTGTCTATATGACCGTTAAATACTGAGCCTGTCGAAATTCACGTCACATCTGACTTCGACAAGCTCAGTCCAAAGAAATACTAGTGATAAATGAAATTGGGTTACAAACTACTTATCAGCGCGCTGGCAAAACAATATAGCGTCTCGCCAATCCAAACCTTTTCCTGTGGCACTCTCAAAGCAGTCGACTGTTTTTTTAGCGTTATTGGTTCCCGCACATAGGTTAATGATATTCTGCCAATCCCAAGTGATACCCTTTCCCCAATTCACCCGACCGTCGAGTACACTCAGAAAGCAAGCCCCCGGCTCGGCTGGCTTGGTTGTTCCGGCACACAACTGTTTGACGTTTTTTGGGTCCCAATTCATATTCTTATCGTCATTCCAAGGGATTTTTCCTTGAACCGAGTTAAAGCATTCTGACTCGTGATCGGACGCTTCAACTGTCAATGGATTAAAAAACAAAGCAATTGAGCCAATTGCAATTGAGACTCGGATAAAACGGTTAATAGTATTTGATATTTTCATCAGTAACTCCCTGCATTATTTAAGATTCATATTAAATATAATTTAATAACTAAAAACATACTTGTGGCTCTCTAATAAAATAATTGGTAGTTATAGTTTTTAGTTACCAGCTTGCGCAAATCAATTATTCCATGAAAAAAGTGTTTGTCTAATATTTAAAATTATACTGTAAACTTAATTTAAAAATTAAATAAAAATATTCGGCACAACAAAACTCCATTGGATTAAATCCTGGAGTAATAATATAACCAGAGTTTACAAGCTGTTTTGCGTCAGTGCATTGGCCTGCCAATATCGGGATAGATCATTGTTTGTAAACCTGCCTATGGAAAACTCTTCAATATCGATAGCATTTGAAATCACACTGCCTTCAGTTATCAAGTCAGCAACTATCTCTCCGAAAATTGGCGCATATTTCAAAGCCTGACCGGCACCCAAGCAGTGGTACAAGTTAGTAAATTGGGTGTCCGAGCCCAGGATAAATTTCAAATCGGGCGTAATATCAAAAAAGGAATGATAGCCACCGGCATAAACCGGTTTTCCGATTTTCGGGAAACGATTCATCACCTTGCCAAGATAATTATCGAGCAGTTGATGAGTAACATTAAAACTCAGCGCATCATAAATTACATTGGCACCCTCGGGATTCATCGCGGTTCGGCTAAATGAGCGGGCAATATCCTTGACGTTGCGGCTGCGTGGTTGATGCATGTGCAAAATACTGCCACGCCAGCGCCGAAAATAGGCTTGATTGACGTAATCGGCAATGATGGGCATGCCCTCGGGAATATCGTCGACACTGACTAAGAAATTGGCTGCATACACGGGCTCCAAGGCCACCGGAATGCTTAAACCGATACCGGCAAATAATTCAGCGCTCCAAGCCCCGGCGGCATTGATCACATGTTCTGCAAAAATTTTGCCCTGACTGGTATGCAGGGCAGTGATACCTTGCCCGGTAAGTTCAAAGTCGATCACATCGCAATGCTCCAGCACGTCGATGCGGTTCTTTTTAGCGGCTGTTTGCATGGCATTCAATATCTGTGGAGAATCCAGCTGCAAAACGTCCGGTTCATAGTAATAAATTTCGTCAGGCACGGTTTTTATGGCTTGACGACTCAGATCCATCACGTCGCGATGGGCAAGCATCGAAAATTCTATGCCTTCCTGTTGCAGCATGTGCTCCAGCCCAATCCAACTTTCAGTTCGGCTACCGGCGGTATTTTCTGCAATCCAGATAGCACCTGATTGCTCGTAGGGGATGTTGACACCCCATAGTGGTTTGAGATTTTTCCAGTATTGGGTAGCGATTTTAGCCATCCTGGCCGCCATCGGCGAGGCATTGGCGGAACGGACGATGGCGCTGTGTCGGGAGCTAAGACCGGCACCCAGGACTTTTTTCTCAATAATAGCGACTTTGCCGCTTTTATTGCCGAGCCGACGTTGCACCGAAAAAGCGCATGCCGCGCCGAGACAGCCACCCCCAATCACCACTGTATGATAGTGCTTAATCATCAAATCTCCTTGTAGTCTGGAGCTGCAAATCGGTTTTCAGAGGTCTATCAAGTCTTGATAGCAGAGATTCCCCCATCGACATGCATGATTTGCCCGGTAATCCAGGCGGCATTCTCTGACAATAGAAAAAAGGCCATCTGAGCAATATCTTCCGCTTCGCCCAAACGTTTCAGCGGATGCCGCGCGGCGGCTGCCTGTTTTTTGCTATCTTCGCGCAGTAAACTTTCAGCTAACGGCGTGTCGGTCAATGACGGCGCGATTGCGTTTACCCGAATTTTCGGCGCCCATTCCGCCGCCAAGGCTCGGGTCAGGCCTTCTATCGCGCCTTTAGACGCAGATACTGTGGCATGGTAAGGAAATCCGGTTTGTACTGCCACGCTGCTGAAAAGCACGACCGAAGCGCCTTCTGTCGCTTGCAGATTGCGTTGGTAGTGCTGCAAACAGCGCACGGCGCCGATTAAATTCAGTTCAAAATCCGCGATAAACTCCTCGGGCTTGATCCTGGCGAACGGCTTTAAGTTGATACTGCCGGGGCAATAGACCAAGCCATGCAAGGCTTCATCTATGGTTGGCAATGCGTCGCTTACTACATCGCAGCTAAAGTGTTTGAAAACGTTCGGC
>CAZJYS010000118.1:0-3478 GCA_964550075.1 uncultured Methylomonas sp.
GCAGGAGTTTAGACATGATTTTCAGACAGCTTTTTGAAACGGATACCTCGACATATAGCTATTTGCTGGGTTGTGAACGCAGTCGTAAAGCCGTATTAATCGATTCAGTTGTGTCAGAAATCGATCATTACATTGAATTGTTACAAAGCCTGAATCTGAAATTGATTTACACCCTGGAAACCCATGTGCATGCCGATCATATTACCGGAGCGGGTTTATTACGCGAAAAACTGGGCAGCAAAAGCGTGGTGCATCGGGATGCCGGAGCAATGTGTGCAGATTTACTGGTGACGGATGGTGTTTTGTTACAGGTAGGGGATATGGAATTGCAGGTACGGCATACCCCTGGACATACCAATGGCTGTGTCAGCTATGTGATGGCCGATCGCGTGTTCACGGGGGATGCTTTATTGATCAATGGTTGTGGTCGCACCGATTTTCAGCAGGGTAGTGCGGAACAACTGTATGACAGTATCAACGGTAAATTGTTTAGTTTGCCACCTGATACCTTGGTTTATCCGGGTCATGATTACCAGGGTAATACGGTATCCACGATCAAACAGGAAGTGGCTAAAAACAGCCGCTTGGGTGGTGGTCGCAGTCGGGAAGATTTCATCAGCATCATGCACAGTTTGAATTTGGCCTATCCCAAATATATCGATCAGGCTTTGCCTGCCAATCACTCCTGCGGTTTAGCCGCTCCGCAAAATTAAGGAAAGCCATCATGGTACTGACTTTAGGCCTGTCCATAGTCATCGGTTTGTTGTTGGGCTTATTGGGTGGCGGTGGCTCTATTTTAACGGTGCCCATGCTGGTTTATATGCTGCATGTCGAACCCAAAACCGCCATTCTGACTTCGTTTGTAGTCGTGGGGTCATCCAGTTTGATGGCCTTGATTCCTCACGCCAGACGAAGCTCCGTGTGTTGGAAAAGCGGTTTGTTTTTTGGCTTGTCGGGTATGGCTGGCGCATTTGTCGGCGGGCGGTTTGCGGTGCATTTTTCGGCTGACTTATTAATGGGTCTGTTTGGTTTGATCAGTTTGACGACTGGGTTATTGATGTTGCGCAAGGCAAAATCCACTCATCGATCCGATGCAGGTCAGCAAGCTATCTCGGTATGTCCATTACGGGCGCCGTATTTTCGTTTGTTGTTCGATGGTTTTTTTGTTGGCAGCGTGACCGGTATGGTGGGGGTTGGCGGCGGATTCATCATTGTGCCTGCATTAACGCTGTTAGTGGGATTACCCATGCAAGGCGCGGTGGGTACTTCATTGATGATTATTGTGATGAATGCGATGGCGGGTTTGGCCGGTTTTAGTCAGCACGCAGCGCTGGATTTACCTTTAACCGCTATCGTAACTGCTGGGGCTTTGACGGGTAGCGCCATGGGAGCGGTCGTTTCCGGCTATGTAAAACCGGCATGGTTACGTCGGGTCTTTGGTTTGATGGTGGTTGCCGTGGGAATCTACGTGTTGACGCAATCCTTAACTGAAGAATTATTCCTCAGCATCGAAGCCTGGTTTTCTCGCTCAGACAGCATGAGATGGACGATAGCCGGTTTAAGTTTGCTATTGCTGGTGCTGGCTATCGGCAGTTGGGTACACAAAACCGATGTGGCTATTTTCGCGGCTCACAAGACGGTTGATGGAGTCTAGGTTTATGCAAGTACAACGCTTTAAAGAGCTGCATGACAGCACGAAAATTTGGGTCGATGAACTGGGTAATCTATTGATTGAAGTTTTTCACTATATTGCCCTATTCGTTATCGGTGCCAGCATTGTCTGGTCGGCTGTGTTTTCTTATTCGCTTATGGTTACTCAGGGCCACGCTACTATGGGCGATATTTTGCTGTTGTTTATTTATCTGGAATTGGGGGCCATGGTGGGCATTTATTTCAAAACCAATGTGTTGCCGGTGCGCTGTTTGATCTATATTGCTATTACCGCACTGGCCCGTTTGGTGATTGCTGATGTGCAAGCTCATCATCAGGCAGGCAAGGAAATGTTATGGGTAGCGGCGGCGATATTGCTGCTGGCTTTGGCCACGCGGGTGATTGCAAAACCGCAATCAGAACACTAATGAATAATCAGACAGGGACGTTGTCAACGTCATCAACAAAACAAGACCTTTAAAAAGGCTGGGGGCTGTCATGAATTTTCCAACTAATCATTCCACCAACACGTCACGTCGGCGCTTTTTTGCGCAAACCGGCGCTGGACTTTTAGCCTGGGCAGGCTTGCCGGGCTGGCTGCAAGCTATGCAGGACATGGGCGAAATGCCCAAAATGACGCCACGAAAGGCGTCGGCCAGTTTCCACCCCGATGTGGAAATCGATTTGATCTGTAAGCCTGCGGAGGTCTCGATATTGCCCGGTCAATCCACCCGGGTGCAAAAATATTTTGCCAAACTGGTGAAAGGCCCTGCCAATAGCTTGAGTGAAATTCCCGGCTCTTATCTGGGGCCGATCATGCGGTTTGAAAAAGGTCAGAAAATCCGCATCAATCTGCATAACCAACTGAATGAAGTGTCGATTACGCATTGGCATGGGCTACATGTGCCCGCCGAGGTGGATGGTCATCCGCTATATGCGATCGAAAAAGGCGAATCGTTTGTGTACGAGTTCGAAATGCTCAATCGTGCCAGCATGAACATTTACCACCCGCATCCGCACAACACCACAGCCAAACAGGTGTATCACGGGCTGGCGGGCGCGATTCTGGTCAACGATGAAGAAGAGCGCCGCCTGGAATTACCGTCCGGTGAATTCGAAGTGCCCATCGTGATTCAGGATCGCCGCTTCGATATCAGCAATCAATTTGAATATGTGCATGGCATGCATGACCGCATGATGGGTTTTTACGGCGACCGGATCTTGGTTAACGGCCGCCCCAATTTTAAGCTCGACGTAGCCAGTCGGGCTTATCGCTTCCGCATCCTCAACGGCTCAACGGCTCGCATTTACAAGCTGGGTTGGGACGATAATTCGCCTGTTACCGTCATCGGCACCGATGGCGGTTTACTGGAAACACCGGTCAACAAACCTTACGTGATGCTGGCCCCCGGCGAGCGTCTGGATGTATGGGCGGATTTCAGTGGACGAAAAGTCGGTTCTCAGCTGGTATTGCGTAGCCGTTCTTTTTCCGGCGTATTACCGAAAATGGCTGAGCGCATGATGGGAAGCGGTATGGGCATGCATAGAAGTGCTGTGCCCATGGGTAGTGATTATCCGATTTTCAGCATTAACGTGACTCGACAGGTTAGCGACAGTCCGAGATTGCCTACACAACTGTCCAAAATTCATCATTACACCCTGGATGACGCGATTAATCCGCATAAACCGGTGCCTATCGCCATTTCGGAAGGGCCAATGCGCATGGTGTTGAATGGCCGTCCCTACGCTTTTAACGACATTCAGCCTGGCGAACGCATCCCGCTGGATACCGTGCAATTAATGGAAATTTTTCATGCCCATGGGGGCA
>CAZJYS010000118.1:3578-6576 GCA_964550075.1 uncultured Methylomonas sp.
GGCATGCAGCATGGCGAAGGTGACAAACCTCAAGCGGGTGGCGGCCGACGCATGGGTATGATGGGTATGCGGCATGGAAACGAGGATGGCGACCACAAGATGGGTGGCATGGGCATGGGTGGCATGATGGGTAAAGACGGTGGCGGCATGGGCATGATGATGTCGATGGCGCATCCGATTCATTTGCACGGCCAGTATTTTCAGATTTTCAGCCGCAGTCTGGATATGGCGGAGGGTGAGGGATACGCCACGGTCAAAGACGGTTTTATCGAAGGTGGCTGGAAAGATACCGTACTGGTGATGCCGGGCGAACGGGTGAAAATCATCAAACCGTTCGAAGATTTCAAGGGTTTGTTCATGTATCACTGCCATAACCTGGAACACGAAGATATGGGCATGATGCGGGACTTTTTGGTGGAATAAACTGACGATAGTGTCTAAACAGTAGGCTGTTGTAAAAGTACCCAGGTTCTCATAGTGGGTGGAGGGGAGACAAGGTGCTTTTGCAGCAGCTGTATAACAGGGAATCGAATATGGCGATCAGTAAAAAACAATTAAAAATCATCGGCATGCAATGTACCGGTTGCGAGGATGTTATTTGTGAAGCCATCAAGGCTTTACCTGGCGTACAAGCAGTATCGGCCAGTTACACTCAGGCAACGATGCAGATTCAGTTTGACGACAAGCAATTGGATGATGACGGCATACAACAGTGTCTGGAGGCCAAAGGTTATTCGATTGAAAAAGATAAATCACCGACTTTAAGCTGGCTTAAACATGGACTGATTTTTTTACTGCTGTTGTTAGTGGTTGGCGGCGTAGCTTTTTGGGGTAAATCCCTGATGCCGAACGTCATGCAGCAAATTGGCCCGCACATGGATCATTTGATGTTGTTGGGTATCGGGTTTTTGACCGGTTTTCACTGTATTGGCATGTGCGGTGCATTTGTAGTGGGATACACCAATCCACAGCAATCCAAAGCCCGTCAATTATTAGGACATCTCATTTACGGCTTTGGTAAAACCTTTTCTTATAGCGCATTAGGGGCAGGTTTTGGTTTATTAGGCGCGGCTATCGCAATTACTCCGCAAATACGCGGAGTCGTGGCTTTGGCCTCTAGTGTGTTTTTGTTGCTTTATGGCTTGAAAATGCTGAATGTTTTTTCAGTATTGAGGCGCTTTACGCTGCGATTGCCCAGCAGCGCCAATCGTGAAATAGCCAGTCAATTGCGCAAACATCGTAGTCCGTTAATGACCGGTTTGCTGACGGGCTTGTTACTGGGGTGCGGGCCATTGCAAGCCATGTATGTGATGGCCGCCGGTAGCGGCGATCCGGTGCAGGGCGCAACGATATTAATGTTATTCAGTCTGGGCACTTTGGGACCGTTGCTAACCTTTGGTTTATTCGCCAGTTTGTTACCGCAAGGCGTAATGCGTTATCTGCTCAAGGTTTCCGGCATTTTGGTGTTTTCCATGGGTCTGATGATGGCTCAGCGCGGTTGGAGCTATCTGCATATGGCGCCCGGCGCTGCCATGCCTGCCCAAATGATGCATGGTCATTAATTCATCGTTTTAATTCTGGTATGGATATGAACAATTCAACCCCGTTAAAGCCAATCCCCAAACCCGGTTTGTTGCGCTGGGAATCAGTTCCTGGTATTTGCTGAAAAAACGCGACATCGGTTTTGTGTGGCGCTTGTTTTCGATAGCCTCGGCGTTTGGTTTAGCGTCTATGTTGTCGGTGATTGTATTGGGTGACGAAAGCGGTTACAGCTCCGGCGATACCCAAAAAATGAAACTGGCGGCCATCGAATCGGAATGGAATACCCATCCGGCTCCGGCCAGTTTTACTTTGATTGGAATCCCTGATCAGGAAAATGAACGCACCGTGCTAATGACACCATACCGAGAGTCGCAACGCTGTTCTGGACCTTCTGTATTATAGTAGCGTGTGGTTTTACCATGTTGTTCATCTTTGCGATGGCATTTTATTACTGCGCTACCCGGCTGGTTCGTCGCCGAATTCGGTCGTCAGCCCTGGATTATTTCCGGCGTTTTGCCGACTCATATTAGCCTGTCCAGATTGAGCAGCGACCAACTGCTCTGGTTTAGTAACGGTGGCTTTACGCTGTTCTATACCGTGTTGCTGATTATCGAGCTGTATCTGATGTTCAAGTATGTAAGGCTGGGGCCTAGCAGTTTACATACCGGATGTTATTGTTTTGAACAAACTGCGCTTGCGCATTAAGTAAGGAGTTTTCTATGTCTAAATTTTATTGGCTTTGGATGGTATTGGCAGCGTTGCCGGTTTATGCGGAACAAGCGGCCAGTCCGGCACGGCTGGATCAAGTGGCTGAAAAAGGTCGGCATGTGATGCCGTTTCACCTGGAAAAAACTCAGCATGTGTTCAATAAGTCCGAGTTTGGCGGTTTCCAACAAGTGATTGTCAAAGATGCCAAGGATAGTGAGCAAATTGTATTGATTCGGCAACATTTGCGCGAGATTGAAGGCAAGTTTGTACAAGGTGATTTTTCCGGCCCCCGGCGTATTCATGGCGAGGATATGCCCGGGCTTAAAGAATTGAGTGCAAATGCCAAGCGCATACAGTTTGCCTATCAGGATTTGTCGAATGGTGGGCAAATTGAATATCGCACGGCTGATCCGCAATTGATAGCTGCCATACACCGCTATTTCGATGCCCAACTGAGCGATCATGCCCGTCATGCAGTCCCAGGCGGACATCACAGGCATCATGCACAACCGCAACAATGACTATTCAAGGTGTGCATCATGGTTGATTCTGAAACCATCCGCCTGATCTGGTGGCTGTTTCTCGGAGTTGTCGGCATCGCCTTTGCCCTGACCGAAGGCTTTGTTTTTGGCGTCAGTACCATATTGCCTCTTGTCGGAAAAATCGATATCGAGCGCCGGGTGATCATCAATACAGTAGACGCCAATTGGGAAGGCAACCTAACCTGGTTGATACTGCTTGGCGGTGC
>CAZJYS010000119.1:0-6552 GCA_964550075.1 uncultured Methylomonas sp.
ATTGGTCAGATACTGCAGTCAATCTTGATCGAAAAATTCGTGGACTCAATGCCTGGCCGGTGGCGCAAACCTTGTTTAAAGGTGAGATTTTAAGGGTTTGGAATAGCTCGTTGACCGATAAAGTCAGTCAGTTAGCTCCCGGTAGCATAGAAACCAGTCAGCAGGCCCTGGATGTGGTCACGGGAGACGGAGTGCTCAGACTCCTGGAAGTGCAACTCCCCGGTGGTAAGCGCATCGCTGGCAAAGATTTTTTGAACGCGCATGCAGTGGATGCAGTGAAGTTGGGCTCATGAACTTACGCGGCCTGGCGGCGCAAATTTTGTCGCGCGTCATCAATGACGGTCAGTCGCTGACTGCAGCACTGGAAAACCAGTTACCCAAACTTAATGACCATCAGGATCGAGCCTTTGTACAGGCGTTGTGCTACGGCGTGATCCGTCATTATTACGCACTGACTTGCACACTCCAGCAGCTATTGGATAAGCCGCTCAAGACTAAAGACGGCGATATTCAAGCCCTGTTACTGGTTGGTTTGTTCCAATTGCAACACATGCGGGTGAAATCTCACGCCGCCGTTTCCGAAACGGTTTCCGCCACCCGGCATAAACCTTGGGCCAAATCCTTGGTCAATGCCATTTTGCGCAACTATTTACGCGACGCGGAAAATCTTCTTAGCCACGCCGATCGATCAGCTACGCTGAATCATCCAAACTGGATCATCGAAGTGCTTGAGCACAACTGGCCGGATCAATCCGCACAAATTATGGCAGCCAATGATCAGGCCGCGCCTATGTCGTTGCGGGTTAATTTGCTGCAAGGCAGTCGCGAAGACTATTTAAATCGACTACAGCAGCTCGACATCAATGCCCAAATATCAGCTTATAGCCCTGCTGGCATCGTGCTGGATCAAGCCATCAATGTCGAGCAATTGCCCGGCTTTGCCGAGGGACTGGTTTCCGTTCAAGATCTAGCCGCACAACTGGCCGCTGAATTACTGGATGTAAAACCCGGACAACGAGTGCTTGACCTCTGCGCAGCACCAGGCGGTAAGACAGCGGCGATTCTGGAGCAACAACCCGGCTTGCAAAGCCTGCTGGCAATTGATGTAGACGCCCATCGCCTAGAACGGGTTAACGACAACTTAAAGCGCCTGAATCTGCAAGCCGAGATTTTGGCGGCGGATGCCAGTCAACCGGAAACTTGGGCTGGTGATAAACAATTTGACAGGATTTTATTGGATGCACCCTGCTCCGGATTCGGCGTCATCCGCCGCCATCCGGATATCAAAATACTGCGTAGAGCCAGTGATATCGAGACTTTGCAAGGTTTGCAAAGCAAAATTCTAAATGCCGCATGGCAACTATTGGCACCCGGCGGCATATTGTTGTACGCCACCTGCTCAGTACTGAAACCAGAAAATGAACAGCAAATCGCCAAATTCCTGGCCAGTCATCCCGATGCGAGTGAATTAGCCATCGAAGCTAACTGGGGCATGGCAAGACCGCATGGACGCCAAATCCTCCCTGGTGATAATCAAATGGATGGATTTTACTATGCCAAGCTTGGTAAAAGCGTTTAGGCATTGCCTGTTCATCGGGCTGTTAATTTGGTCAATACCGACTCAAGCCTATCCCTACGCTACGCAAATCCGCTACGCTGATCTGATTCAAACCGAAAGTGGCCTAAGCGTACAGGCCAAAATCGATTACCCGTTGAGCCCAACCGCCAAAGAGGCCTTACACAAGGGGGTTCCGTTATTCTGGACTATCAAACTGGAACTGCGTGAATCCGGCACGCTTTGGGATACCACGATTTATAAGCAAACCCTGCATTACCGCTTACAATTCCATGCCTTGTTAAATCAGTACGAAGTGCGCAGCCCAACCGTGCAAAGCGAGATGTTTTTAACCTTGAATGCGGCCTTGGGGTTTATGTCGACCCTGGATGACGCTATTCCAATCAGCAACGACCTGCTGTTACCCAAGCAAACCTATAATGCCGCGCTGAAATGTCAATTTGAACGCGAACGGCTACCAGTTCCGTTGCGGCCTTTTTCTTATCTCGATAGCCAATGGTTTCTTTCCAGTGACTGGTATATATGGCCCATTCAAAAATAAAATTGCCCGCTAGCGTGTCTATCGCCATCTTATTTGGCTTTATTTTGCTTTCGCTGCAGTTGATGAGTAGCGCTACGCAGGAGTCCTCACAACTCAGTGAAATGCATTCCTGGTTGTTGGTAATCAATACCTTGGGGTCGATCACGCTATTAGGTTTGGTGGTATTCAATGCCTATTCGCTGATCCGTGAGCTGAAAAAAAAGGAGGCTGGCTCACGACTCACCACACGTATGGTGTCATTGTTTGTATTACTGGCCTTGGCGCCTGCGGCCATCGTATTTTATTTTTCAGTGCAATTTTTACATCAGGGTATCGATAGCTGGTTCAACGTTGAAATTGACCGCGCCATGGAGGATGCGCTTGAGCTAAGTCAATCATCGCTGGCACAACGCATGAACTGGCATATCAAACAAACCCGCCAAATTGCCAGCCAGCTGGAAGATAAATCCGACACCCTGATTGCGCTGGAAATCGGCTCGCTTTGGGCTGATTCTGGTGCCATGGAAATTGCCGCATTTTCCAGCCAAGGGCGAATTTTGGCCTCCAGCAGCAGCAATCCGAGTGACATTCTGCCGCATCAACCCGACGAACAGGTTTGGTTGCAACTCAAGCAGAACAAAGAATACTTTGCCTTTGATCCGGGCGACAACGACGAAATGATGGTCAGAGTCATTTTGCCCATAGGCCGGGATCAAAGCCGGTTTTTACAAGTGTTGTATCCCATTCCGCTGAGAGTCACCGATTTGGCGGACTCCATCGAATTTGCCTTTATCCGCTATCAGGAAATGACTTTTCTGCGGAACTCCTTGAAAACCAGCTTTTCCTTGATTCTGCTGTTAGTGTTACTGCTGAGTTTACTGGCTGCGATCTGGGTGGCATTTATCAGTATCCGCAATATCGTTGCCCCGGTCAAAGAACTGGTCAAAGGCACTCAGGCCGTTGCCGACGGGGATTATCGGCAACAACTACCGGTCATGAGTCAGGATGACCTGGGGTTTCTGGTTGAATCATTCAACCAAATGACCAAGCGTATCGCCCGCTCCAGCGAAGAAACCCGCGCAGCCGGTCTGGAAGTGGAAAATCAGCGTGCTTATCTGGAAACCATTCTGGCCAATTTGACAGCCGGGGTCATCAGTTTCGATGCAGCACTGCATATCCGCACTGCCAATCAGGCCGCCTACCGAATTTTACATATCCCGGTCAGTCACTTTGTAAGCCAGACCCTGCCCAATCTGGCCAGCCAGCACAACGAACTGGCAGAGCTGCTGGACGCCATTCAACATCTTCTGGAAAAAGCGGACGATATTTGGGAGCAACGCATCGTGTTTCTGGGTCCTAATGGACGCCAGGAATTGTTATGTCGCGGTACGCCTTTATTTTCACAAGATGGCAGCCGCATGGGTGCGGTGGTGGTGTTTGATGATGTGACCGATTTGATTCAGGCGCAAAAAAATGCCGCCTGGGGAGAAGTAGCGCGTAGACTGGCTCACGAAATCAAAAACCCACTCACGCCGATTCAACTGTCTGCAGAACGCTTGCAGCATAAGCTCACTAAAGAACTATCCGAAAATTCGGCAGAATTTTTACAACGCGGCACCCGAACCATTGTCCAGCAGGTGGAAGCCATGAAGCACATGGTGGATGACTTTGCCGAATACGCTCGCCCTTCCAAAAAACACGTACAGAGCATCAATTTAATTGATTTGATTCAGGAAGTGATGGCTTTGTACCAACCTTCTGGTATCAGTTTCAAGACTTTCTTTGTATCGCGTAGCGTAATAATCGAAGCAGACCCGGTCAGTTTGCGTCAGGTGCTGCACAACCTGATCAAAAATGCCCAGGAAGCTTGCTCTGCAGATTGCCAAATTGAAATCAGAATCAACAAAGCTGTACGCAATAACGCCAATTATGTTGAATTGGCTGTTTATGACAACGGCTCGGGCATTCAGGCCGAACAAATCGAAACCATTTTTGAACCGTATGTTTCGACCAAAACCAAAGGCACCGGCCTGGGTCTGGCCATCGTCAAAAAAATCATCGAAGAACACGGCGGAGTGATTTGGCTGGATACGTCTTATAATAACGGCGCTGGCTTTATCATCCAGTTACCCGTCTTTGAATTTGGAAGCAATTAATGAACAAACAAGCGCCTTACATTTTGGTGGTCGATGACGAACAGGATATTCGCCAGTTGGTTTCGGAAATCCTCGAAGACGAAGGTTATGAAGTAGCGATGGCGCAAAATGCCGCCGAAGCTAAAAAACTCAAGCTGCAACGCCCGCCTCATCTGATTTTGCTGGATATCTGGATGCCTGATTGCGACGGCATCACCCTGTTGCGCGAATGGGTCGCTGAAGATGATGGCTTGTGTCCGGTGATCATGATGTCTGGGCATGCCTCAGTTGAATCCGCAGTTGAAGCAACTCGATTAGGCGCCTATGACTTTTTGGAAAAGCCCTTGTCACTGGCCAAGTTATTGCTGATCGTAGAACGCGCGCTGGAAACCAGTTCGCTGCAGCGTGAAAACGCCGGTCTGAAACAACAGCTGATGATCGGTGTCGATCCTATCGGTAAAAGTGCGGTTGTGGAGCGCACCAAAGATAAAGTCAAACGCCTGGCTCAACACGATGCCCGGGTGTTGTTCGTAGGCGAAGCCGGTGTCGGCAAAGAAATGTTCGCCCGCTATTTGCATAACAACAGCCCACGCCGGGAAGGTGCGTTTATCGATGTTTCGGTCGGCAGTATTTCGCCGGAAAATGCGGCTGTTGAATTTTTTGGTCGCGAAGAAAACGGTCGTATTTATCGTGGTTTGTTGGAACAAGCCCATCGCGGCACTTTATTCCTGGGGGAAATCGGCGGCATGGATCCGGAAACCCAGGCGCGTTTGCTCAGTGCTTTGGAATCCAGCTCCTTCCTGCGGGTAGGCGGTAGCCAGACCGTCCGGGTCGATGTACGAGTCGTGGCCTCCACCCGAATGGCGTTGGATGAAGAAGTCAACCAGGGTCGCTTCCGACAGGATTTATATTATTTACTCAACGAAGTGACACTGGAAGTGCATACCTTACGCGAACATAGCGAAGACGTACCCAATTTGTTGAATTTCTATGTCGATCATTTTGTGGTGCATGAAAAATTGCCTTTCCGCCGCTTTTCGATGGCCTCGCAAAACTATCTACGCAATTACAGTTGGCCCGGTAATGTCCGTGAACTGCGTAACTTGGTGCAACGCTTGATGATACTGGGTGCAGGCGACGATATTGAGCTGGACGAAGTCAAGGCTGCTTTGGGGTCAATCGCAGAACAACCGAAATTGGGTACCAATGTCCCGGAATTTTTTAACCTGCCACTAAAGGAAGCCAGAGATCATTTTGAAAAATCTTATCTGGAATACCATTTCGAAAAAAACGGCGGCAGCGTGGCCAAACTGGCGTCAGCCATAGGGATGGAGCGCACCCATTTGTATCGCAAGCTGCATTCCTTGAAAATTAAACTCTAAATAAACTTGATGTTAGGAGCCAGTTTGAGTAAAATCCCCGTTCTTTATACACAGCCACAACAGAATTTAAGAAGCAAAGATGAAAACATTTAGTGCAAAGCCCGCAGAAGTTAAGCGCGATTGGTACGTGATTGATGCAGAAGGAAAGACGCTAGGTCGCCTTGCTACTGAAATTGCACGACGTCTTCGCGGCAAACATAAACCCGAATTTACACCGCACGTCGATACCGGCGATTACATCATCGTAATCAATGCCGAAAAAGTTGGCGTCACAGGTAATAAAGAAAATGACAAAATGTACTACCGCCATACAGGCTATGTCGGTAACATGAAAGCGACTTCTTTGGGCAAGCTGAGACAAACATTCCCAGATCGTATTATCAGCACCGCCGTTCAAGGCATGCTACCTAAAAATCCATTAGGTCGCGCCATGTTCAAAAAATTAAAAATTTACGCTGGTTCTGAGCACAATCATCAGTCTCAACAACCAAAAGTTTTAGAATTCTAAGCAGGTAAATAGTTTATGGCAGCTCAATATTACGGAACAGGTCGTCGCAAAAGTGCAGTAGCACGTGTTTACGCCAGCCTTGGTTCAGGAAAATTTACCATCAACAAGCAACCGATTGAACAGTATTTCGGTCGCAAAACGGATGAAATGATTGCTAGACAACCCCTGGAACTTTTAAACAAAACCGGCGAGTTTGATATCAACATCATCGTTTCAGGCGGCGGCCCATCAGGTCAAGCAGGCGCTATCCGTCATGGCTTAACCCGCGCCTTGATGGTATTTGACGAACAGTTAAGATCTCCATTAAGAAAAGCCGGTTACGTGACTCGCGATGCTCGCGAAGTGGAACGTAAAAAAATCGGTCTGCATGGCGCAAGAAAGCGTCCACAATACTCGAAACGTTAATCGTTTATTGGCAGGAAATAAAAAAA
>CAZJYS010000120.1:0-6546 GCA_964550075.1 uncultured Methylomonas sp.
CAGGTTTATGGAGACTTCGCGGATTTGAATGCCAATTCAGCCGACTCTGCTGAATCGGAAACAATGCGTTATTTACGAAACTTTGCGATTTGGATCGCAGTTGTTCAGCACGCTTGTCTAAGATTTATTCCACTGTCCCCGTTGCCGAGACCATTCGTAATGAATTGAGTTCAAATAACCAAGAAAATTTCTTGGTTATTGCGGTTGAATTGGTACGTAATGCTTTAACCTTGGCGCTCAGCCGAGGCTTAACAGCGGCAACCCATCAGACCTGCGTCCCACCGGAAACTTGCCTTAGTGTTGCAATATTGCCGGCAACAGCAACGGGTTTGGCGGTCGAAGGTAAGCGACCAGCCCTACCACATCGTTAGCAAGTTGCCGATCTGATTTAATCCCTATTACGAAGCGGCAGTAGCTCGTCGATGCGGTTGGCTGCCAACACTCAAAGGATTAGTTCCATTTGCATAGACACCTCGGACCCTAAAATCAAAACGGTCACCTCAACGCGCTGATGGCCACTTCACTACTTTGTCACAATTCCTGCCTATCATGCCCTTGCAACGCTCACCACTGTTGTCGCTCTGCGGAAACTGTGGCTGCTGTAATTTTCTAAACCATTAAGTAAGGGGTAAATGACATGGGCCTAGGCGTATCAGAATTACTATTGATCCTGGTGATCGTGGTCATGATTTTCGGCACCAGCAAATTAAAAAACCTCGGAGGGGACCTGGGTGGTGCGATCCGCAGCTTCAAACATTCGATGAACGAAGCTGATCAGGACGATCGTCGCCCAGCCGATCAGAATCAGTCCGCAGCGGCTAAATCATCTGTTGCTGACAATATAGATACGCATTCCTGAGCGGAAAGACCATGTTCGACGTCGGATTTTCGGAAATGCTACTTGTTGCTTTGGTAGCTCTGCTGGTGTTAGGTCCGGAACGGCTGCCCAAAGTTGCCAGAGAAGCGGCCCTTTGGCTACGCAAAGCTCGTTCCGTGATCAATAGCGCCAAAGCGGACATCAAGCGTGAGTTGGACTTGGACGAGTTGAAGGAATTACGAGCCTTAAAAGCATCGATGAAGTTGCCGCTTAACAGCCACCTGGCCATTTTGGAAGATGCACCCGTCCAAGCCGAGCCTGCTGAGGTGCAAGCAGAACTCGCCCCATTGTCAGATGGAAAAGCAGATGTCTAAGACGCGCTCCGTTCACGAAACAGCAGCCGAGCTTAGTTGGTTGCATTATCTCGTCGAGTTGAGAAATCACTTGGTAAAGTCGGTGATGTTCGTGTTAGCGGTTTTCGCCGGCTTGGTCTATTACGCTAACGACATTTATGCCTATCTGGCCGATCCCTTGTTGCGGTATATGCCGGCAGGCTCGCAAATGATCGCTATTGAGGTGGCTGCACCTTTTTTGATTCCGTTCAAATTGGCTTTCTTGAGCGCCTTACTGGCGTCGGTGCCGTTCCTGCTTTTTCAAGTGTGGGCGTTTGTCGCGCCCGGCTTGTGTCGCCACGAAAAACGTCTGTTCATCCCTCTGCTGTTGGCGAGTACGCTGTTGTTTTACGTTGGGTTGGCGTTTGCCTACTTTTTGGTATTCCCTGTCATATTCGGGTTTATGACCACTGCCGCACCGCACGGAGTGGCGATGATGACAGACATCGGTCATTACTTGGACTTTGTGATATCCATGTTGCTGGCGTTTGGCGCGGTGTTTGAAGTGCCGATATTCACGCTACTGCTGGTCAAAAGCGGTGTCGTGGACTATCAAGATTTAAAGGATAAACGCGGCTATGTGATTGTGGGGGCCTTCATTATCGGCGCGGTATTGACGCCTCCGGATATCCTCTCGCAAACTTTAATGGCGGTACCGATCTGGCTGTTATTCGAAGTCGGGGTGGTCTTAGCTTATTTTTCCACCACCAAGTCCAGAACTACAACCGTACTTTCCACTACATCCACTAACACCTAGTACTCAGCAGAGTCCTAGATCGGCTTTCGTAAAACACGCTCAGTAGTTGGACATAGACTGGCACAGGCAAACACCGAAAAAGCCACGCCGCTCCAATCCGAGTTTCCTAACTTTTTCTGTGCCGGCACGATGTTTGTTAAGCAGCGATTGGCAATTTCCTCCTTTGTTACAAGCTTTTAACACCAAAGTGCTGATTAAAATCTTTGTGACTCAGCTCGAATAGTCATCAAAATGTCATACATGTAAATTAAGTTATTGGCGACTCCGTTGGTTTTTGAATTGACCTCGCCAGGTTGCTAAGCCAAGACCTTCGGATTTACCTGGGATGAATACTACGCTCTTTTTGCACCCTTAACTGCGACGGTTTAACTGATTCGAAATGGTTAAACCCACTTGGTTACAAATTGCCTAAAACATTGCTTTGCAGAGAGCCAAAGCCATTTTCGAGGCTAACTGTCGGTTCAATTGAGCGAATAAATATCAAATGGATTGTTCGCCAATAACTTATGAGAGAGTTTGTGTATGAAAGGTAAATTACATCCTGCCAATGACGTCACGCTTAATCCGTCTGGCAATGAGTCGATCAATGACGTCATCAGCCAAGTCAATGAAAGTCGCCGTCAATTCATGAAAACCGGTGTGAGCGCTGGCGTAATGGTGGCCTTAAGCAGCAGTATGGGTGGTAAATTTTTGTTGGGTGAGTACGCCGAAGCCGATCCCTTACCGCCCTCTCTGAATGGGTTTGGCGGGATGGGCTTTGATAGCATTCCAGCAAAGTTAGCCCCGGTTGCTAACTCGGTTGAAGTACCGCCCGGTTATAAAGTAGAAGTATTAGCCGCCTGGGGACAACCCATCATGCCCGGCGCGCCTGACTGGAACCCGGATGCCACCCAAACCGCTGCGGATCAGGCAAAACAGATGGGTATGCACTGCGACGGCATGAATTTCTTCCCTTTCCCGACTCGTACCGGTCCTTCCAGCTTACGTGGTCTTTTGGCAGTCAACAATGAGTACACCCATGAAGAGATTCTGCATGGGGCGGACGGTTTAGCGGGCGGCGCTGGCGTGACTATCGCCAAAGTACGTAAGTCGCAAGCGGGTCACGGTGTTTCCATCATGGAAGTACGCAAAACCGCCGGTAAATGGGGTGTAGCGCGGAATTCCGCCTACGGTCGTCGCATCACCGCCAATACGCCTTGCAAGGTTTCCGGCCCTGCGGCTGGTCATGCATTGATGAAATCCAAAAAATTCGACATCCAGCCTACTGGCTCGATCGAAATTGGTGTTAACGACGGTTTTTCTGCCTTCGGCACCCATAACAACTGTGCGCACGGATTCACACCTTGGGGTACTTACCTGACTTGCGAAGAAAATTGGAACGGTAACTTTGGTTGGAATGCCACTGACGCGGCCCCCACCGATCCAGCTGTGTTGAATGGCCAGGTCCGTTACGGCGTCGTTGCCGGCGGTTTCGGTTATCGCTGGCACGAGGTCGATCCACGTTTCAACGCCCGTACCAATCCTTTGGAAGCACATTTGTACGGCTGGGTGGTAGAAATCGATCCGTTCAAGCCGGACGCAATGCCGGTCAAACGTACTGCCATGGGCCGCTTTAAGCATGAAAGCGCGCAAGTCGCGATCAGCGTTGAGAATAACGCAAATCGGGTTGCTTTCTATATGGGCGACGACGAACGCAACGAATACATCTACAAATTCGTTTGTGCGGGCAGCTTCGACCCTAAAAACAACGCGAAGAATCGCAACCTGTTAGACACCGGCACGCTGTACGTTGCTAAGTTCACTTCCACAACGGTCTCAGGTAAACCCGAAGTTTACCGTGGCCAGTGGATTGCGTTGGTACCGGAAACCCTTTCCGTAATCTCTAATGGTGCCGGAGGCTTCTACAAACTGCGTGAATTGGGCCACTTCAATGGCACCGGCGTTAACGGTACTTCCAACCCGAATAACGCAGAAGTGCAAGCCTTAATTCTGATCAAAACCCGCCAAGCAGCGGATGCAGTTGGCGCGACGATGATGGACCGTCCAGAATGGACTGCGCTGCGGACTTACAACAACGGCTACGGTCACTATGGAGAGTCTGGTTACAACCCTAACGGTTACGGCTATGACGATGCGCACCCATTGGAATTGTATTGCACACTGACCAACAACAATCGTCGTGGCGGTGGCGGTACCATTTCGAGCAATAGCCCCAACGGTACTACCGCTGCAGGCAGTGCTAGACCGCCAGTCGACCTGGCGAATCCTCGTCCCGACAACGACTACGGTCACATCATCCGCTGGCGCGAAGACAACCATGCTGTCACCGCAACCGCGTTTGAATGGGATATCTTCACCCTGTGTGGCGATACCTTGACCACTAAAACCCTAGCTGCCAACTATGTAGGCACCAACTTTGTGCCAGGCTCCGGCATCGGACCATTTTACCAGGGCAACATCGAAGACGATCCAAACGGCAGCGCCGATTTCGGTGCGCCGGACGGTTTGTGGTTTGACCAGTTCGGCCGTTTGTGGATTCAAACCGACCAAGCCGGCAATGCGACAGGCGATTGGGTCAATATCGGTGCCAACGTCATGTGCTGTGCGGACCCAAACACCAAGGAAATCCGCCGCTTCATGACTAGCCCGAACAATTGCGAAGTGACCGGTGTGGTCAACACCCCGGACGGCAAGGCCATGTTCGTGGGTATTCAACATCCGGGTGAAGATTCCACAGCCACCAATCCAACGGAGTTCAGCAACTGGCCGCAAAGCCAGTTCGACAAGAACAGCGCTGGGGAAAATTTGGCGGTCGTTGGCGGAATCCCGCAACCCGTAGGTGCCAACGTCCGTCCCCGCTCGTCAGTATTGGTGATTACCCGATTGGATGGCGGCGTTATTGGCGCGCCAACTATCCCGGTTTAAACATAATTAGAGCGATTGCGCCGCTAGTTAATACTGGCGGCGCAGACTTAAAAATTGAGGATTTAAAATGAAAACTGTAAAAATTTTAATGGGCGCGCTGCTGGCTGGCGCTGCTTTGGGTTCTGTCAGCGCTCAGGCCGCTGTAGTTACTTCCAACGCCGGATTTACTGTTGTTGAAGACTTTGCGAGTTTCGACGCCTTGGTTGACAGAGGCCCGATTGGGATCACCGGTGGCGGCGTTTTCCAATCCGACGTTTACTCGACGCTGGGCGCGTACGCGGTTGATTTGATCGACAACGGCACTTGGGGCGCGGGCAACAAATTTGCCGGAATCGGTGACTTGTCCTTCGTTCCATCAACTTTTGAAGGCTTCGATGGCAGCATGACCTTTACCCTGGGTTCCGCACCAGCGTTCGGCATAGGCGCCAAATTCAGCATTTATAACGAAGGCACACCGACCAACATCTTCATCGAAGCGTTGGGTGCGGGTAACACAGTGTTGGAAAGCCATACGTTTACCGTGGATCTTGATAATCCATTCGCCGAGAACCAGGGTGTATTCGCCGGCTTTAACCGCACCACTGCGGACGTTATCGGGCTGCGTATATCCGGTAATGGTTTTGTGTTGGATGATCTAAGCGTGCGTCCGGTTCCCGTACCGCCTGCCTTTGCCTTGATGTTGAGCGGAGTTCTCGGCCTGTTCGGCTTTGCAAAACGCCGCAAAGCGTAGTCAACTGCTTTTCCAAACACTGGAAAGAACCAGTATGTTAACGCGGCGATTAAGTATTAAAACTATTGCCAGCGTTGCATCGCTGGGCTTTTGCGTCTCGGCTTATGCTGAGACGCAAGTTTTTCAGGCCGTCAAAGACAATACCCTATTCGAAGACAATCATAATTATGCCAGTGGTGTCAGCAGTTTTGTTTTCACCGCTCAAATTGCCAGCGGCTCTCCCCGCCGCGCCTTGTGGCAATTTGATTTATCCAGCATTCCGCCAGGCTCGCAAGTTTCGTCGGTAAGCTTAAGGTTTGTAATCAATCGCGCGGCCTTCGCCTCCGATACCACGGATCAATTACGTTTGCACAAACTCAGCGCCAGTTGGGGCGAGGGGACTTCCGACGGCGGTACCGGCGGGGGGGGGGCGCAAGCTACTGCAAACGATGCCACCTGGGCTTACCGGTTTTATGGTGTCCCTAACACCGAGCAAGGACGAATCCCTTGGCTGAATTTAGGCGGCGATTTCAACCCAAATGCTAGTGTTACCCTAAATGCGGGGGCAGCAGGGACCTACACTTTTGCCTCCACGCCGGAACTTAGGAACGACGTGACAGCCTGGATAAGTAATCCTGCGACCAATTTTGGCTGGATATTGATCGGGCCGGAAGGGCCGGATGACTCCCAAAAAGCCAAGCGCATCGTTAGTCGGGAATCGCCCTCAATTGCCGAAAGGCCCACGTTGACGGTTGAATTTACGCCCCCGGCAACCGCTACCCCTGTCCCCCTGTTAACACCTATGGCTACCTTAGTTTTCGGTTCGCTATTAAGCTTTTTAAGTCTTTATATACTTCGCCGTTAAGGCCGCGAGAAATAATAGGCAGGAAATGGCCAATCCGGTGAGATCGCCAGTGACCGCTTTGTAGGTGCGCCGTGCTAAGGC
>CAZJYS010000121.1:0-6537 GCA_964550075.1 uncultured Methylomonas sp.
TAAAGCTATAACTAATCGGCAAGGCATTCGAGCTAGAACTTGCTTCAACTTTATAGCTATAGGCAGCGCCCATATCGACACCCTCTACGCTGGGTGAAGAGGTAATGCGGACATTGGTATCTGCCACACATGAACCTTTACCACCCCATTTACCACCATCCCATTGCCAGGACTTACCGGTTGGACAACTCAGGTTCAATTCAATGGTTTGAGTGGTATAGCCACCTTTGCCATCACTGACATTCACCGAATAAGGGAAAACAAACGGCCCATGCTTATATTCAGCAAAAAAGCTTTCTGACCAATTGACGGTGACTTTACCCGTTTGGTCGATAGTCATTTCGCTGACAATTGCACCGTTTCCATCTTTGATCGGCGCTGGTTTCAGACCCAGGCTATAAGTCAAGGTATCGCTATCGGCATCGCTTGCACTGATTTGATAGCTGTAAGACTCACCTAAAATGGCGACTTTTTTCTCGGCAGGAGCCGAAGCAATCACAGGGTCATGGTTGCTACTGAATACTGCGTTTTCAGAAGCAATGCCACACTGGGCAGCCGGTGATTTTTCGCAACTGGTTTTGATACTGTGGCAAGTATCGCAGCCGATCTCAGTACCCGCCGGAACCTTAATCACTTTGGCTTTAAAACCGGCCTTTTTCAGCTTTTTCATATCGAAGCCACTGAAATCAAAGACTCTGGCGACAGGTGTTTTTGACAAACGAGTACCTTTATGGTCGTTGCCATGACACGCAGCGCACTGGTCCTCGCCATCTTTACCGGCTTTTTTGGCATAGTTGTTATGCCAGCCGCCGTAGGTGGACTGGTCGGTGTTGGTATCCGCTGAATCCTGCGAGGTTTTCCACCAATACGGATCATTAACCGGATGCATATTATGCGGTCCGCCCAACACACCAGAGTCGGTAGCTAAGTCTGTCATATAAATACCGCCATCCAGATCGGCTTCTTTTTTGAAAGAATCCGCGGTGTGGCAAACATTACATTCCAAAATGGTACCGGTATGGCCTTGCAGTTGTAACGCGGTGACATTGTCATTCGAGTTAGGATCGCGGTTTGGCCAGACTTCATGCGTACCACCGTGACAAGCTGCGCAAGCGACATCGCCATGGGTATCGCGGCTTAAGCGATACAACGGTTTGGTCAGGCTTTCGATGCTATATCGGGTACTGTATTGCGGATCCACCCAATCAGCCCGGTTGATGTCCGTGGCTTTTGTTGGTTGTACTGCAAAACGTTGCATTAACGGAGTACGCGTTGTCGCAGATGGATCGTTACCCCAAAACGCGCGCCTCATCACGCCGGCACTGAAGGCTTCGCTGGTACCGCCTTTACCGGTACCAGCCTTGCCTAAATTACCGTCGCCCATATGGCAGGAGCCACAATCCGGCTGTTCCATCCATTCCACACGTTTGACTTCGCCCTCCGGACCGGGTTTGGGTTTGTTATGGGCTTTACCGACCGCAGCCATGTCGCCGTGGCAGTCATAACAAGTGACGCCTGCTGTGTACATTCTATCCCGGTACAATTGTTCTCTATGTCCGGAATGGCAACGCAAGCAGCTTTGTTCCATCGGTAAGGAAGTGCCATTAGCCGCTACAGTAGGGAATAAACTGTTCGGATTGACGCCCTGGCTTAAATCCCAGCGTAATGGCCGACCGCTTTCCTCGCGCAAGATTTTGTTTTTGTTGCTTGGATCGAGCTGTAATTGCGCATGGAAGTTATGCATGGATTCCGAGTAGCTCGGATAAAACGACAAGTCGCCTTGCTGTTTGCCTGGATTGGTATTGAACGACCCGCCCAAGCCGATTGGGTTCAGCATAGAAGAATGACACCAGTTACAGGTACCCGGTGAGTTTTGATTGTCCATATACCACACCATGCCGATGTTATCGTAGAAATCATGCATGGCATTGGCATTTTTGACAGCTGCATATTCCTGATCTTCAATGGCATCGCTAGGATTGCCGTCTTTATCGACAGCGTCAAAAAAGGCCGGGGGTGTAAAAGTATCATTACAAACTGTCCGCGGACAATGATATTCAGCGTTATATTCCGAGCTGGAATGGTAGGCCTTGGTGAATTGTTTGTAGTAGTCCGGGTCCGTATTGGCAGCAATTTTGCCTTTGGCATGGCATTCGCGGCAGTGGAAATCCTTACCTACAGCCAACACAGCATCCGTGGTGGCTTTAACCACATTGTTTTGCGGATCAACCGCTTGCACGCGCATCAAAGGAAACGGGTTGACTCGTCCGCTATCATCAATATCCATGATAGGCAGATTTTTAGCGGTATGCTGACGCCTGTCTTCATTGTAATTGGTAAAATTTTGCCAGTCGTTGCTGGTATATGGATTTAGTACCCCTGGCATTGCGCTGCCATTATCGGAAAGCAGAATATTAGGGCCATTCAGGTTGAAGCCTATATCTGGAGCAATGGTGATGGCTGGCCAGATAAAGCTCTCTATCCAACTATCACCAACCTTTTCAGCCATTTGACCGCCTGCGGCACCTTTTGAGTGTTCCCACATATCGGTTTTTTGTATGGCTGCCGACTTAAATGGTGTAGCCACCGGCCAGTTTTGACTGGTTGAGTTGATTGATCCCGCGCCCACAGGATCGAATTTATTGCTGGCCGCGGCATAACGTAAACGTATACCGTCTTTGGTCAATTGCTGAGGTTGACGGCTTTTTATATAAGCCTGGGCATTCAAAGAATTGAAAGCGCCATGGGTAGAAGCTACGTATAGACCCGGTGTATAACGGGCATCACCGTGAGCCTGGAAAGTTAAATCCGGATAAGGCAATACCACCACATCATCGGCTTTACCCTCTAGTTGACTTCCCTTTTTAGGCGCACTTTGGTTGGCTGAACTGACTAACGCGGATACGTTCGGCAAATCAGTCGGTGGCGTACCAACCGCCACGGTAATGGTGTCTTCGCAACGGCGTTTTTGGCCATCGGTAGCACTGAAATGCACCTGATAACTGGCATCATTTCGCACAAACTGCACCGTAGTTTTTAAACCTTCAGGACGTTTGTAAGCCGGTGGATTGCTGTTGGGGATCAATTCGCCCATTACGCCGCCGGAAAAGTCCCATTCATATTGCAATGGCCCGGCTTTTTTATCTTTTAAAGTGGCCGTGGCGCTAAACGCAACATCTTTATTAATTTCAAGGCCACTGACACCAGAGGCCGGGGAGGTGATTTTGCATACGGGAGTTTTGCCACAATTCTTTTTATCTATCCCACCAATCGGCTTACTGACAACCTTGGCTCCATCCGCCTTGGCGCTAACGCTACACAGCAATTCCGGGCGATCGTCGGTGATGGTGGCTTCAAATTTATGCGTGGCATTATCTACAGTTGTGGATGCCAACAATCGACCACTGCTATCGTATAGGTCCACGATATTCTTGGTAGCATTAGTCAATTTGCCTTTGACTTTTAACGAGCCGTTAGTCGCCGACCAGACAGCGCTGGAAATACTGACTTTTGCTGCTGCAGCATCAGCCAAATTAGAGGTTAGCGCAAAGAGCAGAAAAACCAGCCTACTCATCCTATAGGGTGTCATTTCCATGACAGTCTCCTTGTTATATTAATGGAACTGCCATTTTAGCCTAGTAAATTAAATATGCCGCAGGAAACTAAATATCCTCTGAATACATTCAATTTCAATAATATTAGAATTCAATGGAATTAGACTGACCGCTAAAATAATTGTTTTGTGTGAAGCTTTGAATATAAAGGGCAGAATCAATAAGCTCAGCGCTGCTTTAGCTGCGGAGTCAACCTGAAAGCTGTTCCAAACGCCTTTTTGCCGCCTGACCTATTTCTGAATCAGGCTCGATTTGTAGAATCTGCTGCAATATCGTGGCGCTGGATTGATGCAATTGCGCAATGGCCTTCAGCCTTACCGAATCATAATGAGCCCGCAGAGCAGCAAGTTCGGTTAGATAAGTATTGGTATTATTTAACAGCTTGAGAGTGACTTTTTCAGGGTCTTCGGTCAATAAATCCCGAACCAGTTCGCCATACAACTCTTGCAGCCGGATCAGCTCGCGACGATCCATTTTTTTGGGCTCAGTCGGATCGTCGCAACAAGCCATTTCAGTCTTCTAAATTTATCTGATTTTGATGGTCACGCAGTAAAACCTGCAGATCAAATTCACAACCACCACAGCCGGATAAGGCGCCGGTGATGCGAGAAATTCTGTCCAAGTCCAGCACACCTTGATTCAGCAAAGCTTGAATTTGCGCACTCGTGGTGCCGCTGCAACCACAAATAATATCGTTTTTAGAATTTTGGCTATTGTCGTTCATGTAATAGTTGGATGACTTCAATTCGGTAATTGAACGGTAACGCATAATCCGCCCAATTCCAGCGAGCGTTCGATGGACAATCGGCCGCCATAGAATTCAATAATATCACGCACAATCGCCAAACCTAAGCCGTGTCCTTGTACCGCTTCATCCAGGCGTAAACCACGCTGACACAATTGCTTCATCTCGGTTTCGCTGCATCCAGGCCCGTCGTCCGAAACCGATAGGGCTGCTCCATTTCCACAGTCGACTTCAATTTTGATTCGGTGTCTGGCCCATTTAAAGGCGTTATCGAGTAAATTGCCTATGAGTTCCAAGACGTCTTCTCGGTCGCAATGAATAACTTGATCAGGAACAATGACTTCAACCACCAAATCTTTATCGCAATATATATTTTTCAACAGTTTAACTAACGAAGTAATTTCCAGACTGGAATTAAATACAGAGCCGGTTTGGAAATTGCCGGATATCCGGGCACGTTTTAGCTCTCGCTCAATCCGCTGCAAAATCGCCTGGTTTTGTTGCTGAAATTGTTGCCGAAAATCCTGATGCTCCAACAAGATAGGATCTTCTGCCAGGCGAAACAACATGGCTAAAGGTGTTTTTAACGCATGAGCCAGGTTGCCAATGGCCGTGCGTGATTGCGTTAAACGCCGCTCAACCAATATCAACAGGCGGTTGACTTCCTTGACTAAAGGACGAATCTCTGCAGGTACAGGCGTGATGATTTGTTGCTGCTTACCGTTGGCAATCTCTGCCAGTTCCTCGCGAACCACTTTGATAGGCTTTAAAGCCCTTCTGACATCGGCAGTCTGCAGTTTGATGGCGATGACCAGTACCAACAGACTCAAAGCAAAATAAGCCAGACGGATACCGAAAATATCCTGACCAATATCGGTCAAATCTTCGGCAATGCTAATACTGACCTGGTGTCCCGACTTCTCAAAACCGCGACTTAATACCAATAGGGGCTGTTGTTGTGGACCATTTTCAAAATGATATTCCCGATGGGCGTTATTTTGCGCAGGCTCAAACGGCAGAGATTGTCCTTGCAATGAAAGAGAATAATGCGCGTTGTCGTCGATATGAATGACGAAATAATGCCCGGAAAAGGCTTGCCCATAAACAGAACCGGCGTGAGAGCTATCGAAGCTTAGTTGTCCGGCATCATCGACGGTGAGTGTATCCAGCAAGGAGTCGCCATCATGAGTCAATCGAGTCAACATCTGCTTTTCAGCAACCGCCCGAATCACCCAATCGGCTGCCAGCCAGTGTCCGGCAAAGATCAAGCACAGAATGATGGCTAAACCACGATTCAGCCGCCGCCGTAACGACATCAGGTTTTTTCACCAAACATGTAACCATGACCTCGGCGGGTGGTGATCAAGTCCTTGCCCAATTTACGACGCAAGCGATTGATATAAACCTCAATGACATTACTATCCGGGTCACTATCGAGTTGGTAAACACGCTCAAGCAAATGGCTTTTAGTCAAAAGTTGACCGGGACGCAGCATAAAATGCTGAAGCAGGCGAAACTCCATGGCCGTCAGCTCAACAGCTCCACCACCATCAACCGATACGGTTTTGTTCTCTTCATCCAGCACCACGCCGGAGTTAAGTAACTGCGGCAAAGTCACATTGTTCACTCGTTTTAACAACGCTTGTACGCGTGCTCGTAATTCTTCGATATGAAATGGTTTACCCAGATAATCATCAGCACCCGCCTTGAAACCATCCACTTTTTCATGCCAGGCGTCTCTGGCGGTCAGAACGATAACGGGCAGGTTGTTACCGGCTTGTCGCCATTTTTTTAACACCTCCAATCCAGACTGTTTTGGTAACCCCAAATCTAGAATCACCAGGTCATAACTTTCTGTCATCCCTAAAAACTCGCCACTCTCCCCATCAAACGCCACGTCAACTGCAAAACCGGCTATTTCCATTTCCGATTTCAAGGAGCGGGATAAGTTGGGATCATCTTCCACGAGTAAAAGTCGCATTTTCTTTCCCTTGAGCCAAGATTGGCGAATGTGTGGCAATGCAAAAATTATAGCAACCTTGGTTGATATTCAGCTTGCTTTCATATTTCGTACATAGAATTGTCCCTTGTCTTACTACCATCTTTACCGAGGAGTTTCTAATGAATCATCAAACTACTGTTCAGGTCTGGGATATTTTCGTTAGGCTGTTTCATTGG
>CAZJYS010000122.1:0-6515 GCA_964550075.1 uncultured Methylomonas sp.
GCTTTAATCGCCGATTCCGGTAAGCGTTTTGATTATGTGCTGGCGAATCCGCCATTCGGCAAGAAGAGCAGCATGACGATTACCAACGAGGAGGGCGAGGAAGATAAGAACGCGCTGACCTACGAACGCCAGGATTTTTGGGAAACCACTTCCAACAAGCAGCTCAACTTTTTACAGCACATCGTCACCATTTTGAAGCAGGATGGTAAAGCCGCTGTGGTGCTGCCGGATAACGTGTTATTCGAGGGTGGTGCCGGTGAAAAAATCCGCCGTAAATTGCTGGAAACCTGCGATGTGCATACCTTGTTACGCCTGCCGACTGGAATATTTTATGCCAATGGCGTTAAGGCTAACGTGCTGTTTTTCGATGCCAAACCCAAGGATGGTCAAGTCCACACCCAAGGCACCTGGATTTACGATTTACGCACCAACAAACATTTCACGCTAAAAACCAAAACCTTGAAATTGGAGGATTTATGCGATTTCATCGTTTGTTATCACCCTGAAAATCGTCATGAACGCCAAGAAACCGAACGTTTCAAGTATTTCATTTACGAGGAAATGATTGCACGCGATAAAGCCAGTCTGGATATTTTCTGGCTGAAAGACGATAGCCTGGACAACCTGGATGATTTACCGCCGCCGGAAGTGTTGCAGCAAGAGATCATCGATCATCTGGAAGCGGCGTTGGCGTCTTTTCGGGATGTGGCGATAGGTTTGCAGCGTTAATCAGTCCCGGATGTATTTAATTAGGAATATCGTCTTATCGACCTATGCAGCGGCAAAATATATCAGAGTGGGTTTTGTAGCCGAGCTTGGTATAATGCCCGCTGTTTTTGAAAAATTTCTGACGAGAGATGTGCATGATTCAAGGTAGTATCGTTGCTCTGGTAACCCCCATGAAAGAAGACGGCGCGCTGGATGACGTGAGTCTGAAGCGGTTGGTCGAGTTTCATATCGAGCAGGGAACCGATGCGTTGGTGGCTGTCGGCACCACCGGTGAGTCAGCGACTTTGGATGAAGACGAGCATTGTCATGTCATCAAAACTGTCGTCGAGTCTGTGGCGGGAAGGATTCCGGTGATTGCCGGTACCGGTGCCAATTGCACTCGCGAAGCCATCCGCTTGACTGAAAAAGCCAAACTGGCAGGTGCGGATGCCTGTTTGTTGGTCACGCCGTATTACAACAAACCCACGCAAGAAGGCTTGTACTTACATTACAAGGCAGTAGCCGAAGCGGTGGATATACCGCAGATTCTTTATAACGTTCCAGGGCGAACCGGTTGCGATATGTTGCCGGAAACAGTGGGCAGGTTGTCCAAGGTCGACCGGATTGTGGGTGTCAAGGAAGCTACCGGCAAGCTGGAGCGGGTCAAACAGATTCGTGATTTAACCGGCGATGACTTTGCGCTATATACCGGTGATGATGCCACCAGCCTGGAATTTTGCCTGTTAGGTGGAAATGGTAGCATCACCGTAACCGGTAATGTGGCTCCCAAATTATTACGGGACATGCTGGCTGCAGCGATGCGTGGCGACCGAGTCACGGCGGAAGCACTGGATGCCAAGTTAACCGGTTTGCACAGTAGTTTGTTTATTCAATCGAATCCGATTCCGGTGAAATGGGCAGTGGCAGAAATGGGGCTGATGGGCAAAGGGATACGCTTGCCATTAACCTGGTTGACCGAAGATTGTATGCCTGTGGTGCGTGCAGCCATGCAGCAAGCAGGTGTTTTACAGTGATGTTCAAACCTTGGGTTAGGTGCTGGATGGCCATTACGATGATGACGGGCTTATCGGCTTGTAGCACCATCAAGAGCTGGTTTCCGGATAAAGAAAGAGATTATCAGTTTACGACCGAGATTCCCGAGCTGATAGTGCCTGAGGATTTGAAACACAAGGGACTCGCCAGTTTGCCTACGCGTCCTGTTGCGTCCGCCGAAACTGAAGGTGTTTCTCGTTATGCCACAGAAACGTCCGAATCAGCTGCCGAAAATGTAACTCAAACGGCCCCGTCTGTCGACGACGAGAATCCCGGTGAACCGGCAACCGTAACCACCAGCACAAGTGGTAGTAGCTTACAAATCGATCAATCCAAGACCCAGGCCACACGTATGGTGGGCCGGGCTTTGAGCCGGAAAAAACTGGAAGTGGTTGAACGCAATATCGACAAAGGCTATTTTTACGTCAAATTCGACCCTAATGCCGTGCCAGCCACTGACGACAGCATCTGGGACGAATTGAATTTCCTGTTTGGTGACGATCCCAGCCAGGAACAGGAATATCGAATTTCCGTCCAGCAAATCGGCCCGGAATTGTCACAAGTCATTGTGCAGGATACCCAGGAAAAAACCTTGTCGACCAAAACCGCCAATGCGTTACTTGAGCTGATCACTGACGCGATTAACGAAGAAGATCAGCAACCGGCTGCGCAAACACCAGCCCCGCAAGATTCAGCAACGCCACAACAGTGAGTCGTGGTTTTGTCCCAAGGCACAATAAACAGGGGACCGTCGTAAATGTAACTATTCAACGAATCGCATATCCTGCAAATCGTTGGTAACCGGTTCCCTCTCCCAAATGTAATCCGCTTCACCACTTATCCAAAATCATCATGTTGACTATTCCCGGAACTGCCGCCCTTTCTTCGTTTCGTATTGAAAAACTACTTGGCCAATTGCAAAGTCTGGATAACCGTATTCAGGCCGTCAACGCGCGATTTATGCATTTCGCCCAACTGGATGGCGATTTGACTCAGGCGCAATCGCAGATGCTGGAACGGCTTTTGGATTATGGCTACACCCAACTGGTTGAGGATGTTTCGAACGAGGAATCGGAAAAACAGATTTACACGCTTTGGGTGGTGCCGCGGTTAGGCACGATTTCGCCATGGTCGAGTAAAGCCACTGAAATAGCCGAGCGCTGTGGTTTGTCGGCGGTGAAGCGTTTGGAGCGTGGCGTACGTTATGTTTTGGTTTCGTCTGCGGCCATTGATGAGTCGTTGCAACAACAAATCGCCGCTTTGCTGCACGATAGGATGACGCAACAAGTAGTCTTTGAAGCGGCGATTAGCTATACGTTACCGTTGGACTTATTTGTCGAACACGAACCTCAACCGCTGCAAACTGTTTCTATCATCGAACAGGGCCGTGATGCGCTGGTGCAAGCCAATACTCAACTGGGATTGGCTTTGTCAGCGGATGAGATTGATTATTTAACAGACAGTTTTACTAAGTTGGGGCGCAACCCCACCGATGTGGAATTGATGATGTTTGCACAGGCGAATTCCGAGCATTGCCGCCACAAAATTTTTAATGCCAGTTGGACGATCGATGGCGAGGATCAGGCCAAATCCCTGTTTGCGATGATACGTAACACCCACAGCCTGAACCCGCAAAATATCTTGTCGGCTTACAGTGATAACGCCTCTGTGATTGCCGGACCGGAAGCCGATGTGTTTATCCGCGATGCCAATAGCCATGCCTATGGTTATGTTACAGAGGAAGCGCATATTTTGATGAAGGTGGAAACCCACAATCACCCCACCGCGATTTCGCCACATCCAGGCGCGGCGACCGGTTCCGGGGGGGAAATTCGCGACGAAGGTGCTACCGGACGTGGTTCGGCAACCAAAGCCGGATTAACCGGTTTCAGCGTTTCACATTTACGCATTCCTGGCATGGAACAAGCCTGGGAAACCGATAACGGCAAGCCGGAACGTATTGCTTCGGCTTTGCAAATCATGCTGGAAGGACCTATCGGCGGCGCGGCATTTAATAATGAATTCGGTCGCCCGAATATCGCCGGTTATTTTCGCAGTTTCGAACAACCGGCTGAAACCGGTGTGGAAAACCAATATCGCGGTTATCACAAACCCATCATGATCGCAGGTGGCATGGGCAATATCCGGCCTATGCTGGTGGATAAACATCCCATTCCAGCAGGCTCATTGATTATTATCCTGGGTGGCCCAGCCATGTTGATTGGCTTGGGTGGCGGTGCAGCATCTTCGCAAACCTCCGGCGAAAGCGCAGCGGAACTGGATTTTGCCTCCGTGCAACGGGAAAACCCCGAAATGGAACGGCGTTGTCAGGAAGTGATCAATCACTGTAATTCCCTGGGCGAAAATACGCCGATTATTTCGATTCATGACATTGGTGCTGGTGGCTTGTCCAATGCGGTGCCCGAGATTATTCACGACTGTGATCGCGGTGGTCGTTTTGAATTGCGCAAGGTGCAAAACGCCGATAAAGGTATGTCGCCGATGCAAATCTGGTGTAACGAAGCCCAGGAACGCTATGTGGTGGCCATCAAGCCGGAATCGCTGGAATTGTTCGAGTCATTTTGCAAACGCGAGCATTGTTTGTATGCGGTGATTGGTCAAGCGACCGATGCCGAACATTTGACCTTGAGTGACGAGTGGCTGGGTGGAAAACCAGTCGATCTGCCTATGTCGGTGCTGTTCGGTAAACCGCCCAAAATGCACCGCGATGTAAAACGCTTATCCAAAACCTTGCCAGTTTTGCAATTAACCGACGTCCAATTGGCCGAAGCCATCAAACGCGTATTGGCGTTTCCAGCGGTGGCAGACAAAAGCTTCCTGATTCATATCGGCGACCGTTCGGTGACTGGCTTGGTGGCGCGTGATCAAATGGTCGGGCCCTGGCAAATTCCGGTTGCGGATGTGGCCGTGACGGCCTCGGGTTTTCACGCTTACACTGGTGAAGCCATGGCGATGGGTGAGCGCACACCGTTAGCGTTGATCAATGGCCCGGCTTCCGGTCGCATGGCGATAGGTGAGGCGCTGACCAATCTGGCCGCAGCGCGGATAAAGCATATTAACGATATCAAACTATCCGCCAACTGGATGGCGGCAGCAGGTACTCCGGGTGAGGATGCGGTGTTGTTTGATACTGTGAAAGCGGTGGGTATGCAGCTTTGTCCTGAGTTGGGAATTGCGATTCCGGTTGGTAAGGATTCGCTGTCGATGAAAAGTGTCTGGAAGGAAGGTGCCGTCGATAAAACCATGACCGCACCGGTTTCCTTGATCATTACTGCGTTTGCACCGGTATCAGATGTTCGCAAAACATTGACGCCGCAACTGATCGAAGCGGACAGTCATTTGTTGCTGATCGATTTGGGGCAAGGCAAAAATCGCCTCGGTGGATCGGTGTTGGCGCAAGTCTATAACCAGCTTGGCAATCAGGCCCCTGATCTGGACGATGCGGATTTATTCAAACGCTTCTTTAACGCTATTCAAAGCCTTAACGAGCAAGGACTGATTTTGGCTTACCATGATCGCGCCGATGGCGGTCTGCTGGCAACGGTTGCAGAAATGTTGTTTGCCGGACGCTTGGGCGTTGATCTGGATATCTCCGCATTAGGCGATGACACATTGTCTGCCTTGTTCAATGAAGAATTAGGCGTGGTGTTGCAAGTCAAAACGGCTGAACTGGATCATATAGCCCGCTTACTGGATCAAGCGGGGCTGGATGAATTCACACATGTGGTAGGTCAGGTGGTTCCTGGTCAGCAGTTGCGGATTATGCAAAACGGTACTGAAATTTATAGCGCCACTCGCGCCGCACTACAGCAAACCTGGTCGGAAGTCAGCTACCGAATGCAGGCGCTACGGGATAATCCCGACTGTGCCAAACAAGAATTCGAGTGCATTGCCGATGATAACGATCCCGGTTTGTCCGCCACTTTGAGTTTTGATGTCAATGACAATATCGCTGCGAAATTCATAGATGCCGCACGTCCCAAAGTTGCCATTTTGCGTGAGCAAGGTGTGAATGGCCATGTGGAAATGGCGGCGGCTTTTGACAAAGCCGGTTTTGCAGCTATCGATGTGCACATGACCGATATTCTCTCCGGTCGTGTCAGTTTGTCGCATTTCACCGGTTTGGTGGCTTGTGGCGGTTTCTCTTACGGTGATGTGCTGGGCGCGGGCGGCGGCTGGGCCAAGTCCATTTTATTTAACGCCAAAGCCCGGGATGAATTTGCTGCGTTTTTTGCTCGATCCGATACTTTTGGATTGGGAGTCTGCAATGGCTGTCAGATGATGTCCGGTTTGAAAGAGATTATTCCAGGCGCTGAACATTGGCCGCAATTCAAACGCAATACTTCCGAGCAATTCGAAGCCCGGGTGGCGATGGTCAAAGTGCAGGATTCATCGTCCATATTCTTTAAAGGTATGGCCGGTTCTCTGCTGCCTGTAGTGGTAGCGCATGGGGAAGGCCGGGCAGAATTCGACGGGCAAAATCCTGCAGATGCTGATATTGCTCTGAGTTTTGTCGATAACTATGGTCAGGAAACCGTCGCGTTTCCAGCCAATCCCAACGGTTCTCCATTAGGTATTACTGGCCTGACGACTCGCGATGGTCGGTTTACCATCATGATGCCGCATCCGGAACGGTGTTTCAGAGCGGTGCAAAACTCCTGGCATCCAGCCGATTGGCAGGAAGACGCTGCCTGGTTGCGGATGTTTAGAAATGCTCGAGTTTGGGTGGGCTA
>CAZJYS010000123.1:0-4849 GCA_964550075.1 uncultured Methylomonas sp.
GGCAGCCCTGAGCTGCGGCTCCCTCTGACCCGATATAGCAATCCGCCATGGCTTTGAGATATTTGGCGTTTTGCTATCGCGAAAACGCCCTACCTCTGGTGTATCGTTATCTGTGAGTTACTTTTTGCTCATAAAGAAATATACGGTTTGGCATTTCAAAACCATTTGATTGCCGTTTTTCTCTATGGCTTCGCAGGTTTCCATTTTGCTGCGGCCGGGTGCTGCTTGTTTGATCAACTTGCCGTTTTCAATGGAATAATTCAATACGGCTTTGGTGCTGTTGACCCGGGCATGCGCATCTGAATCCTGGGTGATACCCTCAATGGTGCCATCGTTTTTAACGTTCCAGATGGTGTTGGTGGTTCGTCCCTGACTACCGTCTTTATTGGTCGATTCTTTTTCGATTTGCCAGGTGCCGACTAAATCGGCTTGAGTTAAGGGTACTTCAGCCAATACCGAAAATGAGGCAAACAATAAAGCGAAAAGCGAGAATTTTTGAATGTGCATATAAAAACCTTGGTAGTTTTATTGGAAAGCAGATTGTAGCACAGCCCATCCGGCCAACCCTGGCACTTATCCGCTGCAGCATGTTTAAGCTTTGTACTTAACCAATACCGACTCAGTCGATAACAGTCTGCGCATCCGGATTAATAATTCATCGCTGGGTTTGACTCGCCAGTCATCGCCTAATTGCACCGTGGCTTTGGCGCTGCTGGCTGTATATTCGATAATGATGGGGCATTCGCCACCGCGAAATGGCTGCAGGATTTCGGTTAATTTTTCCACAAAGTTTGTCGGCGCAGTTGTCTGGCTGGCATCCCAAGTCAACACAATGCCGCGAGCAAACATTTCGCGGGCTTCTTCCATACTATAAAGTTTTTCAGCAGTCATGCGCAGACTGTTGCTGAAATCATCCATCGCTAAAGAACCTTCTGCAACCAGTAAAGTATCTTTGGCTAATAAATCCCGATATTTATCATAAATACCACTGAACGCCGCCACTTCCAGACGTCCGGTCCGGTCATCCAGGGTGGCGAACCCCATCATTTTGCCTTGTTTGGTTTGCCGGGTACGCATATCCACAATGAGACCAGCCACGCGGGCTTCCATTTTACCTTTGATACGACCGGCATCGGCTTCCAGACTGCCTAAGCTGCCATGGGTAATGTGTTTAAGTTCCGGTAAATATTCAGCAATGGGATGGCCGGTCAGGAACAAGCCCAAGGTTTGTTTTTCGGCTTCCAGTTTTTCTTTTTCCGTCCAGGGCTCGACGGACAGCGAGTAGGCTTCGGTTTCGTCAGCATCGCTTTGAGTTTCTGTTAAGCCGAATAAATCATTTTGCCCGGCCAACGCCATTTTGCCGTGCTGTTCAGCGACTCTTAACGCAGTGGTCAGTTCTGCCAAATGCGCGGCCCGATTCGGGTCAATCGAATCCAGGGCGCCGGCTCGAATCAAGGCCTCCAGCACACGGCGATTAACTTTTCGCAGATCCACACGTTTGCATAAATCATAGAGTCCGGCGTAAGGGCCGTTGGCCTTGCGTTCACTTAGGAGGTCATCGATGGCGTTTTCACCCACGCCTTTGATGGCGCCTATACCGTAGACGATCTGCCCCTGCTCGTTGACGGTGAATCGATAATCGGAAATATTGATGTCTGGCGGACAAATGCTGAGCTTCATTTCCCGGCATTCATCGATCAACACCACAACTTTATCGGTATTATCCATATCCGACGACATCACGGCCGCCATAAACGCCGCCGGATAATGGGCTTTCAGCCAGGCGGTTTGGTATGCAACCAAAGCATAAGCCGCGGAGTGGGATTTGTTGAAACCGTAACCGGCAAACTTCTCCATCAAATCGAACACATAGGTGGCGATTTTTTCATCGACCTGATTAGCAACCGCGCCGCTAGTAAATTTTTCCCGTTCTTTGGCCATTTCTTCGGGCTTTTTCTTACCCATCGCCCGCCGCAGCATGTCCGCGCCACCTAGGGTGTACATCGCCAGCTCCCGGGCAATCTGCATCACCTGTTCCTGATACAAAATAACCCCGTTGGTGGGTTTGAGTATCGGTTCCAGCAGTGGATGAGCGTATTCGGCTTTGGCACCGTGCTTGACGTTGATGTAGTCATCCACCATGCCCGATTCCAACGGACCGGGTCGAAACAGCGCCACCAAGGCGATGATGTCATCAAAACAGTCCGGTTTGAGCTTTTTGATCAACGCTTTCATGCCACTGGATTCGAGCTGGAATACCGCTGTGGTTTGGGCGTTTTTCAGTAATTCGTAACTAGGCAAATCATCGCGAGGAATTTGCGAAATATCGATAGGTTCTTCGCCGCGTTGCGCGCGCTGGCGATTAATGGTTTGCAAGGCCCAATCGATGATGGTTAGCGTACGCAGACCCAAAAAGTCAAACTTGACCAGACCCACCGCCTCGACATCATCCTTGTCAAACTGAGTCACCAAATTGCCGCCGCCTTGCTCACAATACAGCGGACTGAAATCGGTAAGTTTGGTGGGTGAAATCACAACGCCACCGGCATGTTTACCGGCGTTACGGGAAATGCCTTCCAATGACAGCGCCATGTCAATCAGGGCTTTGACTTCCTCTTCGGTGTCATACAAAGCCTTTAACTCGGGGCTTTCCTTTAAAGCCTTATCCAGTGTCATACCTATTTCAAACGGAATCAACTTGGCCAGACGATCGACAAAACCGTAAGCAAAGCCCAAAACCCGCCCGACATCGCGTATCACCGCTTTGGCCGCCATTGAACCATAAGTGATGATCTGCGAGACATGATCCCGACCATAGTGGCGAGCTACATAGTCGATTACTTCGTCGCGGCGTTCCATGCAAAAATCGATGTCAAAGTCGGGCATGGACACCCGTTCCGGATTCAAAAATCGCTCGAACAGCAAATCAAATTCGATGGGATCCAGGTCGGTAATTTTCAGTGCATATGCGACTAATGATCCAGCGCCGGAGCCCCTGCCCGGCCCCACTGGAATGCCATTGTTCTTGGCCCATTGAATGAAGTCGGCCACGATCATGAAATAGCCCGGAAAACCCATCTGGATAATCACGCTCAGCTCGATTTCCAGGCGTTCGTCGTAAACCTTGCGGTTTTCTTCGAAACTGCCCTTACCTACCGGCAAGTGTTGTTGCAGACGTTCTTCCAGACCCTTTTGAGACGCTGCTCTGAAATATTCATCCAAGGTCATACCTTCCGGAACGGGGAAATCCGGCAAGTAATTTTCACCCAGCGTGAGTTCGACATTGCAGCGTTTGGCGATTTCGACGCTGTTTTCCAGCGCCTCGGGTATATCGGCAAACAATTCAGCCATTTCTTCGCTGCTACGTAGATACTGCTGATGGGTATAATTTTTAGGGCGTCGGCTGTCGTCTAGGACTCGCCCTTGGTGTATGCAAACTCTTACTTCATGAGCGTCAAAATCGTTTTTGCTAATGAAACGTACGTCATTGGTAGCCACCACCGGTAATTCCAGCTCAGTTGCCAAATCAACGGCCAGTTTGATATAGCGTTCTTCATCGAATTTGCCGACTCTTTGCAATTCCAGATAAAAGTTGTCAGCCAGCAGGCTGCGCCAAAATTCAGCGTATTGCTTGGCTAAATCCAGGTTTTCCGCCAATAGCGCCAGACCAATATCGCCTTCCATTGCCCCTGATAAAGCAATCAATCCGGCGTGATTGGCTTGTATCCAGGCCTTTTGCAACATGGGGATGCCCTGATGTTGGCCGTGTTGATAGCCTTGCGAAATAAGCTCTGTCAGAGTCACATAGCCTTGTTTGTTTCGGGCCAGCAACGTCAAGCGGAACGGTGCAGCAGGGTCATCGGGGTTAAAGATTAGGACATCAGAACCTATCAAAGGCTTGATGCCGGATGACTGGGCGGCTTTATAAAACTTGACCAATGAAAAAAGATTGCTTTGTTCGGTAATTGCCGCAGCAGGCATACCGTAATCCAGCAGTTTTTTCACCAGCGGTTTGATTCTGACGATACCGTCGACCAGCGAAAATTCGCTGTGTATCCTGAGATGGACAAAAGATGGATTCATAATGAACTAGCTAATTAGCTTTTTGACAGGCGCAAAAGAAGTCCGATGCTGAGGTGAAATCCCCAATTGTTGTAAGGCCTGCTGATGTAATTGAGTGGGATAGGCTTTGTGGATAGAGAAATGATAACCGGGATAAAGCCGATCCAGGAATTGCATTTCCTCATCCCTGGCTACTTTGGCAATAATGGAAGCAGCGGATATTTCGGCAACCAAAGAGTCACCCTGCACAATGGCTTCGGCAGGACAATCCAAGTCCGGCAAGCGATTACCATCGACTTTAATAAAATCAGGTCGGACTTTTAGTTGGGATACTGCGCGTTGCATGGCCAGCATGGAGGCTTGCAGGATGTTGATACGATCAATTTCACTGGCTTCGGCTCGGCCAATCGCCCAACACAACGCCTGATTTTTAATCTGTTGAGCTAGCTGGGCGCGTTTGCTTTCAGTGAGTTTTTTGGAATCGGCCAAGCCGGAAATGGGGCAATTCGGGTCCAGTATCACGGCAGCAGCGATCACCGGCCCGGCCAGACAACCGCGTCCTACTTCATCGACACCGGCAATCCGTTTTAAATTATCGCAGGATGCCGCGAGTGACATTGCGCAGAAAACTGACCATATTGGATAGCTCGTTGCTTTCGCCGGCCATGTCTTCCATTTCTTCGATAGCGTCTTCCAGACGCAGATTGTTTTTATACAAGATTTTGTAGGCTTTGCGAATTTGCCGAATCACTTCCGGGGATTTGCCGTTGCGTTCCATGCCTACAGA
>CAZJYS010000123.1:4949-6440 GCA_964550075.1 uncultured Methylomonas sp.
AAATTATCATTACCAATAGAAGTCACGCCTCTATCCTGCAAGGTGCCGCGATGCATGGTACAAAACTCTCGAATGACATTACGGTCGCCGATTTCCAGGCGGGTGATTTCATCAGCGTATTTTTTATCCTGTGGGTCTTCACCAATCGAGGTGAATTGATAAATGACGTTGTCCTTGCCTATGGTAGTAGGGCCTTTGATGACTACATGCGGGCCAATTTCTGTGCCTGCATCAATTTGCACGTCCGGGCCAATATAAGAAAACGGCCCGACTTTGACATTGTCAGCCAGTTCGGCATTTAAATCGACAACCGCACGCGCATCGATCATTTAATCCACCACTGCCGCACACATTATTTGTGCACTGGCTGCTAATTCGCCATCTACTTCGGCACGGCAGTCGAATGACCAGAGATGGCGTTTATGTTTCAAATAGTTGACTTCCAATCGCAATTGATCACCCGGTACAACTTGGCGTTTAAAACGCGCATTGTCGATACCCGCCAAAAAATAGGTGGTCGCTGCAGCAAATTTGTCATCACTTTGCGAAGTCAGTAAAGCGGTGGCTTGAGCCAAAGCTTCCATGATCAGCACACCCGGAAATATTGGATTTTTAGGAAAATGACCTTGAAAAAAAGGCTCATTCACAGTGACATTTTTAATGGCCAGCAATCGAGAACTGGGAACGCATTCGATCACTCGATCAACCAACAAAAAGGGATAACGATGTGGCAGTAGCGCCTGAATTTGCAATACGTCGAGTTGACCAGTCATATTTACTTGCTTTGAATCAATGTAAACGAGGGTGCTTCGTTTTAACACCCACGCCGAGGGATTGATGATGACGTATTTTACGTCATTTGAACATTAAGGCTTATTGGCCTAAGGCTTCCAGTTTTTGTTGGATGCGGTTGGTCACATCAATTTCATCATTCGAATAGATCACGCCTTCGGTCAGCAACAGGTCGAATGATTCTTCTTTGGCCAGTTGTCTAACTGCTTCTACTATGCGTTTTTGCAGGTTACCCAGCTCTTCATTGCGGCGCATATTGAAGTCTTCGCTGAATTCCTGTTGTTTTCTGACCGCTTCTCTCTTTTTGTCCATGATGTCTTTTTCAAGATTATGTTTTTCCTTTTCACTCATGACGGCAGAATCACGGTTCAAACGCTCTTCCATGGTTTTGATTTCTTTTTGCTGACTGACCAGTTCCTGATCGCGTGGCTTGAATTCAGTTTCCAGTCGCGATTTGGCTTTGGCTGCTTGAGGGGCTTTTTCCAGCACCTTTGCGATATTGACGAAACCGATTTTCAGATCAGCATGACTTACGCCTGCAACCAGCATCAACATTAAGAAAAACGAAATTCTACTTTTCATGATAACAACCATCTCCGGGTTAGATTTTGAGGGATTTTGGAACTAAAAATAAAGCTGGATTATAAAGGATAAACGATTCAACCTACACTAAAAACCTGAGCCAAAGGTAAATTGAAA
>CAZJYS010000124.1:0-6384 GCA_964550075.1 uncultured Methylomonas sp.
AGCCAAGCCTGGAAATGCATCCACAATCCCTAAAATTATAAATTGCACCGCCATTGCTGCGAGTAGCAAGCCCATAATTCGGGTTGCCGTATTGATCCCGGCAGTACCCATCAACTTTCCCAGGGTATTAGCGATGCGTAATGTTAACCAAATAATTATCGCCAAAATAACCATACCTAAGGTTAATAGGATTTTTTCTAACCATTGATCCATTTGGTTAACATTGACAATAACCAGACTGATCGCGCCAGGGCCTGCTAACAAAGGTATAGCTAAAGGAACGATAGCAATATCTTCCTTATGGGTGGCTTCGATTGTTTCTTGATAGGTATGGCTTGCGCCACTAGTTTTGGCATGGAACATGGAAATAGCCACTAACAATACCAACAAACCACTGGCAATACGGAAGGCAGGCATCGTAATACCAAAAACTTCCAATATTGTGCTGCCTGCCCAAATTGAAACCACAAGAATCATGGCTACCGCAATAGCTGTTTTGATCGCTATACGTTTGATTTCGAGTTCTGATTTATTAGCGGTCATACTCAGAAAAACGGGTATTGCACCAAGCGGATTTAATATGGCAAAAATACCCACAAAATCTTTTAAAAGTTCCGTCCAATTGATTATGTCTTGCATGATCAGCCAAATATTTAGTGGGCAATGAAGTGAAACACCTGTGCATTCGAATCTAAACGAATAACAGGGCTATTTTAGTAAATGCAACAGTCAACAAGATGATGAGCGAGTAAATAACCAATTTTTGCAATTGGTTTTTAGCTGACCAGTTTTGTCGCACGCGATGAAAAGCGACAAATGAAACTAGATAAACCTTTTTGAATAGATACCAAGCAATAAAAACTCCAACAATCAGGTAAATCCAGGCGGCTAAGACTTGGGCTTCACGAAGTGGTATATCAAAAATAGTTTGCAGTACTCGTTCCAACAAGAACCCTAATAGATTGATCTTTAACTGTATGACGTTATTTATGACGAGTATGGCTATATCAGGAAACAGAAACGCTAAGCCTATGGACAAGGCCAACAGCGTTTTATACCCTACCGTTGACCTGATCCATGCATACCATTGGCGATTCATTTGTATTTTCTGACAATTGCTGAGATCGTTGTCCATATCTAAAGCATTGCACTAGCTATTCTCGCTACGCTTCATCTGCGAAGAATTCATAGCAGAAATTGATTAATGAATATCCACTGGACAATTAAGCCAAAGCAAATGCCATGACGCTAAAAACACCCACAAATTGCACCAGCATAAGCTCGACTTTCCGTCGAGTGGGCAATAGGTGCCAAGCAATGATCAAATCGGCACGAACTTGATTGTAGCTTTGTATACCCCATATTTTGGCCCTTTCGACCATCCTGGGGATACGCCGAATCAACACAATCAGGCTCAATACGCCAACTGCCAAACTCACATAAAAAACGGTCATTTGTGCCTGGAACTTGGTGAAACCGGCTGTATGAATCAACAAATGCTCAATAGCAAAAGCGATACTTTCGTAGACTGTATGTAGGACAACAGCCAACAAATGTAGCAAGTCTTCAGGCATGACTAACATGCCTAGACTGAAGACAATCAAAACAATTTTTTTGATGCTTATCCGTTGTAAATACTGCACATTTTTAATTTGTTTAATCATGATGATCTCCTTCCGTAATGACAAAAGGTATCGCCAAGGTTGCCTGATAATCTGCTTGAGCCTTGAAAAGACTACTGGCAGCATCCGCGGCTTGTAACAAGGCATCACCTGTGGCAATTTCACGAAGATTGACAAACAGCAAAGTGGTTTCACCCAGTTCAAAGCGGGTTCTTTCTCCGTCCTCCAACTGTAGCGCCGCCTGGTGCTGTTGACGACTCAAAGTCACTCGTTTCTGAGCAGCATCGAGTGCCGACAACACGTCTTTAACTTCTGCCTCAACCCTGTTTTCAGCACCCATTCGATCCCATTTCAAGCGTTGAAGATTGGCCGACGCCACCTGGGCTCTACCACCCGCCACCCGTTGTTGCAGCGGTATATCGACATTTAATCCCAGATATAGTTCGTCGCGATTGAGCTTGTCTTTGCCATAGCCAATATCTTTGGCACCCATTACCTGAAAATCAACCGCAGGATTCTGCTGATTTTCCTGCAATGCCAGTTCTGTTTCGGTCTGTTGACTTTGCAGCGCAAGACGTTTTAATTCCGGTCTTTGCGAAATTGCAGTCGCAATGGCATCATCAACATTGGCCTGAATTTTGGGTAACGGATTAGGAAAGTCATTGGGTAGCAATTCAGGCGTTGGCAACTGCGGCTGGCCTTCAACATCGCGCCAATACAACGATAACTGGATAGCCGTTTGTTCCAGCAGTCGTTGTGCAGCAACCAGCCTTTCACGCCGTTCGATAATCGCCCTCTGATTATCCAGTGCTTCGAACTCAGGAATATCCCCAGCTGCAACTCGCTGCAAAATGCCATCATTCCGCTGCTCAGCGACTTGCAATAACTGCTGCACCGTACGAACCCGCACACCGGCCAACACCCAATCCCAGTAACGATGACTGGCCTGTCGACGCACTTCCAGCAAGGCCTGGTCGTATTCGTGATTGGCAATTAACTTGCCCAGTTCAGCTTGTTGCAGGCTGGCGCGTCGGCGATCTATATCCCGGTTACGCCAAAGTGGTACATTGACGCCAACTCGTGCTTCACCATCGCTGGCGGTGAGGCTCTTACCGTCGTAGACCGGATAATCGCCAGTACCGCGTCGCCAACCTCCAAAAAAAGTAGCCCCCAAGAAACTAGTCGGTTGCTCGATGACGACGTCATAATTATTGTTTTCGTACAAGCCAACTACCGACCAACGGTTCTGTGATTTCAGCAACGTATCGAAACCACCCTGAGCGGTCTGCAATTCACCCTCGGAGACCTGTTTGCGCTGTTCCACGGACAACAAACCCGGAAAGGCCCGCAATGCAGCATCCAGTACTTCGTTTAGCGCTAATGGCTGGACTGGAGGAGCGTTAGATTCCGCGCTAGCCATGCCGGGTAATAACACTAGTATTAACAGGATGACCGTGTTCATGAACCCTTCTTGTCGTCACTATCGGTTTTTTTGCTATCGTCTTTGCCGGTGTCCTTGACTTCCGGTTCAGGCAAAACCAGCGGTGGAAAACCATTGAAGATTCGCCACATCTCATAACCCAGAGTAACCCGACCTAGCAGGATCCAGCCATTGACACGCACACCTTGCCTCAAGAAACGGGTATCCGGCCAATCGATGTCTTCTGGATCAGGACTGACCAGTATTCGAAAATGCCCCTTGCCGTCATCGGTGGCGTCAATCAGCACCACGCGGCCACCAAACGAACCCACGGAAAACTCAGGCCAGCCACCGAACTGTATGGCCGGGTAACCCTCGAATTGCAAACGGACATGGCTGCCCGTGACGATTAACGGCAGATCGTTACCATCCACCCACAGTTCGACCGCACGATGATCGGTATCAGGTACCAGTATTGCGAGAGCTTGACCGGGTTTCACCAATTCGGCATTCGGGTTAGCCAAAAGACGGAGTACTGTTCCATCACGAGGTGCAGTCAGTGTTTGGGTTTGTTGGCGAGCCAGACGCGTTTCCAGCTTGAGTAGATCGGCACGCACATAGTTTTGATCCTCAATAGCCTTGTTTAATTCCGCACGGGTTTTCTCGACACTCGCGGTAGTATCGGCAGCTAATTTTTGCCAATCGGCATTCAGTGCATCGACTTCGTTCTTTGCTGCGGCCAAGGCCGCTTGGGCTCGATCACTGTCTGCGCTTCGTTGAGCCATATCCAATTGAGCCAGTTCAAAAGTACGCCGAGAGGCCAGACCCTTTTCCTGTAGGCTCTGTTGACGGGTCAAGTTTAGCGAAGCAGTTTGCCGAGCAGCCCGGGCGGCATCCAGTGCTTGTGCCGCAGCATTTTGCCGTTGTTTACCCATTTCAATTCGAGATTTTGCGGCTGCCAGGGCTTGTGGACGCGATAGCTCAGTCATGCGCAATTGCTCGCGGAAGGTTTCCACCCGATTTTCGACTGCGTTTTGCCGATCAAGTAAGGCTTGCCGTTCATTGTTCAAACGTTGCAGCAATAAGGGATCGTTATCCAATAACTCGGCAATGACTGCGCCCTTTTTGACTTCACTGCCTTCCTTCACCAGCCATCGCGAAATGCGACCTTCAACAGGTGCACCGATGAATTGCTGTCGATCGCCAGGAATATAAGCTACCACTCGTCCCACACCTTGCACGTTTTGCTGCCAAGGCGTGAACGCTAAAAAAACCAACAGCATCAGAAACATCATAATCAGCGACCGGGCAATGCGCACTGCAATGGGGTCGGTGTTAACGCCCTGTAAATTATCCAGCGAGCTTAAACTGTCTGAAGAGATAGATTCGTTATTCATACCGATGCTCCAGTATCTGTCACTACTTCTTCCAATTGACCATCCCGGATAAGGCCATGACGTTTAAATCGTGCTATTACCCGTGGCTCATGGCTGATTACGATTAAAGTCCAAGGCGCATGGGCGGACAGGAGGGTATCCAAAATCAACTCGAGCCAGCGAGGATCCAGTCGATCAAGAGCCTTGTCAATCAACATTAATCTTGGTCGCCCGGCAATAGCCCGCGCCAAAGTAAGACGTAATTGTTGATCGGCACCTAACGGCTCACCATGCGAACATAACTGAGTGTTTAAGCCCTCGGGCAATGCTGATATCACATCCAGCAAGCCCACTTGATCGAGCGCAGTTCTAATTTGGGTTAATGACAAGTTTCGACCAAGATTGACATTGTCGGCCATCGACATATTCATGACTTCGGCATAACGAACCAGACTCATGCTGTCGCGCAGAGCACCCAGGCTTAAATCACGAAGATCGTGGTGATCGAGGGAAATACGACCAGCACTGGCTGCGCGCAGGCCAAACATAACATCCAATAGTGTGCCTCGCTCGGCTCCCTCACTGATAACCAGTCTACCGCCTGGTTCAAGATGCAGATTTAATTGTTTGACCAAGTCAGTTTGTGGGCTTTTATCGACAGTCAGTTGCTGAATATCAATTTGATAAGCACGCTCTGTATGACTAGGTAAACCACCGGCATCCGTTTCTTGCGGCAAATCCTGCAGATAACCGATTTTATCAATACTAGTCACCAGTTCGTAGAAGTTATCCAGCGTTTTGCCCAGACGGGTCAGGCCATAGATCATGGCATTGACTACCAGCTCGGCGGCTATGAGTTGTCCTAAGCTCAATTGCCGTTCGATGACCATCCAGCCGCCCATGGCCAACAAGGTTGTATTGGCCAGCGTGTGCAAGATCAATGCACCTATATTTTGTCGAGACAATATCCGAAAATGATTGATACACGCTTCAAGATAATCCTGGGCGATACGTTGCGTTTGAGCATTCATGAATGCTTCACCTTGGTGACTTTTTCCCAGTAAAGGATTCTCAGCAATACTTTCCAACCAAGCAGCAGCGGCATATTTGGCCCGTGATTGCTCGATAGCGGTAGGAATACCTTTCTCACCCATGACGAACAAAATCAGATACAAGGCCGCTATCAGGAATAAATCAAAAGCCAGCAACATCGGGTGATAAAACGCCAGCAATAACATGCCGATCAGAGTTTGTAATACATACCCCAGTGTTTCCAGTAACAGTGCTGCGGCTGTTTTTTGCAGCGAAACTACATCGAAGAACCGGTTGACCAACTCCGGTAAATATCGGCTATCTCGCGTGGCAATGCTCGAACGCTGCAAGCGGTTGGCGGCTTCGCCAAATAAGCGCACAAACAAGCGGCGTTGCAGCATTTCCACCACGTAAAATTGCAGCGCAACCAGCGTGTTGCTGAAAGACATTAGCACTAACAAAATCAGCGTCAGTACAAACAGCGGTTGCAGCAAGGCCCCAAAAGCGATGGTATTAACCAGCGCCTGCACGGCAATTGGGGTTGCTAATGACAATAAACCAATGCCAACACCATAGGCTAGCAGTGTGCCAATATCCTGACGCTCGAGGTGGATCAGTTGTTGCAAACGCTGCAACGGATCTTTCCCAGCCATTTTTCGTCTCCCTTACTATTAAACCGTCATTAAACTACTTGATAAGCAAACATTTTCAGCTAAATCCAAAAAGTTCGTCATGCTCGCAGGAATGCGGGCAACCAGTGCCAAGTATGGCAAGCTTCAAGCTATCCATGCCTTCTGGTTTTCGGCAATCCCTGCCGAAATGACATAGTTGCGAATGCACCTTTATTATCCTGTAAAACTAAAACTGTTAAATATTGCACTCGATTAATCAGCAATAAAATCAAGTTTTCAAGTGAAGTACTCTATAAAAAAAG
>CAZJYS010000125.1:0-1195 GCA_964550075.1 uncultured Methylomonas sp.
TGCCCCTGTATCCATTCATCTACTGCCAAAGCAGGTGCAGGTTCTCCCAAGCGTGCTTGTTTCATGGGTTTTACAGATAGTTGAATAAGGACAATTTTTGGACTTTGGTATACGCCTGCTGAGCAGCTTGTAAGGATATCTGCTGTAAATTAAATTGGCTGATCGCCTCGGCATAATCCAGATCGCCGATTTCGGAGGCTGTGGTTTGGTTGTCCAGGATAAAATCAGCGTTCAGATTTTCCTGGTTTTCCAGAGCATGCAGGCGCGCTCCTGTTGAAGCCCGGGTGGTATCGATTCTTTGCATGGCTTGATCGAGATCGGTGAGGCTATGCGAATCGGGTTTATTGGTTTTTAAATCGCTGGATAATTGTGCAATGGCCTGAAAAATATTGCTGAAACCGCCGGGCGTTTGCGCAGGCACCGGAGGAGGCACAGGTATTTCGCCAAATACCTGATTGCCGGGGTCGCCGTCTGTAACCACCCGATCGTTGGGGCCGATTGTGATGCTGCGTCGACTATTCGGATCACCGTCATAGCTATAGCCGGTGGTGCTGTTGTAACTGTAAGCCGGTTGATCGCTTTTGTAACCGGAAAAAATATATTCGCCATTGGCATTTTGGGTATTGGCGATACTCATTAAATGTTCATTCAATTGATCAATTTCAAAGGCAATTTGAATGCGATTTTCTGCGGTGTTGGTGTCGTTTAAACTTTGCACAGTCAACACCCGGATGCGCTGCAAAGTATCTGTAGCATTGGACAGGGTGGATTCCTGTAGCTCCAGGCGTTGCTTGGCTGCATCGATATTGACCTGATATTGTTCGTTTTCCTTGATGTTTTGCTGCAGATCAATCAGATTGGTGGCTGCTCCAGGATTTTCGGCAGGTGTCAGGTATTTTTGGCCGGATGAGAGTTTCAGCTGAGTTTCACTCAGCTTGGATTGTTGTTGCAGCATGGCGTTCACGCCAAGTTGCTGATGCCAGGTTGTTGAAATACGCATGATAATCTCCTAACGAACCGCCCCGATTAAAGTCTCGAATAATGAATTGGCGACTGATACAGCTCTTGCAGCCGCCTGATAAGAATTTTGAAATTTGATCAGATTGGCGGCTTCTTCATCCAGATTCACCCCAGCGATATTTTCCCGCGCTCCGGTGGCCTGATTCAATAACACATCTTGAGCGGTGCGGCTGAC
>CAZJYS010000125.1:1295-6340 GCA_964550075.1 uncultured Methylomonas sp.
ACATCCAGGCGGTATCTGGCCGCTAGATCTGTAGCCACCGTTGGTGTTACAAAAGTCGCTGTGGCTACCAGCGCACTGTTCTGGGCTTTGCTGGAGACTTGCACCTGTGGCGTACCCAAGTCAAAGAAATTTACGCCGGTATTGCCCGTGAGATCGAAACCGGCTTGGTGAATGCTGTTAAATTCGGTAGCCAGTCCTGTTGCCAACAGGCCTAATTGGCGCTGTGCCGGATCAAGGACTTCATCCCTAAAACGCAGGTTGCCATAAATTTCGCCGCCGGACAGTAGCTTGGAAATGTCTTGATTAATCAGCAGAATTTCTTTGCGATCAGGTTCGGTTTTGGAATCAGCCAAAGACAGAGTTGTCGAATAACCGCCTGTCACCAATGGTTGTCCTTGTCCCATAAATACGCTGACCGTGCCATCGGCTTGAGAGACGACAGAAATATCGGCCTTTTCAGCGATTTTATTCAGCAGCACATCCCGTTGATCCATTAACTCGTTAGGCAACTGTTTGCCGGAGGCCCGGCCAATATCATCTGCAATCTTCAGATTCAGTTTCGCCACCGCAGCGGCGTAACCATTCAGTTCTTCTACGGCATTGGATAGATTGGAATTTACCTGTTGGCGCAAATCGCTAAAGCGCTCACTCATGTTGTTGAAATGATGCGTTAAAGCATCCGCTTGATCCAGCAGGACCTGACGGGATGGAATTGAAGTTGGATCATTGGCGACATCACTGACCGCATCAAAAAACTCATTGATTGCCGGTGACAACCCCGTGCTTTCATCTGCGGTCAGATTGTCGATTTGTGAGGCCAATTGATGATAGCTATCCACTTCCTGGAATGCCGAAGTACTGGAACGCACCTGACCACTAATAAATTGATCATAGCTGCGCATGATGTTATCCACGCGCACGCCTGAGCCCAAATAACCGCTACCGGTGTATTGCTCGGGCAGACTGGTCAGTTCCGCTCTTTGCCGGCTGTAACCTTCGGTATTGACGTTGCTGATATTGTTACTGGTGGTTTCCAGCGAACGTTGGAAAGCGGTTAATCCTGATAAAGCTGAACTGAGAATTCCGATAGACATAAGCCCTCCTAACCCGCGTTAGCTTGTGATTGAGCGCTGACTTGGCTGTGGTAAATGTTCATGATTTTTTCTGCATAACGCGGGTCGGTGGCGTAACCGGCTTTTTGCAGTTCACGAACATATTGCGCGGCATTGTCGGCTTTTTTCAAGGCTTCGTTGTAGCGTGGATTGGATTTGATAAAGTCCACATAATCATCAAAGCTGGCTTTATAAGAGTCGTAACTTCTGAAACCGGCCATTTCCTTTCTGGCCACCCCGTCGGCATATTCCAGAGTTGAAACTCTTGCTTGTTGACCAGTCCAGCTCTTATCGGCCTTGATATTGAAAAGGTTAAAACTGCTTTTACCCTGGTCGTTTTTGATGACGGATTGTCCCCAGCCGGTTTCCAGCGCCGCTTGAGCCAGCAGAATGTTGGCGTCTACGCCCAGTTTATCGGCAGCCTGTTGCGCATGCGGTAGCAATTGGTTCATGAACATTTGTTTATTGACCGACATTTGATTGCGATCTACTTGCGGTTGCCAGCTGGACTCCAGGGTTTGCCAGTTTCGGTTGATGTTTTGCTGGCTTCTTTCCATGCGCGCCAGGGTTGCTTGTAAGCGGTTCAAACCGGATTCGTCCATAGGATCGAGTGACTTGGCGGCTTTTTCAGCAGGGTTGGAATGCGTTACTGCAGTTTGGCTTGAGCCACCCAACGCGCGATTCAAATAATCGACTGCCTGCATTTTTTCGTCTTCATCGGGTTTGGGTTTAGGGCTGAGCTGTTTGACGATCATGTCTGCCAAGCCTACACCGGGTTTTCCCGAAAGTTGAATCGCCATTTGCTGGTCATACATGTCCTGATAAAACTCACTTTGCTTGCTGTCCAGCACGCTGTCTGCCAATTTGGCCTGACGCATGCTTTTCATCACCATGTTTAAAAAAACGGATTCAAATTGCTTGGCCACTTCTTTAATCGCGGCAGGTGATTGCTCGCGTGCTGCTACTTTAAGTTTGGCCAGTCCGTTAATGTCGGTATAGACGGAGCTAGTATCGAGGTTAGTCATATCAATCTCCTGAACTGCAAGCGCTGGATATCAAATTAGCCGGCAACCTTAAATCACAATCAACTCGGCACGTAAGGCGCCTGCTGACTTTAAAGCTTCCAGAATCGCCACCAAATCGCTGGGTCCTGCCCCCACGCTGTTCACAGCTTTGACGATTTCATCCAGCGACACACCTGGGTTGAACACGAACATATGGTTTTTATCTTCCTTGACCGAAACATCCGACTGTGGCGTTACCGCTGTAGTGCCATTGGAGAATGCACCGGGCTGGCTAACTTGGGTATTTTCGTTGATGGTGACAGTCATATTGCCGTGCGATACAGCGGTCGGTTGTACTTTGACCTTGCTGTTGATGATCACCGTTCCGGTTCTGGAATTGACAATCACCCGGGCAGGGGCATCATCCGGCGCGACTTCGATATTCTCGATCATGGAAGTAAAACCAACCCGTTGATGCATGTCTACAGGCGATCTCACGACAACAGAACTGGCGTCCAGGGCTTGCGCAGTGCCTTCGCCCAAAGTTTTGTTGATGGCCGCTGCCATACGATTGGCGGTGGTAAAATCGGAACTATTCAGATTGAAGACCAAATCGCCGCTTTGTTCAAACGCGGTTGGAACAGCGCGTTCTACAGTGGCGCCATTCACGACTCGGCCTACCATAGGATTATTGACGGTAATTTTTGAGCCGTCTGCACCGGAGGCACTCAAACCACCTACGATCAGGTTGCCTTGGGCGATGGCGTAGACATTGCCATCAGCACCGCGCAACGGGCTCATCAATAACGAGCCGCCGCGCAGACTTTTGGCGTCGCCTATGGATGATACGGTAACGTCAATTTTTTGACCCGGTTTTGAAAAAGGCGGTAAATCGGCATGTATACTCACCAATGCCACGTTTTTGGATTTAGGATCGAGTCCGGGCGGCAATGTCATGCCGAGTTTGCCCATCATGTTGCGCAAACTTTGGCCGGTAAACCGAGTTTTATCTCCGTCGTTGTTGAGTCCAGTGACCAAACCGTAACCCACCAACTGATTGGTACGCACACCATTTACAGCGGCGATATCTTTAATGCGTTCCGCTCTAACTGGATTGCATACCAGTAAGATGACGGCCAGAAATATCATTTTGTTCATGTCGGCTCTCCGTTAGAAAGGAAAGATCGGACTGTTGAAAAAGCGGGTTATCCAGCCCATTTTGCTGGATTCGGCCATGGCTCCGTCGCCTGTATACATAATGGTGGCGTCCGCCACTTTACTGGAAGGGACAATGTTTGCCACATCGATATCAATCGGTCTGACGATACCTGCCAGCCGAATGTATTCGCTACCGTCGTTCAAAGCGACGCGTTTTTCGCCACGCACTTTTAAATTGCCGTTCGGCAACACTTCGACCACGGTGACACTGATGGAACCGGTGAGCTGATTGAACTGTAGCGCATCACCTTGCCCATCAAAGCTTTGCTTGGTTGCCACTTCGGTTTTAATATCACGTCCTAGAACCGTGGCGGGATTCATGCCCATCAGATAGGGGGCCTCTACACTGATCGAGGTATCTTTTTGGGTGCCGAGTTCAGCCCTTTTTATGGCATTGGTTCTCTCGTTGAGGGTGATGGTTAACACATCGCCAACTCGACGGGCGGCATGATCCTCAAACAAGCGCATGTCATAACCGGATTGAAAAATCGCCCCACTGTTAGCAGGAGGCGGGCGCAAATCGGCGGGTTGCACGGGTGAAAAATCGGGGTCACGTTTGGGCATGGTGTCGCAACCGGCCAGCAGCGCCAGCGATAAAATGCATAAAATCAAGGCTTTCATGACGGCTGTCCTAGTTAAAGTTGTTGGGTGACGAACGACAACATCTCATCGGTGGTGGAAATGGCTTTCGAGTTCATTTCATAGGCTCGCTGAGTTTCAATCATGTTCACCAGTTCTTCCACGACATTGACGTTCGAAGTTTCCAGAGCACCCTGCATGACTGTACCTAATTCATTTTCGCCCGGTGTGCCAATAATAGGTGGGCCGCTGGCAACGGATTCTCTGAACAGATTTTCGCCCACTGGTTGCAGACCTGTGGCATTGACGAAGTCTGCCAGCTGTATTTGACCGACGTTGTTGGATGCAGTACTACCCGGTTGGGTCACATTCACGCTGCCATCCCGACCTATGCTGATACTGATGGCATCTTGTGGAATGGTGATGTTGGGTTCGATCGTCAAGCCACCAGCGGTGACCAGTTGCCCTGTCGAATCGAGTTGAAACGAGCCGTCGCGAGTGTAATTGATGTCGCCATTGGGCATGAGCACTTGAATAAAGCCGCGGCCATTAATGGCTACATCCAGGGAGTTCTCCGTTTGCTGAATATTGCCCTGGGAATGTATTTTTTCAGTGGCCACGGTTCTGACACCGGTACCTAGTTGCAAACCGGTCGGCAGTTGGGTGTTCTGGGTGGTTTGTGAGCCCACCTGACGAATATTTTGATAGACCAGATCCTCGAAAAGAGGGCGGGATTTTTTGAAGCCTGTGGTATTAACGTTGGCCAGGTTATTGGAAATAACCGCCATCCGGGTTTGTTGGGCATCCAGGCCGGTTTTGGCCACCCATAGTGCACGCTCTGTCATGACAACCTCCTGACTGACATTTTTTTGTCTTATCAGGAGTTATGCAGATATTATGCCATTTGCATCAGCTTGGCACTGGCGCCGGCGTTTTCATCCACGGTTTTCATGACTTTGGTTTGCATTTCAAAGTTGCGTGACAATTCGATCATCTCGACTAATGCTGACATGGCATTGACATTGCTGCCTTCCAAAGCACCCTGGAACAAATTGACGTTGGCATCAGCCGGTATGGGTTGACCGCCAGATTGTTTTGGGTGCATCAAGCCATCTTCAAGTTTTTGCAAATT
>CAZJYS010000126.1:0-6310 GCA_964550075.1 uncultured Methylomonas sp.
TAGTATGATTTTTTTCATGATCAGACCCCCCATCTGCCTGAACCAAAGGTTTCCATCAAGAAGAACTGCAAAATCGGATAACCAAATGCAATCAGCATGAATACAGCGATTACGATATTCCACAATTTAAAGCTGTTCAGGTATTCGGGTAAATCGCGTACAGCGTGTATGGGCTCGGCATATTCGACTTCGCCTTGGTAACTTTCCATGCTGACCTGAGTTTTATACAGGTTGTAAATCAATAAACCCGAAGAATAAAGCAGAATGACGCCGCCGAAAATCATTGTGGCTTCATAAGGTTCCCAGGAAAGGGTCAATAAATTGTTGTAATTGACGCTATCGATGCGGCGCGGCTGGCCTAGCAAGCCCAGGATATGCCAAGGCGTGGTCATGATCACCATACCGATGAACCAGGTCCATAGCTGGGTAATCGCCATTGAGTTGCTAAATAAAGGCTTACCGGACAACACCGGCCAAAAATAATAGGCAATCCCAAAGTACATGATGACGGTGGTGCCACCAAAAATCAAATGGAAGTGGCCGGATATCCAGGCTGTATTATGCACCATGGCATTCATGGCGTAACTGGCATTGATCAAACCACCGAAGCCTCCAAAGATCAGCATCAGCAAACCAAGAATAATCGCCAAAACCATAGGGTTACACCAGGGCAGGGTGGCAATCCAGCCAAACAGACCTTTACCTCCATTTAAACGACCGGCTATCTCCAATGAAGCGATGACGGTAAAGCCGGTAATGAATGTAGGCAAGGTCACCACAAAAGTACCGATGGCATGTAAGATTTTCCAGCCATGGGCTTGCTCCGGATCCATATAAAGATGATGGAAACCGATCGGTAAACTAAATACCACTAGCAAAATGAAGGCGGCGCGCGCCATTTCATCACTAAACAAAAAACCTCCGGCTTGTTTAGGCACCAAGGTGTAAAACGCGGTGTAAGTTGGAATTAGCCAGAAATACACAATCGGATGTAAAGTCCAGGCAAACAGAGTTCGTGCCAGACCTGGATCGATAGTGTCTATCAGTCCTAAAGCCCAGGGCAGCAATTGGAATAGAACTTCAGCAGCGACGCCAACACTGGTCCACAACCATAAAATGGCATTGGCGGTGGTGGCAAACATGGCCAGCGGTACAGGTTGGCCGGGATTGGCTTTTTTCCACTGTACATACATCACAATCATGGATACGCACCAAAACCAGGAGCCTACCACCAGCAACGTGGCGCCAAGATAAAATAAGGGGTGCGCCTGCATGGGAGGATAAAAGGTGAATAACACCGATGCCGCACCGCCCAGTAAAGGTAAAGCAGCTAGTACGACGCCCAGCAAAGCTACACCGAAACCAGCCCAGGCAAAGGTTTTATTCCAGACCGGTAATTTGAGACTGCTGGTGGCTACATAGTAACCAAAGCCCATGATAAAAAATGTGGTGAGCACAAATCCCATCAATACCCCGTGGGTACTGACGGATGCGTAATAGACTTCTCTGGATTCCAGAAAACCAAAAAAACCACTGCGTTCAATGACTTGATAGAGGCCCATCAGTGCAGCCAGACCAAAAGCTGCAAACGCTACCCAAAGATGGGTTAGCGCCAATTTTTTCTCGTCAGCGTAATTCATGATTTGCTCCCCGCTTTATTATTCATTTCCGCCCATTGGGTTTTGTTAACCACTTTGATGTTGCTCCACATGTGAGCATGGCCCATACCGCAGTATTCGTTGCAGAGTAGGGGGTAGTCGCCGGTGTGGTGTAATTCTGTTTTGACTTGAGCGACATAACCGGGCACGATCATGGTGCTCATATTGGTCATAGGGATATGAACCCCGTGGATAACATCCAGGCTAACCCAGCGAAATGTAATGGGAGTTTCTGCGGGCAATGTCAGGGTTTTTGGATAAAAGCCATAACGACCCGCTACCATACGCACTGTTAGACTGCCGTCGGGATTAAGTTGAGGGCCGAGTTTATCTTCGGCGAATTCTTCGGATAGGTGTAAGCGGGCCGAGTCTACGGTTTCAACATTACTGGGTGCATGTATGCCGTGAAACAGTGCTGAGCCCAGAATCACGGCGACAAACAAGCCAGCGATGCCAAGCGCAATGCCTGCCCATTTTTTTTCAAGTTGATCGATATGCATACCGCCCCCCTTAGCCGATATGTCCACGGGGTAAAAATACCCCGTAATACATCAATAACCAGGCTGCAACCATGCCTCCACTGACGATCAGCATCAACGCCCAAGTACCGCGAGGTGAGCTTGCCAGTATTTTTTTACGTTCTTCTTCTGTTAAATGATTCATATCCTTCCTTCTCGTATGCGTTTATTAAGAATAGAGTGGGCAATCAGTGGTAGGAAAAGAATTCCGTCATTCTTGGTGATGACTTTACCTTTTGATCACTGAGTTAATCATACAGGCAACAATCCAGTTATCCAACTGAATAGCAACTTGTTTGGGTGCGAATTATGTTGATGCTGACGAGGAATTCATCATGTACTTGAAACCTAAGCACAATTCCAAGGAGGTAAAGACTTTAGGGAACCTCTAAAAATTCGTCAACCCCGCGTATTAAGGAATCCAGGTTATTGATTTTACTGGGTTTCAGAATTAGCGAGGGTGATAATTTTGAATTGTTAGAGCTTTCCTTTTAAAGAGAGGTGGCAGATCAAACGATTTGGGGTTTATTGTCTATTCCAGGCTGAGGATGAAAGCCCATTGTTGTTCAGTAACTGGCATGATAGATAAGCGGTTGCCTCGCCTGACCAGTGCCAGTTGCTCTAATTCAGGTTGTTGCTTTAATTCCTGCAAGCTGATGGTGCGCTTCAGTTTACGCACAAATTGCACATCGACCATATACCAAGTGGGTTTATCCGGATGGCTTTTGGGATCGTAATGTTTGTTTTCAGGATCGAAAGCCGTGAAATCCGGATAGCCAGCTTTGACCACTTTGGCAATACCGACGATACCAGGCTGGTCGCAATTGGAATGATAAAAAAACACCTGATCCCCGATTTTCATCTCATCGCGCATCATGTTGCGGGCTTGATAATTCCGCACTCCATCCCAGGGTTCGGTTTGGAGAGGGCGCTGCTCAAGATCATCTATGCCAAAGGCATCGGGTTCAGACTTCATTAACCAATAGGACATAAAAAACCTCCAGTGATTTATTCAGTAGCAATCACATCGACCAATAATATGCGATCAGCATCCAGTCTTAAGGATAGGGTTTTACAAAGCAAATCGCTGCCAAAGTCTCGATATCGTTCAGAAGTGACGATACGGTTTGACGCTTCATGGGCTTCCAGTGCCAGTAGTTGATAAAAATAAGGTCGCCAAGACCAGTTGAAACCGATTTTACGCGGGTCGGTATACCATTTGTCCTGCTCAAAATTAAAATCCGGCGACATTTGATACCCCTGGTTATCACACAGGTAAAATCGGATCACATCACTTTGATTAAAATTCCAGTTGGCGAGTTCGTTCAGGTTGAAATCACCCTGCAGAGCCTGAGCCAAACGATAAATCAAATCTTTGGTGATATTGATGGCGCTGACTTTGTTTTGTAATTTGGCCACCGTGTTTTTTAGAAACTTGGTTCGCAACGAGGTAATATGCTGTGCGAAAAGATCGGGCGATTTGAATTCAGGCTGGGCAGGTGAAAACAAATGCCCTTGCATGAACTGCGCACCACAACTTAAACCGAATAGAAACTCTTCATCGGTTTCCACACCTTCGCAAATGATTTGACAACCGGTGCGTTTGCCCAAGCGTGTCATCATGTGCACCACTTCGCCGGCAATTCCGCCTTTAGTGGCTTTCTTGAACAAACGCATATCGATTTTGATGATGTCCGGATAAATGGCCATGACGCGTTGTAGTTGCGAAGAACCAGCACCAAAATCGTCCAGTGCAACCCGCAAACCCTGTTTCCGATAACGTTTGGCAATTTCTTTTAATTTCTGAAGATCAGCATGGTCTTCCGTGATTTCGATGATGATACGTTGCCGGTCGATATTCAATTCATCCAACATTTTCAAGGTTGGCAAAGCATCAAGATGTTTGATGTTGTCTATCCAGGCGGCGGAAATATTTAACGCCAGATAGGTATCGCTATCCAGTTCGGCAAATTTTTGTAAGGCTTGCCAACGCACCTGGCGATCCATTTCGGTGCGTTTGACTTCATCAATGTCAGCTCTGGAAAACAGCCCACCGGCTGTAATGATTTTGTTGTTTTGATCGATCTGTCTGGCCAGTGCTTCGTAACCGATAATTTTGCCGTTGGCAACACTCACGATGGGTTGAAAATACGGAAATAAGGTGATTTGGGATTCCATCAGGCGGTTAACGATTTAATTGGATGGTAAAGGCAACAAATTTTACTGGCATTATCTATGTTTCGATTGGTTAAAGAAGCTTGCTTTTAAGTTTAGTTTCTATTTAACGTTACAGAAGAAATTGACTGCTTGGAAAACTATTCGCTAGCTTTGACGATAAACAGTCAATTCTTCAATCAAACTATCTAAGGTATTGGCTAATTTTTCACCCAGAGTATAAGCCTGCTCGGATTGGTTTTTGGCTGCTTGTTCGGTTTGCTGAGCCAGTTCCAGCAAGGTTTGCGCTTCAAAAACACTGGCCAGACCTTTTAGGCTGTGAGCCAGTAATTTAATGTTGTCCATATCCAATCCATTGATTGCCGTTCTCAGTTTATTTACTGTCGCTTGTTGAGTGCCATCCAACGCATTATCAATCAGTTTATTGATAAAGCCTTGGCGGCCATCAAAACGCAATTGCAAGGTTGTCCAGTCAATCAGGCTTGGATTGTTGTGTTTAGACAAATCTGATTGCAATGATGGATATGTATCCACCTGTAAAGCAACAGGGGGATTTTCTGGTTCATGATTAATCTCAAGCGGTGGGTTCAATTGTTTAAGAATGGCGCTAACCAATTCACTTGCATTTATAGGTTTGGTAATTCGTTCACGCATCCCTGCATCCAGGCAACGCTGCCTTTCTTCCGGCATAGCATGGGCAGTCAAGCCTATCACCGGTAAATCAGGGAATCGGTTCATTAATTGGCGGGTCGCCTGATAGCCATCCATGATGGGCATCTGAATATCCATCAGCACAATTTGAAATTTTGCTGGAGCCTCAAACCCTATTATATCCAGAGCCTGTTGTCCGTTTTCCGCGAAAGTGACATGGGCGCCTTCATGGGTCAATAAATCTTCCAGCACCAGTCTATTCAACGATACATCCTCAGCGGCCAAAATCTTGATATCCCGCAGGCGTTTTCCCCTGGACTGGTCAATGATCTGCTGTTCAACACCGGCTGTGGTTTGGACAAGGGGTAAGCTTAAAGTAAAAGTGCTGCCATGATCCAGGCTGCTTTCAACCAAAATATCACCTTTCATTAATCGAGCCAGATTTCGGCTGATCGCCAGTCCCAAACCGCTACCGCCAAACTGGCGGGTTGTTGAATTATCGGCTTGTTCAAAAGCGGTAAACAAACGCGTCATTTGCTCGGTGGTCATGCCAATGCCAGTGTCGGTTACGCAGATAATGGTTTGATCCTGTTGGCGACTGACAGTCAGTCTGACATACCCCTGTAACGTGAATTTAATGGCATTGGATAGCAAATTGACCAAGATTTGCTGTAAGCGTAAAGGGTCGCCCAATACCCATTCCGGCAAGTCGTCCGGATAATCAATTTGCAGGGTTAGCTGTTTTTCCCGGGCGCGTAATTCAACCATTTTTAAGGCATCATCGATTAAGCTGCGTAACTTGAAAGGTTGTAAATCCAGGGTTAATTTACCCGCTTCAATTTTGGAAAAATCCAATATGTCATTGACTATATTTAACAAATGCAGGCCTGCTTCTTGAATTCGGGTGTTGTTTTCATGCAGGCTGTTACATTGAAGGTCGCGGTTATTCATATTGGCCAAACCGATAATGGCGTTCAATGGCGTGCGAATTTCGTGGCTCATATTGGCTAGAAATTCGGTTTTGGCATGGGCTAGGCGTACTGCTTCCAGACGCGCAGCTTCTCGGGCTTCCTCTGTGGCTTTTCTTTGACGGATATCTCGGATGACGCCGAGATAAGTGTTGCCTTCATCATCAACTAATTCGTTAACCGATAGCTCTATGGGAATGATCGTGCCATTTTTATGTAGGCCTTCCACTTCGACTCGTCGACCAGTAATGGCTTTCTTTTTAGTTTCGGCGTGGTGTTGCAAGTAGCCATCGTGATTCGAACGGTAAGGTTCCGGCATCAGCATTTTCACATTTTGCCC
>CAZJYS010000127.1:0-6162 GCA_964550075.1 uncultured Methylomonas sp.
AATCTCGATGCGCCAGGACTTTGGCAACAACAGGGTTATCACTTGGTTCGAAAAGCCGGAGAATCAAGCACAGGCATTGATACACAGACAATCGCGGAAGAAATTGAACGCTTACGCGGCAAACCCAAGCGTTATTTGTGGGGCAAAGGCTATATCACGGCTAAAAAAGTTCGCTTTCTGCATGCATCGATGCGTTACATGCTGACGCAACCCGATAGCTTTAAACCTTGGGGCAATAAAGATCAGCCGTTATCCTATGCCGAACGCTTAAGTCAGGTACAAACCCCATGGGATCAAGAAAAGCTGGGGGTTCCTGTTAATCAAGAAGATTTAGCTTATACCCTGTTAACCTTTGGTTTAGTCATTCCACGCAGTATGGAACGCTGGGGATTGCCACTCAGTTGCGAACAAAAAGAAGCATTTTTGCATTTATGGAAAGTCATCGGTTATATCATGGGACTTCATCCTGAATTGTTAACCGATAACTGGACGGACGCTGAAGCGCTTTTTGAGTCGATTCAAAAACGACAAGCGGGCGCCTCTCCGGAAGGCGCTGTTTTGACTGAAGCACTGATGGGGTTTTTAGTGGATTATCTTCCCCATGTACCCGGTTTTGCCCATCGCATCTCGGCGGCAATGATGATTAATCAGATTGGGCTAACCCATGCGTCTTATTTATTGGATAAAAACCTGATTGCCGAAACACAGAATTTTTGGCGTAAACCGATTTATTCACTAGCAGGCGGCATTTTTAGGGCAAGTTTATGGTTCAGAGTGCGTTTCTACCAACGATTTAAACATTTGGGTGGCATTACTTCGAACCGTCTGCGTGAGGCTGGTGAATTGCTGATAGACAGTTGGCGGGATGCCTTTTCCCGTAAACCTTATTTTGTACCTGCCGACACATCAACCTGGATACGCCAACCGGGATTTAATCAAGCTTACCAAACCCGATTAACCCAATGGCGCAGACAAATTTTCTTGTCGGTTGGTTGTGCTATTGGCTTGTTGAGCCTATCTCTATTCAGTGTTGCCGCTGCGCTGCCGATCGCTTTGATTTCAGGCTGGTCAGCGACGCAAACCGCTTTGCTTGCTGCTGCGGGGTTTTGGGCATCAGCCATCGGCGTCATGCATTTTAGGTTACCGGCCATTTTTAATAAGCGGCCAACGATCTAGAAAACTATCTGAACCATAGGATTTTGCTATCGCTCTTCCCATCCTAAACTCTATAGGATTTAACGGTAATGGCGGAGAGCATAGGATACTCAGTTAGTGAATATATTCATCACGCTGCATGTTTCAGTTTGTTATTCTCCTAGCTCTCTCCAGCAAGAGAGGGCTTATGGGATCAGGATCCACACCAGAGCAAAAACCGGACACCCATTCCGAAACGAGACTATTTTTATTGAGCTGATTAATTTTTTAATCAGCATATTTTCTGCTCATATTTCCATGTTTGAACACTTAACAAGGAGTCCGTTTTTCCGATGAACACCACAATATGGTCCAAACTACCCAAAATGGTCGCTCAATTGGCTGTTATGGAGCAAGCACCCGTCGCTAGTTTGTGGGTAGATGAAAAAGGCATCATAGGCTATGTGAATCAACGCTTTATCGACACAATGGGATTCGGGCAGACTGATATATTAGGCGTTTCATTAGATAGATTATTACCGACAATTGATCTTGGGCAATGGCAGCAAGAATGGTGGCCTATTATCGTCAGCGAACGTCATTTACCGACATTTCCTTTGACATGGCGTCATGCTAAAGGCATTGCTCTGGAGTACACCGCCTCTGCCTCGCTGATAGACGTCTCCGGGCTACGCTTTGCTGTATTTTATTTATGGCCCAAACTGTCAAACACTCATGAAACAAACCAATTGCCTAACAACGATACAACTTTTTATTTACGCAGTTTGGGTGAAAGTGTTTGTTTATTAGACGGGTTGGGCAGCATTCGTTTTGTAAATACCCCTTTTTGTAAATTGGTAGGCGGCTCCGAAGCCGATTTGCTTGGCTTACCTTTGCTGGAAATTATTTCACCGACCAAATCGCATTTGACGCGGGTTTGGGATGTGTTACAGCAACAACGCTCGCATTCCGAGTATGAATTTAGAAATCTGGCCGGCAAAACCTTGCATGTCCGTATGACGGTGGTTCAGTTAGCAGACGCCCCATCCACAAACGCCCGCTATTTAGTCAGTTTTGTCGACATTACCGAGCAAATTAAAGTATCCAATCAATTGGAGGCACAAAACGCCAGTTTTGAACGGCTCGCCGCCAATGTACCCGGATTTATTTACAAATTCCGCATGACGCCGAACGGCGAATTCTCATTTCCTTATGCCAGCCGCGGTTGTAAGGATGTCTTCGGTGTCGATCCCGCCAGTGTCAGTAACGATGCTACGCCGATTATGCAAACCATACATCCCGACGATTTGCCGATGTTTCAAGATTCGGTATTGAACTCTGCGATGCATCTGACCCCATGGAATTTCGAAGCACGGCAAAAAACCAGTAATGGTGAATGGAAATGGTTTCACGCTGCATCCAGGCCTCAGCTACAGGATAACGGCGATATTATATGGGAAGGTCTGGTCATGGATGTCACCACCCGTAAACGCGTGGAAGAGGAATTAGCTAAAGCAAAATTGGCCGCAGAGGCTTCATCAGCGGCTAAAGCAGAATTTTTAGCCAACATGAGTCATGAAATCAGGACACCGCTCAACGCCATCATCGGCTTAAATCGCTTGGTACTTAAATCCGAGCTAAGTAAAGTTCAGCGTGACTATCTAAATAAAGTCCAACTGTCTTCGGAAAACTTGCTCGGCATCATCAATAATATTCTCGATTTTTCAAAGATCGAGTCCGGCAAATTGCCGATCGAGCACATCGAATTTAATCTCGATACTGTCTTGGAAAACATCGGCACCATGCTGGAACCGGTTGCCGCCGAAAAGCATCTGGATTTACTGGTCGACCGAGGAATCGGCGTTCCGTTGCATATGATTGGTGATCCACTACGTTTGGTTCAGGTACTAACTAACTTATGCAGTAATGCGATTAAATTTACCGCACAAGGCGAAGTCATTATTGCAGTGGAACGGGTTTCCACTGCGGGTGAAGAGGGCTTACGCTTCAGTGTCAAAGACACCGGCATCGGCTTAACGGAGCAGCAAAAAAACCGAATATTCGAATCGTTCACTCAAGCGGACAGCTCTACTACCCGCAACTATGGTGGGACCGGCTTAGGGTTGACCATCAGCAAACACCTGATTGAACTGATGGGCGGTGAAATCGGTGTTCACAGCATCGAAGGGGTTGGCAGCGAATTTTATTTCACCTTGCCACTGAATGTTTTAGCGGATACTCAACCCATCCCTACCATGCCTTCGGAATTGGAAGGTTGGCATGTGTTGTTGATCATGGAAAACGAAACAGCTTGCTCCATTTTTGAAAAAATGCTGCATGATTTACGCTTTAAAGTCACTGTGTGCTCGTTACGCACGATGAAATTGGAACAGATTTTAGAAAAACAGCAAAAATCCCAGCATGTGCCACATGAATTGGTGCTGTTGGATTGGAAAATATCAGAAAATCATAAGCATAGCGTGGTTAATGCGATTGAAAATAATGCATTCGGAGCCCAAACACCGATCATTATTAATATTTCTTCAATCGAAACCGAAAATATCAAAACGCTTTCCGAGCGCTTCGCCACTATTTCATTTCTGAATAAACCGAGTACGCCCTCGTGTTTGATGGACGCCATCTTGAACGCCAGCGGCAAGGAAGCCTTGATTCAAACAATTCAAGCCAAACATGACTCCAAAAAATTAGCATTCTATGAAGCCTCCGTTCGCGGCATCCGCGTCTTGGTGGTCGAAGACAATGAAATCAACCAAGAAGTGGTGCGTAAAACCTTGGAAGCTGCCGAAGTCAATGTCGATATTGCCTGCAACGGACGCGAAGCAATCAATTGTTTATCACTCGCCCCAAGTCGTCATTACGATGCCGTGCTGATGGATTTACAAATGCCCGAAATGGATGGTTATGAAGCGACCTTGAGGTTACGCAGCAATCCGCGTTTCGATGCCCTACCGATCATCGCCATGACGGCGCACACCATAGAGTCTGATCGGCAAAAATGTTTAGAAGTCGGCATGCAAGATCATGTCGGCAAACCGATAGAACCGGAGATACTGTTTTCAAAATTAGCTAAATGGACACTCAACCGCCATCAGCAACCAACGAACAAGCCTACGCCCAACCAACCAGCGACGGATGCGCCAAAACGGTTAAAACCCCTGCAAACGCTGACGACGGTTAACAGTAATTCCGCATTACATCTGTTACAGGGCGATGAAAATCTATTGCTGCACTTACTGCTGAAATTTGCCGATGAACAAAGCGAAACGCCCAAACGTTTGAGCGAGTTCTTGCAAGAAAACCAGTGGGACAAAGCAGCGAATAAAGTTCATCAAATTAAAGGTGTTGCCGGCAATTTACATATCAGCGAGGTTTTTGATGTCGCCCAAAAACTGGAAACGGTATTGATCAATCAGGAGAGCAATGCAGTCGATCCATTACTGAATGAGTTTAATACTGCTATTAATCGATTTATCGACGAAATCGCGGCATGGCGATCAGAAGAGCTAGCCGATGAAACTGACGTTGAAGATCGCAATGAGCAGCTGCCAAAAGATTCTGACTTTAATGAAATCGTGACCTTACTCGATCGATTGATCGTATATTTGGAAACCAATAATTGGAATGCGGAAGATTGCCTGGAACAAGTCCTGGCGCGCTTGGGTAATCAGCATAATCAAGAAATGAAACAGATTAAAAACCATTTGATTGATTTAGAATTCCAAATCGCCGCTGAATGCGTGCGCAAACTGAAAGAGCGCTTACATGCTCCGATTTGATCATAATGAAATACTTGGGTTAAACCTTATGTCAGTAAATGAATATCAACAAACTATTCTGATCATAGATGACGCAAAGGAAAATATAGTGGTTCTATCCAGACTGCTTAAGTCACACGGCAATATCAGATTCGCGCAAAATGGGGAGGAAGGATTGTCCTCTGCAATGCAGAATACGCCGGATTTGATTTTATTGGATATATCCATGCCCGGCCTGGACGGTTTTGACGTTTTAGCGCATCTAAAACAATCACCATCGACCGCAGATATTCCGGTTATCTTTATTACCGGCATTCCGGATAGTGATACGGAAGAAAAAGGCTTAACCTTAGGCGCTGTTGATTACATCACTAAACCGTTTGCCTCGGCCGTTGTTAAAGCGCGGGTCAGACACCAATTAAAGTTACAGCGCTTGACCCGGGCTTTAAAAGAAGCCAATGCACGGTTAACCCTACTGGCCATGACTGACCCATTAACCGGTGCCCACAATCGCCGCTATTTCATTGAAATGCTGAAAAATGAATTAGTGCGTGCTCAACGCTATCATCATCCGACTTGCTTAATGGTGATTGATATCGATCGATTTAAGGATATTAATGATAGCTTTGGACACGACATCGGTGATCAAGTGATTATAGAAGTCGTAAAAGTCAGTTCCGGTGTGCTCAGAAAAAATGACGTCTTTAGCCGGTTTGGCGGTGAGGAGTTTACTATTCTACTCCCTGAAACTACGTTGGAAGAGGCCACAGCTATCGCTGAAAGATTATGTACCAACATTGCCAATACCAAAATTATTACGCCGCAAAACCAAATTGCCTTCACAGTCAGTGGCGGCGTGATGCAAGTTGAAAGCGGAGACGATACGCCTGAAAAAACCCTCAAACGAGCCGACATCGCGCTTTATCAGGCTAAACAACAAGGCCGTAACCGAATCGTTGTTGCCAAATAATTTCAGGAAATAAAATCATATCGGATACCCTTAACGCGGCATGACACCCATATTCACTGCAATGTGCGCTAGTGGCGGCGTGTAGTTTTTTCTTGATCTGGGTGGAGTAGTTGGCAACGGTTTTATGACCTAGGCAAAGTTGGTCAGCGATTTTATGTACTGTTAAGCCTTGGGCCAATAAGTTGAAAACATCAAACTCACGCGGAGAAACTCGCCGATGACACTCAGTAAATCACTGGGTCGATTCTGCTCTTCACAGCTTCTTACCAACCCGGACTCTAT
>CAZJYS010000128.1:0-6107 GCA_964550075.1 uncultured Methylomonas sp.
CTAGTCATCATGCACTGAAGAGATTTGCCTTATGACGATCGACTCAAATGCCAAAATGTTATCCAAGAACACGATAATCAAAAACAAAGCGTGGTTTCAATACTGTGGCAATCCAGCATCATCTTTTTACCAATGACTGAGTGCGACGAGGCATTTAAATTTCGCCTTGATTGCTTATCAAGAACTTTCAAACTATTGGTATCCCGATGAAGAACTTGGAAGACAAGAATAAACTGCCTCACTACGTCGTGGGCATTGGCGCATCAGCCGGTGGACTCGAGGCCATTGAAAGTTTCTTCAAAAAAATGCCTGCCGATACCGGCATGGCCTTTATCGTTGTCCAGCATCTTTCACCCGACTACAAAAGTCTGATGGTCGAGTTGTTATCCAAACACACGATAATGCCTGTGGTCAGAATAGAAGAAGGCATGAAAGTGGAACCGAATCATATCTACCTGATTCCGCCCCGTAAAAACCTGACGATGTTCCACGGGCATTTATTGCTGAATAATCAAAACCATACCAACGAACTCAACCTGCCTATCGACATTTTTCTGCGCTCTTTGGCGGAAGATATGTCTGAACTTGCTATCGGTATTATTCTATCCGGCACCGGCAGCGACGGCACTCGCGGTATTCGTGCCATCAAGGAATATGGCGGCATGGTGATGGTGCAGGATGAAGAAAGCGCCAAATTCGACGGCATGCCGCGGAATGCAATTGCAACCGGCCTGGTCGACTTCATCATGCCGCCGGAAGACATGCCCAAACAACTCATGGCTTTCGTCAAGCATCCGTATGCGGTTCAGGAAGCCAGCATACACAGTGAAGACAGTGATCTAACCCGAATATTCGCGTTATTGCGCGACAAACATAAAGTCGATTTCACCTTTTATAAACCCAATACCATCCTGCGTCGTATCGAACGGCGTGTATTGATCAATCAGTGCCGGGATCTCAAAGAATACCGCAACCTTTTAGAAGAAAACTCACAAGAAGTGTCGGCCTTGTTTCAGGAACTACTAATTGGGGTGACGAATTTTTTCCGTGACGACAGTGTTTTCGAAGAAATACGCAGCAAATGGCTGACGCCGCTGGTCAAATCCATTAGTAATAACGAAATTCGCGTCTGGATCGCAGGCTGTTCGACGGGAGAAGAAGCCTACTCGCTAGCCATTATGTTGGCCGAATACCGTGAATATTCGGGTAATTTTTTCCGCATGAAACTATTCGCTACAGATGTGGATGCCAAAGCGGTAGAAAAAGCCAGCGCCGGTATTTATCCAGAGAGTATCGCCGCAGATGTGCCTTCAAATTTACTGGTCAAATATTTCTCGCGCAAGGAAGACAGCTTTCAGATATCCCAATCAATACGAGAAATGGTGGTTTTCGCGCAGCACAATCTGATTAAAGATCCACCCTTTACCAATATCCATTTTTTGAGCTGCCGGAATTTACTCATTTATTTACAACCGGTTTTGCAAAAAAAGATACTGGAGCTATTCAATTTCTCGCTAGTTAAAGATGGCTTGTTAATGCTGGGCACCAGTGAATCGATCGGCGAAATGGTCGATTATTTCGACATGATCAGTCCCAAAGGCAAAATTTACCGCGCCAGAGGCAAATATCGAACTTTGGGCATTAGCAGCATCGATCCGGCACCGACTTTAATTACTTCATTCCGAAACAACCCGCCCCAATCCGGTCGCCACTTAGCGGGCCGATATCAGGAAGATAAAATATTGGAACGCTTTTTTAATGCGTTAACCAAAGATCTGCTCCCCTTTACCATGATCGTCAATGAAAACATGGAGGTATCGCATATCTTTGGCGATGCACAACGCTATTTGACGTATCCCAGCGGCAAACTGGTCACCGACATTACCAAACTCGTCAGCAAAGACTTGTCCATTCCCATCGCTACAGGGGTCCGCAAAGCCTTGAAAAGCGGTGAAAATATCAGCATGTCCAACATCAAGTTGCGTGAAAAGGAAAAAGTCAGGACGCTGAATATACATATCAGACTACTACCGGGCCGTAAAAGTCAGGAAACATTGATTGCAATTCTGATATTTGAAGCTGACCATCACATGACTCAGGATATCGGATTCGCTGCTGACAACTTCGATATCAATCAGGATGCCGCCCAGCGCATCAATGATCTGGAACAGGAACTGCAACTGACCCGTGAAAATTTACAGGCTACAGTTGAAGAATTGGAAACATCCAACGAGGAATTACAGGCCACCAATGAAGAACTTTTGGCCAGCAATGAGGAATTGCAGAGTACTAATGAAGAATTACAATCGGTCAATGAAGAGTTATACACCGTCAATGCCGAACATCAGAGCAAAATCACCGAACTGACAATCCTGAACAATGACTTGGATAACTTGTTCAACAGTACCAATATCGGCATTCTGTTCCTGGATGAAAATCTGGATATCCGACGTTTTACGCACAAACTGCAAAGTTTGTTTCATATTGTGGAAAACGACATCGGACGGCCCTTTTTTCATCTATCCCATTCGATTCGTGACATCGATGTTGAGGATTTGATCCGCCAAGTTATCGAAAAGAAAACCGTGATAGAGCAAGAGGTGCAAAACATGCATGGCGACTGGTATTTCATGCGTGTCATACCTTATGCTGTATCCGACCGCATATACTCCGGCGTCATCCTGACATTTGTCAACATTGATCTCTTAAAACAAACCCAACAGAATTTACGTCAGCAAACCGAACTGGAAACACAGCGCTTGGCCAGTTTCGTCAATTACTCACTGGATGCCATAACACTTCTGGACGGCACCGGCAAATTCATTACCTGGAATCGCGGCGCCGAGAATTTATACGGATGGAATGAACAGGAAGCCCTGCAGATGCGCTTTGAAAGTCTGGTGCCATTGACAGAGCGATCCCTTATGCAACAAGTGTTTGATAAATTGCGGCAGGGTGAAATCGTTGCGCAATTTGACAGCAAACGTTTGACGCGCAAAGGTGATGTCATTGACGTTTCCGTTTCAGCCAGCTTACTTTCTTCGCAAAATGATTCTGGCGAAATTTTTGCTCTGACAGAACGTGACCTAAGAAGCCATTACCAGATCGACAAGCAGCATTGCATCAATTGCATCCAAAAGCTGGCTTCACTTTTGATGGATGTCAGTGAAGCAATCATCATTATCGATTTTGATGGCGATATCATCGCCTGGAACAAGGGAGCAGAATCGCTATATGGTTGGAGTCAGAAAGAGGCCATTGGCATGAAGTTTGAAGTATTGGTGCCGGATCAAAAACTTGCGGAAGCACGTGAAATGTTCCAAAGCCTCACTTCGGGCAAATCCAGTTACCAAGTCACGCAAAACCAACGCGTGACCAAACAAAAGCAGTTGCTGGACATCACCATGATCGCATCGGTACTTGGCTATCAAAATGGCGACACTATCCTTGTGGTGACTACGGAAAAACCTATTTAGCCTGTTCGGATCAGCAAATGCCGCCATTTGATCACAACACCTTGCGCCAACATGCGGAAGAGTTTCTGGATGCATTGCCAAACGGACTCTACTCAGGTCAACTTGACAATATCAAGACGCTAATTCACGAACTCAGCGTCCATCAAATTGAACTGGAAATGCAGAATCAGGCGTTGAAGGACACCTATCAAAAGCTGCTCAACGCCAAAAACAACTTCAGCCTGTTGTTCGATCAGGCGCCAGCCGGTTATCTAAAAATGGATCAACAGGGACGCATCCTTAAGGCCAATCAAACGCTAAGGGATATGCTAAATTTGAGTAATCTTAAAATCGAAGGTCAGTATCTAACTCGCTTCATTCACTCAGATGATGCAGCGATGTTCAACTCCCGATACCCGGCTTTTTTCAGCAAACCGGAAAACAAGACTATCGAGTTGCGTCTGCTGAAGCAATCACCCCAAAGAACGCTCCTAAGGGTTCAGCTCAATGGCCGTCTGATTGCCGAGCAGAACGACAACGCTCAATCACACTATCACTTACTGGTTATTGTCGCCGACATCACTGAGCGTCATCGCCTGGAAGAGGAAAAAGAGCTGGCGGCAAAAGTCTTTGAAACGAGTGAAGAAGCTATCATCATTACCGATAGCTGCAATTGCATTCTCAGTGTCAATCAATCGTTTATGGATATTACCGGTTTTCAACGCACCGAAGTGATCGGCAGAACTTTGGTTTCGGTACTGTTTCCCGCTCATGACACCAAAACTTTCCAGGCGATTTGGTCGAAACTGGTCATTAGCGGTCGCTGGAAGGGTGAAGTGGAGCATCAACACCGCAACGGCTCCCGTTTCACTGCTTCTATCAGTATAAGTTCCAGCACCGACTTGTTCGGAAAAATCAAAAATTGCATCGTCATTTTTTCAGATATCACACAAAAGAAGCTTAACGACAGCAAAATCGAATTCCTGGCGCATTACGACATCTTGACCAAATTGCCCAATCGAAGTCATTTCACTGAGCTACTAAACAACGCCATCTTACATGCCAGTCGGACACGCGAGTTTCTCGGGGTCTTATTCCTGGACCTGGATCGTTTCAAGCTTTTAAATGACACGTGCGGCCATCTGGCGGGTGACGTGTTACTGCAAAATGTCGCAAACCGCCTGCAAGCCTGCATCAGAGAGACCGACAACGTTTCGCGATTTGCCGGCGATGAATTTGTCATTCTGCTAACACATTTCAAAGATCTGGAACGGTGCAAAGCAACCAGCGAACAGATCGTTGAAAAACTGTTACATGAATTATCGCTCCCTCACGAAATTGGCAGTATCCAGTTCAATACATCGGTCAGCATTGGCATAGCCCTGTTTCCAACCCATGGTACCAGCGCACCGGAACTGATCAAAAACGCAGACACCGCCATGTATGCTGCCAAAGAAGCAGGCCGTAACGGGTATTGTCTTTATAACGATGATATGCGCCAACAAGCCATTGCCCGTAGCAACATGGAATTTGATTTACAGATTGCTGATCGGGAACGTCAGTTCCATTTGGCCTATCAACCTTTCATTACGCTGGCCGATGGTCAACTTTACGGTTTCGAAGCCTTGCTGCGCTGGCAACATCCCCTGCGCGGTGAGTTAAAACCTGACAGTTTTCTGGCTATCGCCGAAGACAATGGCATGATCAATTCACTCGGTCAGTGGGTTCTGCAAAACGCCTGCCAAGAAGCGTCGTTCTGGCGGCGGCAGCAAGACCATCAACCACCGTTGAAAATCAGTGTCAATATGTCTGCCCGCCATTTTTTGCAGCCAAATTTGGTACGGGATATACAGACGCTATTGACGACCTATCAACTCGAAGGCTCAGCATTGATTCTGGAAATTACCGAATCCATAGCCATGCAAAATATCGGCGAAAGTATTCGGGTTATGCATGAATTACGTGAACTCGGCATACTGCTCAGTCTGGATGACTTCGGTACAGGTTATTCGTCACTGGCGTATCTAAAAAAACTTCCACTGAGCATTTTGAAAATCGACCAATCGTTTGTTCACGATCTCGGTGTCGAGAAGGATAATGCGCTGATCAAATCCATTATCGATATCGGCAGAAACATGGATCTGGTGATCCTGGCGGAAGGTATAGAGCATCCGCATCAAGTCGAATTACTCCTAAAATATGGCTGCCAACTAGGCCAAGGTTATGTTTTTTCGCCGCCGCTAACAGCAACAGACATCGTATTGCCTTTTTGATTGGTTGTTAGGGCATCATTGATCTCAATACACGTCCGCACTGCCAAAGACAGTTCAGGCAAGTATTAAAATGACTTACCCCAACCGGCGAAAAGCGCTTATTCAAGCAGTAGAAACGCAAAATTTTGCGCCTCTAGCCATGGCAATCAGGTTATTGCACTGCATGATTTTCATACACTGAATAGTTACGATACCTAATTCAACAGGTTGGCCCTGAGCACACCACATTGATCAAGCTTGGCAAATAAGCATAACAAAAAGCTGATTTACCAAGGTAAAGCCCGCCCGTCATACCTTTTGAAACACCCCGTATCAGCCATATCAAAATTTTCAATACAGCCTTTCATGCCCATTACACTCTCTTGAACGTCAATCAAGG
>CAZJYS010000129.1:0-6082 GCA_964550075.1 uncultured Methylomonas sp.
CAATCTGGATCGATTTACGGAAGCTGAGTTAGACGCGATAGCTCAGCGTGCGGAAGGGATTTTGTTGGATTTGAACAGCCTATAATATTCAAGACTAAGCCTCGTTCCGTCAGTATTGATACAAATCTGTGTTGGAATTAATCAAGGCTGACGATGAAGATGGTTTTTAGCGTACTTTGACAAACGGATTGCTGCGCATTTCCTCGCCGAATGTTGACATCGGCCCGTGTCCTGGGATGAAGGCGATATCCTTGCCTAAAGGCCATAACTTGAGCTGGATGGAATTGATCAGGGTTTGATAGTCACCCTTGGGGAAATCGGTTCGGCCTATCGAGCCTTTGAATAGTACATCACCCACGATAGCCAGGTTTGCGCTGGCGCTGTAAAACACCACATGGCCCGGCGTGTGGCCGGGGCAGTGGATCACTTTTAATGTTTCATTGCCGACTTCCACGCTGTCACCGTCTTTTAACCAGCGGCTGGGTACAAAGCTGTCGGATTTGGGAAAACCAAACATACGGCATTGTTCGGGTAAGGCCTGTATCCAGAACTCATCTTCTAAATGGGGGCCGATGATGGGTAAACTCAATTGTTTTGAAAGCGCCGCCACACCGCCAACATGATCCAGATGGCCGTGTGTCACCAGAATGGATTCCAGCGTAACGCCTTGCTGTTTCACGACGTCCATCAATCTATCCAGATCACCACCCGGATCAACCAGCGCGGCTTTATGCGTTTGTTCGCAAACCAGCAGAGTGCAGTTTTGTTCATAGGGGGTTACTGGGATGATGGTGAAGCGCATGGTAGGTTTTTGATTTGGTAGCGCGCCGCTGATTCGGCGCGCGATAAAGTGGGTGATTAGATGTTGAGCAATAGATGAGCCGGTGCTTCCAGGCTTTCCTTGATGATACCCAAAAACTGCACGGCTTCTTTGCCATCCACCAATCTGTGATCGTAAGACAAGGCCAGATACATGATGGGGCGAATCACAATTTCGCCGTTTTCGACGATAGGGCGGTCTTTGATGGCATGCATACCCAAGATCGCACATTGCGGCGGATTGAGGATGGGCGTGGAGAGCATGGAGCCAAAAATACCGCCATTGGTAATCGTAAAAGTGCCGCCGCTTAAATCTTCAACGCTGATCGAGCCGTTACGGGCTTTGCTGCCGAAATTGTGTATGCCTTTTTCGATACCAGCGAAATCCAGTTGATCGGCATCGCGTAGGATGGGGACTATCAGGCCACGATCGGTAGTGACAGCGATGCCAATATCATAATAACCGTGATAAATGATGTCGTTGCCATCGATGGACGCATTGATGGCTGGAAAGCGTTTTAAAGCTTCAATCGAGGCTTTAACGAAAAACGACATGAAACCCAGTTTGACATTATGTTTGGCTTCGAATCTATCCTTGTATTGGTTGCGGAGGTCAATGACGGATTTCAGATTGACTTCGTTAAACGTCGTCAACATCGCGGCATTCTGTTGAGCCTGTAACAAGCGCTCTGCGATTTTGGCGCGCAGGCGGGTCATGGGTACACGCTGTTCCGGACGCAGGCTGGCGACGGCGGTGGCTGACAACGGCGCTTGGCTGGTTTCCTTGGTCGGGATAGGTGTTTCGGCAACAGCCGGTTTTTGCTCGCTTAAAAAATCGATCACGTCTGTTTTTAAAATCCGCCCATGTTTGCCGCTACCACTGATCGCTGTTGGGTTGATTTCGTTTTCGGCGACCAGTTTGCGTACCGAGGGACTCAAAATGGGGGCTTCTTGCTGATGCGGTGTTTCTGCCGATTGAGCTGGACTGCTGACTTGAGCTTGGACATCCATAATCGCCAGTAACTCGCCACCTACGACTGTTTCGCCGGCAGCGCGAATGATTTCCTTTAATACGCCGCTGGACGGCGCAGGAACCTCCAAAACTACTTTGTCGGTTTCGAGGTCGGCTAAATTTTCACCCGCACCCACGATGTCACCCGGCTGTTTATGCCAAGCCACCAATGTGGCATCGGAGACCGATTCTGGGAGGCTGGGAACCAAGATATCAAAACTCATGTTTGTTTCCTTCTTTGTTGCCGTAAAGGGCATTGTGTATGACGGTTTTTTGTTCGTGCGTATGGCTTTTGTAATTACCTACAGCCGGTGCTGCCGAAGGTGCGCGGCCAGCATACAGGATAGGTATATTTTCATCGATATGCTGGTAAAAGTGATGTTTACTTTGATACCAGGCACCTTGGTTTTTGGGTTCTTCCTGACACCATACGACCAGTTCCAGATTGGGGTATTTGTCTATTTCAGTCTGGAAATAGGTGCTGGGGAAAGGATACAGCTGTTCGATGCGGATGATGGCTACATGTTGGAGCTGATCTTCGCGTCTGGCTTCCAGCAGGTCGTAATAAACCTTGCCGCTGCAGAGGATCAAGCGGGTGACATGATAAGGGTCCATATCGTCAATTTCACCGATGATAGGCAAAAAACCGCCGTCGGTTAACTCTGTGAGGCTGGAAACCGCCAATTTGTGTCTGAGCAGGCTTTTAGGGCTCATCACTACCAGTGGTTTGCGGAATTGTCGGATCAGTTGCCGACGTAATAAATGAAAAATCTGCGCCGGGGTGGTGGGGTAACAAACCTGAATGTTTTGATCTGCGCAAAGCTGTAAATAGCGTTCCAGTCGTGCAGAGGAATGTTCCGGCCCCTGACCTTCAAATCCGTGCGGTAGCAACATGACCAAGCCGCTCAATTTGCCCCATTTGGTTTCCCCGGAGCTGATGAACTGATCGATCACTACTTGCGCACCGTTAGCAAAGTCACCAAATTGTGCTTCCCAGATTACCAACTTATCCGGTTCGGTGGCGCTGTAACCGTATTCAAAACCTAAAACCCCTGCTTCGGAAAGTAAAGAGTTAAATATCTGTGCATACCCTTGGTTTTCTTTCAGATTCTTGAGGGGGATGTAGTTTTCGCCAGTTTGCTGGTTTAACAGGATGGCATGGCGATGAGAAAAAGTCCCGCGTCCTATGTCCTGACCGGTCAAACGAATGTGATAGCCTTGGTTAAGCAAAGTAGCATAGGCCATATTCTCGGCAAATCCCCAATCCATCGGCATCTCGCCATCCGCCATTTTTTGCCGATCTTCCATGACCTTGGCAACCCGTGGATGCAATTCAAAGTTATCCGGTAAGGTTTGTAGACGTTGATTACAAAATTGTATTTCCGCCAGAGAGACTCGGGTATCGAAGGCCTGATCCCATTCCTTGTTCAAATATTTTTCCCAGCGGGCGGAATAAGAGTAACTGGCATTGGTAACGATGGGTCGAGACACTACCTGCCCGTCACTGAGCATCTGATAATAAGACTCTTCCATGGTGTTCACTGCTTCGCTTGTCATTACGCCTTGATTGACTAATGTCTGGGCATACAATTGACGTGTGGTGGCCAGATTACGGATGGTTTTATACATCATGGGCTGAGTGGCAGCCGGTTCATCGGCTTCGTTATGGCCTAACCGGCGGTAGCAGATCATGTCTATCACTACGTCTTCATGAAATACCATGCGGTAGTCCAGAGCTAGCTGGGTAATAAAAGCTACTGCTTCCGGATCGTCGCCATTGACGTGGAATACAGGTGCCTGAATCATGTTGGCGACATCCGTGCAATATAAAGTAGAGCGGGAATCGAACGGATTGCTGGTAGTAAAACCGATTTGGTTGTTGATGACGATGTGCACCGTGCCACCCGTATGGAAAGCCCGGGTTTCCGACATGTTCAAGGTTTCCATGACGATACCTTGTCCGGCGAAGGAGGCGTCTCCATGGATCAGCACCGGCACTATCGAGTCAATCCCCCCTGAGCCTTGCCGGTCTTGCCGGGCTTTTACCGAGCCTTCCACTACTGGATTGATGATTTCCAGATGAGACGGATTGAAAGCCAGCGTCAAGTGAATTGGCCCACCCGGTGTGGCAATGTTGGAGGAAAAACCCATGTGATATTTCACATCGCCAGTCAATACTCCAGGGGCAGAGGAATGGGTGCCTTCGAATTCGCCAAATAAAGTCGTAGGGCTTTTGCCGAGAACATTGACCAAGACATTCAGGCGGCCACGATGCGCCATGCCGATGACCATTTCTTTGACCTTGTTTTCGCCGGCGCGCTGGATTAATTCATCCAGAATGATAATCAGCGACTCACCACCTTCCAGTGAAAAACGTTTTTGGCCGACATATTTACGGTGCAGGTACTTTTCCAGGCCTTCAGCCGAGGTCAGTAATTTCAACAAGCCGATACGTTTTTCGGGGTGGCTGGCGTAATCAGGTTTGGCGCCCTCCAATTTGGCTCGAATCCAGTTCTTGGGTTCGGCATCGACAATATGCATGAATTCACTGCCAATGCTGCCGCAATAAATCTGTTGCAGGGTCTGGATAATGGCGCTTAAGGGCAAACGATCCGTTCCGCACAGGCCGCCGGTATCGAACACGGTTTTCATATCGGCTTCAGTCAGACCGTAATATCCGGGTTCCAGGTCAGGGGGTACAGTAATGTTGTTGCCTAGGGGGTTGTTTTTGGCAATCTGGTGACCCTTGACACGATACTGATTGATGAGTCGTGCTACGGCGGATTGTTTTTTGACACTTTGTTCAGTGAAACCCTGCATTTTTGCCAACTTGCCCGGTTCGTTGATGGCAAGTTTTTCAAAACGCTCGACAATGACACTGTGGGGCGTGTCGTCGGTGGAATTACTGTGAATTTCATCGAAGTGTTCCCGCCAATGTCCGTTGATTGAATTGGGGTCGGATAAATATTGTTCGTACAAATATTCAATGTAAGGGGCATTGCCACCATAAAATGCAGAACTTTTTTTAAACAGATCAATCAGGTTGCTCATTTAACGTCCAGGTTTTTAGCAAGTGAAAAGCATTATGTTAGAGCTAAAATGGTATATTACCAAGGGAAAAATACAGTAAAACCGCGGTCTTTCGCTAATAGTCCATCCTTGATATTCCAGTCTGATCATAGAGAGCCAGTATGTCGGAAAATAAAGTCGTTATAAAAATTAATTATGATAAGGCTCAAGCCAAAAAGTCAGTTGTAACGCCTAAAATGGTAACTGTCTGGCATACTCGACGCATATTGGTTGCTGTGGGGATATTGCTGTTGTCATGTCTTATCATCTTATTTCTAAGCATGGCTGGAAATAATGAAAGTAATAAAACAGAATCCAGTGTTGTTGATAATGGCGAAAATATTACGAATACTCAAGTCAGCGAACCCGGAACACCAATAGTTAATCCCATATCTCCATCCGTCATTGATGCCAGGAAAAATGCTATTGTCAAACGACCCGAGGCCATTATTTTGGATAAGCATGTCGTCAGAGCTCTATTAAGCTCTGCTCCCAATAATGATGAGCCGGGTGAGAGGATCAAATCACCAGTTAAAATTGCAGAAAATCAAGCTCAGGAGTTGTTTTACTTTGTTCAAACCAAAAATTTAAAAAATAGTATTTTGTTTCATCGTTGGTATAAAGATGGTCAAGTAATGAGTAAAAAGCAGTTCAATGTGAAAAGCAATAATGCCAAGCTCATTTCCAGTCATAAACTAACAGCTAAAGATATCGGACAGTGGCAGGTTGTGCTAATAGATAAAAAAGGTAAACTGTTGAGTGAAGTAAATTACTTTGTTAGTCCCTGAAATATAGGTATATAATATTGTCAATTGAAGCGTTACTTCAAGGATATTTTTATTTAGATACAAGAGGAAAACATGACTGACTTAAATTCACTATCAGATACTGAATTACAGGCTTTTATCGAAAACGCAGAAAAAGCGCTTAAAGAAAGGCAATCGAGCAAGCGTAAAGAAGTGATTGCACAAATTAAAGAATTGGCAGCATCGATTGGTGCGACGGTTGATATTCACGAAGGCGATAAAAAATCTGAACGCAGAACCGGCAAAGTGGCTGCCAGATATCGGAATCCTGCGGATGCTTCACAAACCTGGACTGGTCGTGGCTTGGCTCCAAAATGGATGCAGGAATTGCTTTCAGCGGGTCGTGATAAAGCAGAGTTTGAAATCAACTAATTTT
>CAZJYS010000130.1:0-2179 GCA_964550075.1 uncultured Methylomonas sp.
GAAGTGGTTGGCTATGGGATGAGTGGTGATGCTTATCACATAACCTCGCCTTCCTTGGGCGGTGAGGGAGCCGCTAGGTGTATGCGCAATGCCATTCGTGACGCAAAATTGAACGTCACCGATGTGGATTATATCAATGCGCACGGTACCTCTACACCTGCGGGCGATGTGGGTGAAACGCATGCCATGAAAACTGCATTGGGCGATCATGCTTACAAAGTGGCTGTCAGTTCCACCAAATCCATGATCGGGCATTTGTTAGGTGCTGCCGGAGGTATAGAAGCGGTATTGTCTGCATTAGCACTTCATCATCAAATTGCGCCGCCGACTATCAATCTGGAAAATCCTGATCCCGAGTGTGATCTGGATTATGTGCCTAATATTGCTCGGGATATGAAAATCGATGTAGCAATTTCCAATTCCTTTGGTTTTGGCGGGACTAACGGCACATTGGTGTTCAAACGCTACCTATAAGTAGTGTTTTAGCCGTGTCCGCTGATGTTTTTGTTAAATGGCAAAGCTGGACACTGTGTTGATGTTTTAGATCGAGGGTTTCAATATGGCGATGGCCTGTTTGAAACTATCGAAGTTCTCAAATCCACCCCACTTTTTCTTGAGCAGCATTTGGCCCGATTGGCTGAAGGCTGCCGGAAATTGCTTATACCCCCTCCTGATGCTTCGCAGTTGACTGCTGAAGCATTTCAACTCTGTGCAAATGTTGAAAAAGCCGTCCTTAAGATTATCGTGACCCGCGGTATTGGTGGGCGTGGTTATCGACAGCCTGAATCGATTTCACCTACTCGGCTGTTAAGTGTGCATCCTCATCCGGAATATCCCGACAGTTTTCAATCTGACGGTATTGTGGCGCGATTTTGCCAACAGCGGCTGAGCAGCAGTGAAAATCTGGCTGGTATCAAACATCTGAATCGACTGGAGCAGGTTTTAGCCCGAGCGGAATGGCAGGATAATGCCATTCAGGAAGGTCTCATGCTGGATAATGTCGGTCATGTGATTGAAGGCACCATGAGCAATCTTTTCTTTGTTCGTGACGAGATTTTGCATACCCCTTGTTTGTTGAAAGGAGGGGTAAAAGGGATTTTGCGAAAAATGGTGATAGACTTCGCCCAACTTAACAATATTCGATTAGTTGAAAAGCAATTTGATAACAGTGAAGTTTTAGCGGCTGATGAAATGTTTGTCACCAATTCGGTGATAGGTATTTGGCCTGTAAAACAGCTCGATCAACAGTGCTTTGCTATTGGCGCGATGACTCGCAATATGCAGCAATGGTATGCGCAAGCACGTTTCAATGAGACAAGATTATGATCAGAAGCATAGTGGCGTTCACGACGCTCATGGTGATGGGTTTACTCCTAATCTGGGGTGGTATGCACTATCACATTTTGTTAAAAAAACCGATTGTGCACCAGGCGAGTACTCTGGAAATCAAAAAAGGCGATACCCTGGATAGCGTGATCAAAAGTTTGCGTGCGCAACAGATTAACTTGAATCCGTTTTGGTTTAAGTTATATGCGAGCCGGGCAAATCTGGATCGATTGTTAAAGGCGGGTGAATATGTTTTGAACCAAGGTGCAACGGCCAGTGATATCCTGAATTTGCTGGTCCAAGGTAAAACCCGTCAATATGCCATCACCTTTCTGGAAGGCTGGAGTTTTAAGCAAGTGATCCAGACGATCCAGGAAAATCCGAATCTTCAGCATACTTTGGCTGAGAACGAACTGGGGCTCATCGCTCAGCAAATAGGTTCCGATAAAGCCCATCCCGAGGGGTTGATTTTTCCTGATACCTATTATTTTGAAAAGAACACTTCAGATCTGGAACTGCTTAAACGCGCACACGAAAAAATGCAGCGTTTGTTGAGCGCCGAATGGCAAAAACGGGATCAGGATGTACCTTTGGAAAATCCCTATCAAGCTTTGATATTGGCTTCAATTATTGAAAAAGAAACCGCAGCCGCGGAAGAACGCAAAAAAATTGCTGGTGTATTTAGCCGCCGTTTGAAACTGGGCATGTTATTGCAAACCGATCCGACGGTGATTTACGGCATGGGCGAGGAATATCAGGGCAACATTCGCCGCCAGGATTTGCTGGAGCCTACTCCATACAATACTTATGTCAACAAAGGTTTGCCGCCAACCCCGATTGCGATGCCGGGCAA
>CAZJYS010000130.1:2279-6077 GCA_964550075.1 uncultured Methylomonas sp.
GTGGTTTCGGATCGTTTTGTCGCTGCAACCATCAGCTTCCAGCATTTTGCCAGAGGCTTGAACATTGAAGTCATTAATCAAATTAACGAGCTTGTGCTGGATGGATTCAAGCCAGACATGAATATTATTTTGGATCTGGATCCAGTCATCGGTTTACAAAGGGTTCACTCGCGTGGCGAGGGGCTGGACAGGCTGGAAGCCGAGAAACTCGGTTTTTTAGAAAAAGCCCGTTTCGGCTATTTGGAACAAGCCCGAAATAGCCCGGAGTGTTTCGAAATAGTGGATGCTTCACAACCGCTTGAAGCGGTTATATCTAAGGTCTTGAAAATTGTAGATGGCGTGGTCATGGCTTAAATCTACCTAAGCCCTGTTCGGTTCTGTCAACATACAGTAAGCCTTGCCAAAAATCAGGGTATTTCTAATCTCGGTGATGTTGGCAGCTTGTTCCAGCAATTGCTGGTACCAAATGCCATCATTGGTGTCCCCATACAGGACTGCGCCTTGTATTTTATTGTCTTTAATCACCAGTTTTTTGTAGACGCCTAGTGCCGGGTCATTAAACTGAATATGACTGGTTTGCGCGTCGCCGATGAAATCACCGACCGAAAATAAATTGATGCCCGTGACCTTGAGTTTGGTCGCTGTCGGCAAGGTGACATACTCGGCCACCCCGTGCGCACTCAAATGATTGGCACAGACTTTGGCTTGTTCGAATAACGGTGCCACCAACCCGAAAGTCGCGCCGCGATGCTGGATGCATTCACCCACGGCATAAACGCTGGGGTCATAGCTTTGCAGGGTATCGTTGACCACAATCCCACGTTCGCAATACAACCCTGCCTGCTTGGCCAGCGTGATGTTGGGCCGTACACCAATAGCCATGACAAACAGGTCGCAGGCCAACTCGCTACCGTCCTTAAAGCGCACAGCGCGGATATGTCCGCTTTCATCGCCGATTAACGCTTCGGTTTGCGCAGCCATTTTAAATTTCAAGCCGCGCTGCTCCAATTCAGCTTGCAACATTTTACCGGCCTGCGTGTCCATTTGCCGATTCAGCAACACGGCGTTATTGTGTATCACCGTCACATCCATGCCGCGTTGCAGCAAACCATTGGCGGCTTCCAGCCCGAGCAAACCGCCCCCCAGCACCACGGCATGCCGGTGGCTGTTGCTATAGGCCAGCATGGTGTTGACATCGAGAATGTCGCGAAAACCAATCACGCCGGTCAAATCTTTACCCGGAATATCCGGTACGGTGGGTTGTGAGCCGGTGGCAATCAGCAAGCGATCATACTCCGCCACCGTGCCGTCCTGGGCGATGACTTTGCGTAAGCCACGTTCGATCCTGACCACCGCTTTATCAGGCCCGGCATGCAAGGTTATGCCATGGTCGCTATACCATTGTCGATTGTTGATCACAATGTCTTCGATGGTTTTTTCACCGCATAACACCGCCGATAGCATGATGCGGTTGTAGTTACCGTAAGGTTCGGCGCCGAAGACGGTAATGTCATATTTGTCCGGCGCCGATAACAGCAATTCTTCCACGGTGCGCATCCCGGCCATGCCGTTACCGATGACCACGAGTTTCTGCTTAGTCATGGTCTTTGATGTCCAGGCTGCCTTCTGCCACCAGCACGGCATGTCCACCGATTCTGACAGTTAAGGATTCTTCGCGCTTGTTATCCATTTCCAGGCGGATCACACTGCGGCGGCTGTTGGCTTGACCTCGATCGACGCTAAACGCATGCGTGCCTTTTTGCGTGTGCTCGAACGAACATAAATAACTGCAAAAGGCAGGCATCGCACTACCGACCGGCGGGTCGTCGTGGAGACCGATTCGCGGCCCAAACAGGCGCACATTGAAATCAGCGTCGGGAAACGGCGATTTGGGTGCAAACAGTAGGATTTCCTGGGCTGCGGTTTGCGGAGCAATGGATTGGCTCCAGGCCGCATAATTGAAACGCGCCTTTCTGACCGACTCATAACTCCATACCGGCACCACCAGATACGGAAAACCACAGGAAACCAATCTGGGCGAATATTTCTTATGATCCAGCTCTGATTGGGCAATACCCAGAAATTGCGCCAGTTCTTCATCGGTGGGCGCAAAGTGGTCGATCAGCGGCTTGACGCTGCGCGAGAATTGCACAAAGCTGGGTTGACCCTGTTCACTGGAGATGTTGACTTCGATAGCCCCCGCATTCTGTTCAAAAATAACCGGTGTGACGGGTGCCGATAATTCGATATCGCCACATAAACCCAACACATAACCGGCCGCGATGACCGGATGGCCGCCAAAATCCACTTCTGCCAACGGCGAGAAAATCCGCATGCGCCGCCGGTTACCTTGCTCGAGATGATGAAAAATGAATACGCTTTCCGACAGATTTAATTCGCGCGCAATCAAGGCCATGGTCTCGGCCTTTAAACCATCGGCTTGCGGAAACACCGCAATTTGCGCACCATTGAAAATCTGTTGGGTAAAAACGTCGGCAATGTAATAGGTGTATTTCATGATTTATTCAGCCTCTAGTTTGACAGCGACGCGCTGATTTTCGATGCGCACCGGGTAAGTGGCGATTTTGACGTCGGCATATTCGAAACAGATACCGGTTCTCAGGCTGTAATGCTGTTTATAAAGTGGCGAAGCCAGCATCGGTTCGCCGCCCAAGTCGCCGATCATGCCGCGTGACAACACATTAGCCTTACCGATGGGATCGAAATTGCTCACCGCAAACACTTCGTCGGTTCTATGCAGATAAAACAAGGCGATTTGTTGCCCCGCTACTAACGCACAAACTCCTGAATCCGGTTGCAGATCATTCAAGGCGCACACATCGATCCAAGTGCTCATGCCATTTCCTCCACTAATTGAAAGTGCTGACGTTCCTGTTCGTTAGCCGGACGAATCTGTCCGCGTTCTTCGACAAACACAATGTTGTCATCGGCTTGGTCGCTATTGATGAAATGGCGGAAGCGTTTGAGTTTGCTGTCGTCCTCCAGGGTGGTTTTCCACTCGCACTGATAGGTGGTTATCACATGTTGCATCTGATGCTCCAATTCGGTGCATAATCCCAGCTTGTCATCGATGATCACGGCTTTCAGATAATCCAGGCCACCCTCCATGTTTTCCATCCACACCGAAGTGCGCTGCATGCGGTCGGCGGTGCGCACGTAAAAAATCAGCACCCGGTCGATCAGTTTGATCAGGGTTTCCTTGTTCAAATTAGTGGCAAACAAATCGGCGTGACGCGGTTTCATGCCGCCGTTGCCACACACATACAAATTCCAGCCGCCCTCGGTGGCGATGATGCCAATGTCCTTGCCTTGTGCTTCGGCGCATTCGCGGGTACAGCCTGATACGGCAAACTTGATTTTGTGTGGTGCTCGCAACCCCTTGTAACGATTCTCCAGTTCGATGGCCAAGCCGACACTGTCATCGATGCCGTAGCGGCACCAGGTGCTGCCGACGCAGGATTTGACCGTACGTAAGGATTTACCGTAAGCGTGACCGGATTCGAAACCGGCATCGATGAGTTCTTTCCAGATTAGTGGCAATTGTTCGACCCGAGCACCGAATAAATCTACGCGCTGACCGCCGGTGATTTTGGTGTAAAGGCCGTATTTTTTCGCCACCTGACCCAATACGATCAAACCATCCGGAGTGATTTCGCCGCCGGTGACCCTTGGCACTACTGAATAAGTGCCGTCTTTCTGCATATTGGCCAGAAAGGTGTCGTTGGTATCCTGCAAACCGATATGCGGTTTGTCCAGAATGTAGTCGTTCCAGTACGA
>CAZJYS010000131.1:0-6042 GCA_964550075.1 uncultured Methylomonas sp.
GGTTATGGATTTGATTGGACAAATCCGCAACCAATTGCCTTTTCTGATTGACCTGAATGCCGACGACCGTCGAAATTTACCCAAGCTGGGCAATAAAAGCCGGGCCTTTGTGGATCAGGGGTTGGCATTGGCCAACCAAAATCCCGGTATTTTGCCGCGTAGTTTCGACCTTGAAGAATACGGGCGCGACGTGGCGCTGGTGCGCCAATTGGAACCGCTGGTGATGGCGCTTGGGCAGTTGCAAGGCCGATTGGAAGACACTTTACTGGCGGCAGGCAGTGATGCTTATAGTCAAACGCTGCTGGTATATCAGGCGGCGAAACTGGCGGGTAAAGACGGTTCGTTGGAGCAACATTTGGACGCTCTCGGTCGCCGCTTCGCCCGCAAGTCTGCCAGCAACCCCTCAACAGCTAACAATGCGTCTGTCGGTTAATTTTTCCTGATCATTGCCACTTGGAGCCTGGGCATTGCTGATAAAAGCCGCATCGTTCAGGCTCCAAGACCGGTCATTTCAGCAAAATGCCTGAATGATTCAGCTCAAAGCCTGACCATTGGCGTCAATAACGACAACGTTGCAGCGCCGAGTTGCAAGCTTTCAGTAAAAAGCCTTAACGTTCCGACAAAAAGCTCGGGCATTCAGGCTTTTTTCGGCATTGCCGAGGCTTTTCACTGAATCAGGTGAGCAAAAAACCTGACCGCCCCAGCTTAAAGCTTGAACACTCAAGTTATTTTCTCGACTATTGCGGCATTATGCTCGACCCTTCCAGTAAAAAGCCTGAATGGCCAAGCTCTGATGCAAAATGCTGGAGAAAAAAGCGGGAACGTTGCAGAAAATTTCTGCATGACTCAGCTTAGAACATGCGGTTAGTAGATCGTTCCAGCCATATGCTTATCAAGCCAAAATCCTCCGACAAAACAGGGGGATATTGACTGAAAGTTACAAGCCATCAAGCTAAACCAGCCATTCCGGTTTAAATAGCATGGTCAAAGCCAAAGTCAGCATCACTGCACCGCTGACCAGTTTCAGCCAGCGCCCGGATTGCTCGGTGAGTTTATGGCTACCCAAGGTAATCACGGCGATTGCCACCATCAAGGCATCGTCAGCCATGTAAGCCAGAATATACAGCAGCAGATAGCCGTAATATTGCATCAGATTTAAACCCTGCTGGGCTAGCACTGCCGTGTAAATGGCTGGCAATCCGGCTGTGCAAAGCAATTCGATAAAATTGACCAACACAGCTAAAACCGTAACCGATAGCAACGAGGTGGCCAAAGCTTCGGTCTGCATCAATTGACGTATTCGCGCGTACAAACCCGGTTTGGCAGATTCAGGGATAGAAAACGAGAAACCCTGCTTAAAGGCAAAAAAATCTTTGACATTGACGATTCCAATCACTAAAGCCAATCCTGCCAAAGACCAGCGTAGCGGATTGGACATACCCATGATTAAAAACACATTCAACCAAGCCGCCATGAAGGCATAATAGACAGCGCCACTCACCAGCACAAAAGTGCCTGACACCAAAGCCATACGTTGCCGATTTTGCAAGCGAACCAATAACGACAACAAAAACAACAACACCCACATGGCGCAGGGATTAAAACCATCCAGCAACCCTAATGCCAATGTAAATAAAGGCAACCCCAAACGTTGCACACTCAATTCGCCTAGCCAGCCGCCATCGACTTGTTGGCTAGTCGTTACGGCATCATCAATGAAAGCCAATAAACCGGGGCCACTGGTTTCTGCGTCATTAAAGCCTACCCGCACCTTATCATGCATGACGAAGGTCGGTACTCCAGGCGGCCAGATACCGGCATTGCGTGATACATTAATCAGTTCAGTGCGGGCATCGGGTTCCTGATCCAAAGATCGATAAACGATTGTCAGATACGGACGCTGCTCGGCAATTTTAGGGAGAAATTTTTTCGCTTCGGCGCAATGTGGACAACCATCTCTAACGTAAACCTTAAGAACCTCATATTCAGAGGCAATGCCAACTGCCGCCCAAAACCACAGCAGCAAAATAAAGAAAGCGTAACGCCAAGACCTTAACCGTTTAAAAATCGCTGGCATGCTTAAACAAAGCATTCTTATACGTTTGCCTGCAATAAGGCCATGATTTCCTCACGCTGTACAACCTCCTTATCCTGCAGCAACTCAGCCAATTGTTCGAGCTGTGGCCGTTTAGAGGTCAAAATGACAACAGCACGTTGCTGAGCTTCTTCAATCAAGGCCTTGATTTCGGCATCGACAACCTGGGCGGTTTCTTCGCTGTAATTGCGTTGTTCAGTAACATCGCCGCTCAAAAACTGCAATTGCTGACGATGACCGTATATCAGTGGCCCCAGTTTTTCACTCATTCCCAAATAACAAATCATGTTGCGGGCAATTTCAGTGGCTTTTTCCAGATCATTTTGCGCACCGGTAGACGCGCTACCTAAAGCCAATTGCTCAGCCACCCGTCCACCCAGCAAAATCGCCAATTGGTCTTTAAGTTCAGGTTCGGTAGATAGATATTTTTCCTCAACCGGTAACTGCAAAGTGAAACCTAAAGCCGAAACGCCACGCGGAATAATGGAAATTTTATGAACTGGCTGGCCGGTTGGAACGTTTTCTGCCACCAAGGCATGCCCTGCTTCATGGAAAGCCACCCGGCGTTTTTCTTCGGGCCCAAGTACCCTATTTTTCTTTTCCGGCCCCGCCATCACCCGATCGATAGCCGCTTCAAAATCCGCCATGTTGACGGTATCTCGACCGCTGCGAGCCGCCATGATGGCAGCTTCATTGGCGATATTCGACAAATCCGCACCGACAAAACCAGGTGTACGTTTGGCTACGGTTGTCAAATCGATATCTTGAGCCAGCTGCATAGATTTGCTGTGTAGCTTGAGAATGGCAATACGATCCAATAAATCCGGTTTATCCACCACGATCTGCCTATCGAAGCGTCCCGCCCTAAGTAAGGCTTTATCCAAAATCTCGGGTCGATTGGTTGCGGCCATCACCACAACGCCGGACGTGGGATCGAAACCGTCCATTTCAGTTAGCAACTGATTGAGGGTTTGTTCACGCTCGTCATTCCCTCCCATAATAGCGGGGCCACCCCGGGAACGGCCAATGGCATCGAGCTCATCAATAAAAATAATGCAAGGGGCTTTTTGCCGGGCTTGTTCGAAAAGATCCCGCACTCTGGCTGCACCGATGCCGACAAACATTTCGATAAACTCGGAGGCGCTAATATTGAAGAAAGGCACCCCGGCTTCACCCGAAACTGCCCGTGCCAACAAGGTTTTACCGGTACCAGGCGAGCCGACCAGCAACACGCCTTTGGGCATGCGGCCACCGAGTTTTTGCAGTTTTTCCGGGGATTTCAAAAACTCGATGGTTTCTTTGAGTTCTTGCTTGGCGCTTTCTGCACCGGCGACATCATCAAAAGTAATTTTGCCAGTTTCCTGCTGGATTTTGATCTTGTTGCCCAAATTCAGGAAACCGCGCCCTGCTCCACCGGTCATGCGGGGCAATAGCCACATCCAGATACCGGCGAAAATCGCAATCGGAATCACCCAATTGAATAACAGATTGCCGAAGAAGTTATCACCACTTCTGACGACATACTCGACCTTGTGATCCTGCAGGTTTTTAGTGAGTGGTTCATCCCAGAGCGGGATGGTAAAAAAGTGTTTACCGAGTTTTTTATCGTCTTCTTTTAAGGTGCCGTTGATAAAGCGCTGGGTAACAACGGCATTATCTACTTTGTCTGCATTCACCAGATTCAAAAACTGGCTGTAAGGAATTTCCTGTCCTTGGGGTTTTTCGCCACCGGCCAATAGCGACAACACCAAAATCCCCAAGAACAGATAAAGCCAAACTCGATTGGGTTTATTCGGCGGGTTTGTATCGTCAGACTTGCTATTGTCTGCAGGGGGCGGCGTGAGGAGAGATTTGATACTGCTCTGCAACCAATCCCAGCCTAAAAACAGCCAATCCAGCAGGGTTTTATAAATCTCAGTGAGTTTTTGTTTGTCCAGCATGATGAATACCCCCGATAAAATACTTAAACTTCACTCAGGCTACCCCATACAGGGGATTTTGCAAACTATGCTGCTGACAATTGTCGATAAGCGCCACTGTAATACAACAAAGGCTCACCGCTACGGCACACCACTTTTTGCACTTCACCAATCACAATCCAATGCGTACCGGCCAACACCTGATCAACCAATTTACATTCCAAACTGACTAATGCATCAGTCAATAACGGTGCCCCGTTTTCTCCTTCTTCCCAAGCAACGTTGGCAAAACGTTCTTCCTGAGAACGTGCACCTGCAAACTCGTTGGAGACATTCTGCTGCTCAGTACTGAGGATATTGACGGCGAATTGCTTCTGTTCCAGAACCACCGCGCCGGTGTCGGTATTTTGGTTCAAACACACCAAAATTTGTGGCGGCTCAACCGAAACACTGCTGAAAGAAGTGGCTGTCATCCCTTTCAAGCCTTGTTGCTCGGATTGCGCGGTCACCACTGTCACGCCGCTGGCCCAAAGTTTTAGGGCACTTTTAAATTGACTGATATCCACACTCATAAATTTCTCTTGGCTAGTTCTGTTTAGGTCGCATGTGCGGAAACAATAACACATCACGTATGCTTGGCGCATTGGTGAACAACATCACCAACCGGTCTATACCTATCCCTTCACCAGCTGTGGGCGGCATGCCATGTTCGAGCGCGGTGATATAATCTGCATCGAAATGCATAGCTTCGTTGTCACCGGCTTCCTTTTCCTGCACTTGTTTCTGGAAGCGCTCAGCTTGATCTTCAGCATCGTTAAGCTCGGTAAAACCATTGGCAATTTCACGGCCACCGACAAAAAACTCGAACCGATCTGTGACATGCGGGTCATTGTCATTACGTCTGGCCAACGGCGATACTTCCACCGGATAAGCCGTAATAAAGGTCGGATTCATCAAACGATGTTCGACGGTTTTTTCAAAAATTTCGATCTGTACCTTACCTAAACCGTAGCTGTCTTTGACCGGGATTTTCAGACTCTCGGCCACTTTGACGGCAGCTTCACGGGTTTGCAAATCAGCCAGACTCAAATCAGGGTTGAAGTGTAGAATCGATTCCAGCACCGTCATGCGGGTGAACGGCTGACCAAAATCATATTGATCACCCTGATATTCGATCACGCTTTGACCAACCACCTCTTCGGCGATACCCTTCAGCATCGCTTCGGTCAAATCCATCAGATCGCCATATTCGGCGTAGGCCTGATAAAACTCCAGCATGGTGAATTCGGGGTTATGCCGGGTGGATAAACCTTCATTGCGGAAGTTGCGGTTGATCTCGAATACTCGTTCAAAACCGCCGACTACCAGCCGTTTTAGATATAACTCGGGAGCAATCCGTAAGTACAGCTCCATGTCCAAGGCATTATGAAAAGTCGTAAAGGGTCGCGCTGTAGCGCCGCCAGGAATGACCTGCATCATCGGCGTTTCCACTTCCAGGAAATCACGCTGAATCAAAAACTCGCGTATGTAATTGACGATTTTCGAGCGCATCAAAAAGGTTTTGCGCGCATCATCGCTCATGATCAAATCCAGATAACGCTGGCGATATTTGATCTCCTGGTCGGCGATGCCATGGAATTTTTCCGGCAAAGGACGAAGTGCTTTGGTTAATAGACGAATATCGTCCAGTCGAACACTCAATTCACCTACTTTGGTTTTGAACAGCGTACCTTCGGCACCGATAATATCGCCGATGTCCCACTTTTTAAATTGATCGTTGTAAACGCCCTCAGGCAAATTATCGCGAGCCACATACACCTGAATCTGCCCGGACATGTCCTGTATATGACAGAAACTGGCCTTACCCATGATGCGGCGGGTCATCATTCGCCCAGCAATTTTTACCCGAATAGGCTCGGCCAATAATTCTTCTTCGGATTTTTCGCCGTATTCTGCCAGCAATTCGCCTGCCACTACGTTGCGGCGAAAATCGGTAGGAAACGCAATGCCTTCTTCGCGAATGGCATT
>CAZJYS010000132.1:0-2256 GCA_964550075.1 uncultured Methylomonas sp.
ACATTGAAAGTGCGATTTGGCATCCTGTTTTAATAGAGATGTTGACCTGACCCCCCGGCGCTAAATGCCTGTTGCATGGCCGAATGGCGGAACGCCTCGGCAACTGCTCCATACGTTGCTCTAACTCCTGCATCCGTGCAGTCGTATCGGCTTTCGCCCTGCGATGGAGGCGACATGCCGGATTATCGGCGGTATCGGGTGCCGGGCGGGACCTAAGCGGGACGGGTTTTCTAAACCCGTCCAGAACATTTCAAACTACTTTGAAAGCAAGGCTTTTTTAATCAGAAGAGATAAATGCGGTTTAAACAGCGCTCACGATTACGATTGCTTTATGTGGTTTTACAACTGATCTGAATCGCTTGTGCAAAAATTCCGGCTTTACTTTCCAGCAGACTGAAGTGGTCTTTGGCGCGTGTGATGCCGGTGTAAATTAATTCCTTGGTTATTACTGGACTACGAACTTCCGGTAATATCAAAGCGACATGCCGGAATTCCGAGCCCTGTGATTTATGTACGGTCATCGCGAAAGCGGTTTCCACATCAGGCAAACGCATGGGTGATAGCCAGCGTAATGCTTGAGAATCTTGAGTGTCGTTGTTTGGGAATACCACCCGCAATTTGTGATTAACATCATGCAGTGCGATGCCTATATCGCCATTCATGAGTCCCAAGTTATAGTCATTTCGGGTAATCATCACCGGTCTGCCTGCATACCAAAGCCCCGGCTTTTTGCCTGGAAACAACCATTGTTCTATGCGTTGATTCAAGCCTTCCACTCCCCAATCGCCTTGGCGCAACCCGCAAAGCAATTGAAAATCATCAAAGGCTTTTAATACGTTCATAGCCCAGTTTCGGGTCGCTTCGACACTACCTGTTGGTTGTTGACGCATCAATTGCAGGTAATAGCCATAACCCGGTCTGTCGTTAGCATCATCTGATTCAATTAACTGTTTAAGGCGAAAGTCATGCGTTTCGTTTAATACGATGCGATCCAGATCAGAATACTGTTTATCGGTGAAGATATTTTGCGCCAGATCAGTGTCGCTATTATTCACGGCTTTTGCCAATTGACCGATGCCACTGAATGCGCCAAATCGATGACTGTATTGCAGCATTACCGTTTGTTGGTTAATTGGGGAGCCGATTTTGGTAGGGGTGGGTAGTATGGCGTCGGTATAGCGATTGATCCATTCTCGAGTGGGTTGGTCATAGGCAGCCAGTTCGGCGCCTTGGCATAAATCGCCCATCACCGAGCCTGCTTCTACCGATGCCAACTGATCCTTATCGCCCAACAGAATTAATTGCGCTCGGGTTGGTAAAGCTGCTAATAAACTGGCCATCATTTCCAGATCGATCATGGAGGCTTCATCAATGATGACCATATCGGCTAGCAATGGATTAGTCGCATGATGTTGAAATTGCCGACTATCCGGTCGACTACCTAACAGGCGATGCAGGGTGCAGGCTGTTTTAGGAATTTGCTGTTTAATGCCCTCCGGAACTTGTAGTTTATCCAGAGCCTTGGCTATGGATTCACTAACCCGCGCCGCCGCTTTGCCGGTGGGCGCGGCCAGAAAAATATTGAGTTTATGGTGATGGGGGGAGGCCTCGTTTAACTGGATGATCAAGCTTAACAACTTGGTTAAGGTCGTGGTTTTACCGGTTCCTGGTCCGCCGGTAATAATCGTAAAGCGAGCCCGAAGCGCCAACACACAAGCTATTTTCTGCCAATCCGGCTGTTCGACAGCATCGTTAAATAACGCCTGCAAAGCAGGCAACATTTCAGCAGGTAAGGCTTGCTCGTCGGGTTTTAGACGCTGGCCAATTTCTGCCCATAATGTCTGTTGATATTGCCAGTAGCGGCGCAGATATAAGCGATTATCTTGCAAGACTAAAGGTGTCTCACCAGAGCCGGAACTGACCAAGCGAGAATCTTTTAAGGCTGTTATCCAGTCGTTCAGCTTATAGTTTGATAACTCAAATTCTGAGTCATCACTACCAGGCGTTTGGTTTATTGAGATCGCATTGGTTTGCTGTTGATCAGGGCTGGTAATCGCCAGGATGAATTCAGGTTGTGAGCAGAGTTTTGCCAAATCCAGATACACTTCGCCTCGCCCCAGTTGCTGGCTGACTAAAGCCCCAGCCCACAGCACGATTTCATTGGCTGTGTGGTCTTGGGTTTTCAGAAAAGCCGCAAAGGTTTTGTCCAGTTGTGTCAGCCAGCCGTACGCTATCCAGTGCTCAAAGCTGTCAAAA
>CAZJYS010000132.1:2356-6040 GCA_964550075.1 uncultured Methylomonas sp.
AGTACATCCAATGATTCGATCAGGATTGCCGGTGGTTTGACGAGTAACCGACCGCCGTCGGGATGTTGTGTGCCGCGTAAAAACAGATAGACGCTGCCTCCGATGTGACTCTCGTAGTCATACTGATTGCCTAGCCGGACTTTAAGCAAACGATGTAACGCCAACAGGTATAAAACGGCTTGTAGATCATATCGTTTATCCAGCATGGCGGCTTCCAGGGCCGGTAAATGATAAGCGGCATCCTGACTACCCAGGCTGTTGAATTTGTAATCCACCACGTAGTAGCGCTTATCATGCACAAAAACCAGATCGACAAAACCTTTTAATAAGCCATTGAGTTGATTGGGTAACAGTCGAGGTCTGGGTTGGCTGGAAAATGTATATTGGTTAAGCAAATTATCCAGTTTTTCGGTATTGACAGTATCAACACCCAATAAAAATTCCAGTTCGGCTTGGTATTGATCTTTGCTTAGTTTGGACAAACTTAAGCTTGCATGGGTCAGTAATGGTTGCTGTAACCATTGCTGCAAACTCTGCTGAAGAATATCGTGTTGGTGCAGCCAAATGTTGGTTTTAAAGAGGTTTTCGATTAGTTGTCTGGCTAGTTGCGGTTGCTTATGCACGTTATCAAAACCCAATTGTGCGGCTTGTTCTAATAATTCATGAATCAATACCCCAGCCTCGGCGCCTTTGGGTAAACCATGTATGCCTGAGCCTGCAGGGGGCGTTGTGGGTGTTATCTCGGTTTCGTCGACTTGTTTGTCTTCACGGTAATTTTCGGCTTCGATAGAGGTCAGCAGGTTTTTGGCTGTGGTGTTTTCAGTTTGCAAAGCAGAGTAGCTGGCTATCCACCAATGATCGGCAAGGCTGCGGTCCGCCGCCCTGACTTTTTCCGTTGGCAAAGCCTGTTGTTGGGCAACATAGCAATCTGAAGTTGCGGTTGGCAGCGGGTTGATAGCGATGCTTGTGCAAGTGCCTTTGAGTTGTTGAAGTTGTTCTAGTAATGCTCCAGAAGGCATGCCCGCTTGCCAGCCCAGCAAATAGCCCATCGCGCTTTTTTCCAATTGGCTATGTTTGCTGTTTTGAATTTTGATTGGGGCGACGCCCAGCCAGCAGGCAAAGCGTGCACGGGTGATGGCGACATAAAATAGCCGTAAGTCTTCCTGCAGGCGTTCTTTATCACTCAGGGTTTTGAATGCATCGGCTTTGCCAAGATCAATATTCAGATTGAGTTGCTCATCGTGGTAACGATAATAACGATGGTTAGCGCTGTTGACTTCCCGGAAGCTGCAAATAAAAGGCAAAAACACCACAGGGTATTCCAGGCCCTTGGATTTATGAATGGTGATGATTTTGATCAGATTAGCATCGCTTTCCAGGCGAATCACACTCTCGTCCCCGGATGAATGGGCTGCATTATCAGCCATGGCTTCAGCCAAATGTCTAATCAGCGCTTGTTCGCCTTCCAGATGGCTGCTGGCTTGCTGTAACAATTCTGCCAGGTGTAATAGATTGGTTAAACGGCGTTCGCCATCTGTCAGCTGGTTTAAACGAGCGGGCAGGGCAAAGTCGCTCATCAATTGTCGTAAGGTAGGCAAAATACCTGCTTGTTGCCAGCGTTGCTGATACAGTACAAAACGTTCCAGTTGTTGTTCCCATGCCGGTTCATTATAGGTGAGTTGTAATAGCTCTTGATAGGTCCAGCCCAAAGTGGCAGTACTCAGTGCCGCGCGAACTTTGGCTTCGTTGCGGGGATCAGCCAGGGCTTTCAGCCAGATTAAACAATCGGTGGCTTCAGGGCTGGCGTAAATCGATTCGCGTTCGGATAAATAAACGCTACGTAATTGTCGGGCGGCCAAAGCACGACGCATGGCCTTCGCTTCTGTGCCACTCCGCACCAAGATGGCTATATCGGCAGGTTGCAAAACACGAATGTTGCCCGATCCGTCTTTGAAACCGGTTTGCCCGCACTCGGCTGAACGTAATAATCGGACGATTTCACTGCCGGTGGTTTCCGCCATTTGCCAGCGATATTCCGGCATACCAATCGGGGTATCTGATTCGAGGTGCCATAAATTGAGTGCTGTGGCGGGGTGTTGATCTATGATCCATTCTTCCTCCCGACCCTTGGCATTGACACTCAAGAATGGCAAAGGATTGTAGTGTTCAGTTTTGAAACAGAATGCTCCGGCGCACTGTTGAGTTTCGTTGTGAAGGAATATTTGATTGACGGCTGTTACTAATGCCTGAGTGGAACGGTAATTGGTATCCAGTGTGTAGTGTTTGCCCAAAGTGGCCTGATGGGCTTTGAGATAGGTAAAAATATCGCCGCCTCTAAACGAATAAATGGCCTGCTTAGGATCGCCGATCATGAAGCAAGCTAATTCAGTTTCGATACCTGCTGGGTATAACCGGGCAAAAATCCGGTATTGCACGGGATCGGTATCCTGAAATTCATCGATCATCGCCACCGGGTATTGACGGCGTATGTTGTTGGCTAGTGGTTCGGCATTGGGGCCTTGCAAGGCTAAATCCAGTCGATTGAGCATATCGTCAAAGGTCATACGGGCCATGCGCTGCTTTTCAATCTGGTAGCGTTGGCGCATCCAATGCACAGCGTGACGGATGATTAACTCACGAATATCAAGTTCCTGTCCGCAATGCTCAACCAGTTCGTCCAGAGCCTCAAATGCCTTGTGCTCAAAATGCGAGGCTTTATCCCGATATTTTTGGCTCAGTCCTGCTTGCAATTTATATCGGCCAAATTTCGACAAGTCTTCAATGGCCAGAGATTCATTACTCGCAGCCCAAGCGGCCATGGCACTTAATTTTTCTTCAAAACTGGCTTTTCGATACAAATTGCCATTTAGCCAGCTGTTTTCGGAGGCTGATTTTAAAGTGGATTCCAGAACCGATTGATGCATCAGCCAAAGCTGGCGAGCATCATTTTCCAGTTTATGTCGTTCCAGTTCCCAAGTTTCCCAAGCACTAAAAGCATCGTGAATACCCGTGTCCGTAAATTTCAGCCCCGCAGCTTCGGTTTCATACAACAGGTTTTTTAGGCATTGAGCCAATTGCTCTGGTGTGCTGGCCAGCTTATGCACTGCCAGAGTAGCCGTTTCTGACAAAGGGTAAAAATATTGCCGCCAATAATCGCAAACGACTTGTTGCAACAGGCTTTGATCATCGTTGTCGACCTCTTGTCGAAACAAACTGCCACTATCAAAAGCGTGTTGTTGCAACATGCGATTGCACCAGCCGTGTATGGTATAAACCGCCGCTTCATCCATCCAGTTGGCAGCCAGCTCCAGTTTATATGCGCAATGAGGCCAATGATCCTCAGGATATTCCTGGCGCAGCTGTTGTAAAAAATCGTCACCCTGCTGAATTTTTTGTCGAAAATAAGCGGCGGCTTGAGTGAGTCTATCGCGAATCCGTTCACGCAATTCCTTGGTAGCTGCTTCGGTAAAGGTCACCACCAAAATATCGGGTGGTAAGAGGGGATTGGTTGGTGTATCGGCAACTTGATGAGATATTTCGCTGGAAATCGTGCGGTGCCCCAATATCAAGCGCACATACAAGGCGGCAATGGTAAAGGTCTTGCCAGTGCCAGCGCTGGCTTCGATCAGTCGCGTACCCACAAGCGGTAAAGTTAAAGCATCCAGTGCGCTGGGGTTAGTCATG
>CAZJYS010000133.1:0-6012 GCA_964550075.1 uncultured Methylomonas sp.
GATAAACTCGACGGCTGATTTGACGAGGTGCTTGGTGGCGGCGATTTCTTCGTGTGAGCGGCCGCAGCCTTCGCAATGGGTGCCATCTTTGCTGCATTGATCGATACAGGGATTGAATTTCATGGATTTTCCTGGTTTGAATGAGTGGGAGATGATTCGGAAAGGCTGTGCACATAAATCGTAGCGCCAATGACTGCAGCCTGACCGGCAAACAGATTAATAATTGGCAAGGTTAGCGCGATTCCGGTGATGCCGCCAAAACTGAGCATACCCAGATTGGCTTGTTTTAGAAATTGTCGCTGTTCCGGAAACGGCAAGCCACGGCTTTCCAAAGGGTAAGCCATGAATTCCATCGCGATACTTTTAGCCGCGAATACCGCCCATAACACGGGGGCCAGCAAATTGGCGACTGGAACCATGAATAAAGCCAGCAAAGGCAGGATGCGCAGCAAGATGTAACCAATCCGATGCAATTCACCGAAAAATACCTTGTTCCAAGGTTGTTCGACGATGACATGATCCTGGTCATTGATGATTTGCAGGACTTTGGCGGATAGCAGGCTGTAATAGGGAGCTGCAATCAAATTGGCGACCAGGGTAAAGCTAAAAAACACGATCAGCAAAAAACTGACAAAAAACAGTGGCCACAAAATCCAGTTCAACCAGTGCAGCCAGTCGGGGATGAATTGCTGCAGCAACGCCGCGACGAAGTGATAGCCCAGTACAAATGCGCCACTGTAAAACACCAGGTTGATAAATAACGGAATCAGTAAATACTTGCGCAGTTGGGGGTGATTAAGTAATTTCACACCTTGCAACAGGCACTTCAAAACCAAGAATGGATTATTGCCGGGTGATAAATGTATCATGGCATCAAACTCCTGACCCCGTGTTGGCCGGGATTCATTACTGCACCGCGTTCGGTGACGATGGCGGTGATCAGGTTAGCGGGGGTGACGTCAAAAACCGGATTCCAGGCGTTTACCAAAGAGTCGTTGCTCAGATAGCAGTCTGCCAGCAGTTCTTTGGGATCGCGTTCTTCAATTTCGATGTGATCGCCACTGTCCAGATTAAAGTCAAAGGTGGAGGAGGGTGCTGCCACCATGACTTTGACGCCATGCTGTTTGGCTAATACCGCTAAAGAATAGGTGCCAATTTTGTTGGCGACATCGCCGTTGGCGGTAATGCGATCCGCGCCCACAATGATCCAGTCTATCTTACCGGATTTCATCAGCCAGGCTGCGGCTGAGTCGGCGATCAACGTCGCCGGAATCCCATCTTGTGCCAGTTCCCAAACCGTCAATCTGGCCCCTTGCAGCCAAGGTCTGGTTTCATCCGCATAAACGTTTTTTAAATGGCCGCGTTGATAGGCGCTACGTATTACCCCCAGCGCAGTGCCATAGCCGCCGGTAGCCAGTGCCCCGGCATTGCAATGCGTCAAAACGGCTTTGGCATCACCCAGAATATCCGCGCCGCGTTCGCCCATGGCCAGATTCGCGGCCAAATCGTCAGCATGGATTTGCTCGGCCATCTTGGTCAATCCTGGAATGGGGTCTTCAGTAGGTAAATCGAACTGTTGACGCATTTTATCCAGCGCCCAGAACAAATTCACAGCTGTTGGGCGTGAGGCCGCCAGAAGTTGGATGTCTTGCTCGACAGCCCGTCGCCAGTGTGTGCCCGGAAAATGTTCCATTGCCGACAACACCACCCCGTAGGCTGCTGCGATACCGATGGCTGGTGCGCCGCGAACCTGCATGGATTTAATCGCGGTGCTGACGCCACTGGCAGTGTGGTATTCGTCATAATGGATGCGTTCCGGCAATAGACGTTGATCCAAAATTTTCAGGCTGTTTCCGGTCCATTGCAGCGCTTGAACGGATAATTTAGATGTCATAACCATGCTTGTAAGAGGTGAAAGATTAAGTTGATATGCCCCAGCAGAACCGGCTGGTTTCAGTATCCATGATGCCATTGTACAAAAAAATGCCGGGATGGCAGATTATCCTGATTGGGTATAATGCCTCGATTTGCCGCAGTGAGAGGAATCATGCAGGTCGATTTAATTTTACAGGCTCGCTGGATCATACCTGTCGAGCCGGAATCAGTAATTTACGAGCATTACAGTCTCGTGATCGATGATGGGAAAATCCTTGATTTGTTGAGCCATGAGCAAGCCTTGCAGCTATACCAGCCTCGCACGCTGGAAAAGCTTGATCAGCACGTTTTGATACCGGGTTTAATCAATTGTCACACTCATGCGGCCATGTCTTTGCTGTCGGGGATTGCGGACGATTTGCCATTGATGGATTGGTTGCAGAATCACATCTGGCCTGCTGAACAAAAATGGGTCAGTGAGGCGTTTGTGCGCGATGGCACTGATCTCGCTATTGCGGAAATGTTGCGAGGCGGCACGACCTGTTTCAATGACATGTATTTCTTTCCGGAAATAGCTGCGCAACAAGCGGCAGCGCATGGCATACGCGCTAATATCGGTTTGATCGTCTTTGATTTTCCGACTATTTGGGCTGAGCATGCCGATGCTTATTTGGCGAAAGGTTTGGCCTTGCATGAGCAATTGCGGCATGAACGATTGATTACCACCTCTTTTGCGCCGCATGCACCCTACACGGTTTCGGATGAACCGTTGCGTAAAATGTTGACGTTTGCCGATGAGATGGATTTATCGATTCATATGCATCTGCACGAAACTCGTCATGAGGTGTTGGAGCAACAGCAAAAAACCGGTCAAACGCCTCTGCAGCGTATGCAGGATTTAGGTTTATTGACACCTTCTTTTATGGCGGTGCATATGACTCAATTGGATGAATCAGAGATACTGCAATACGCTGAAACCGGCGGCCATATCATTCATTGTCCGGAATCTAATCTGAAACTAGCTAGCGGCTTTTGTCCGGTAGCAGCCTGTCTGGATGCAGGAGTCAATGTAGCCTTGGGTACCGACGGTGCTGCGAGTAACAATGATCAGGATATGCTGGCGGAGATGCGGGTTGCTGCCTTGTTGGCCAAAGGGGTATCCGGCAGGGCCGATGCGTTGCCGGCCATGCAGGCTTTGAAAATGGCCACTATCAATGGGGCCAAAGCTTTGGGCTTGGATGCGGAAATCGGCTCGTTGAAACCGGGTAAGGCAGCCGATGTGGTGGCGATAGATTTAAGTGATGTAGAAACACAACCCGTGTTCAATCCGTTGGCGCAAATTGTTTATGCGGTGAGTCGGCATCAGGTGAGCGATGTCTGGGTGGCGGGTAGAAAATTGCTAAACAAAAGGCAATTAATGGGGACGGATTTAAATGATTTGCGGCAGCGGGCAGCTGCTTGGCAACAGCGCCTGGCTGGGTAAGAGGATTTTGTATGGATTGCTCGCAGGAATTTGAAGATGGTTTTGATGAGCGGAAATAAGCGATGAAGCAACTTTATCCGGAGATAACGCCTTTTCATACATTTTTTCTGGAAGCCGATGCGGTGCATCGCGTTTATGTAGAACAATCCGGAAATCCAGCCGGAATTCCGGTGATTTTTCTGCATGGTGGGCCTTGTTCCGGCACCAAGCCCGATCATCGACGGTTTTTTGATCCAGAGCATTACCATATCATTCTGCTGGATCAGCGGGGATGCGGATTATCCTTGCCTTTTGGAGAGCTGGAGGGTAACGACACTCAGGGTTTGTTGAGAGATATGGAACTAATCAGGGTGCAATTGCGTATCGAGCAATGGTTGTTGTTCGGTGGTTCCTGGGGGGCTACGTTGGCCTTGTTGTATGCTCAGCAGTATCCTGAGCGGGTAATGGGTATGGTGTTGCGTGGTGTGTTTTTGGCACGTCGAACGGATATGGAGTGGTTTTTACAAAATGGTGTCAACCGGATTTATCCGCAATGCTGGCAGGACTTGTTGAGCAGTGTCAACGCTCAACAAGATGAGGATGTTTTGCAAAAATTGTGTGATGCCGTGTTTGGCGACGATCCTGTGGCTGCAGAAATGGCTGCCAGGCATTGGCAGTTGTGGGGTGGGCAAGTCGCCTTAGGTGCTGATTTTGTGCCAAGTTATGAGGCTGTCGATACGACAGCGGTTAAACAGGTGCAAATGGAGCTGCATTATGCCAGGAATCATTATTTTCTGGCTGAGGAGCAGATTTTGCAGCATTGCGCTGTGCTTAAAAATATTCCAACCATTATCATTCACGGTCAGAATGATTTAACCTGTCCGTTGGAAGCAGGTTGGCGTTTGTCTAAGGCATTGCCGCAAGCTAAATATGTGGTGTTACCAAATGCCGGACATGTCGCGAAAGGTGAAGAAATGATCGATGCTTTGGTTTCTGCAACAGATGAGATGATCGAAAAGTTGTCTTGATATCCAGGAAAATCAGATGAATAAAAGACGACTGGTGATTGCAATGACGGGTGCAACCGGTGCAATCTATGGGGTGCGGATGCTGCAGGTGCTTAAAGAGCTATCGGACTGGGAAACACATGTGGTGATTTCCGCTGCAGGGTTGGTTAACTTGAAATACGAACTGGACATGGATCGTGCAGAATTGTACGCTCTAGCCGACGCCAGTCATGGTATCAACGATATCGCTTCTTGCATTGCCAGTGGCTCATTCAAAACCGAAGGGGTTGTCGTGGCACCTTGTTCCATGAAGACTCTGGCTGCTGTTGCGCACGGATTTGGGGATAATTTGATTTCACGGGCTGCGGATGTGGCTTTGAAAGAAAGGCGCAAAACAGTGCTGGTGCCACGAGAAACGCCCCTAAATTTGGCGCATATCCGCAATATGGCTGCGGTCACGGAAATGGGTGGGATTATTTTTCCGCCTATGCCAGCCTTTTATAACAAGTCCGACTCGGTAAGAGCCATGGTGGATGAAGGGGTTGGGCGAATCTTGGATATGTACGGGGTAAATGTTGAAGGGCTTTTCAAGCCCTGGATTGGTCTAAACGGTTGAATCTGACAACCCCAAAGTTTTTTAACCTAAGAAAATATACATAAATGGCAGGCTTTCAATTGACAGAGCACCTGTTCTGATTTAGAGTTGCTGCCAGCTTTTTTATTGTCCATCAACCAGGGTTGCTTCTTGACTGCCTCGGCAGGTTAATCGAACGTTGATGGGCGGCCCTCATAACTATAACTGTAACAATCGGAGCACATCACATGGCAAGACCTTTAATTCAAATGGCGTTGGACTCACTGGATTTCGACCAAACCGTAGCATTGGCCGACCAAGTAGCGCCTTATGTTGATATTTTTGAAATTGGTACCCCTTGCATCAAATACAACGGTATCAATCTGGTAAAAGCACTGAGACAACGTTTTCCGGACAAATTGCTGTTAGTTGACTTGAAAACTATGGATGCTGGTGAGTACGAAGCAGGTGCATTCTATGAAGCTGGTGCTGACATCTGCACCGTATTGGGTGTATCAGGTTTGGCAACTATCGCTGGCGTAATCAAAGCTGCTAAGAAATATGCTGCTGAAACTCAAATCGACTTGATCAACGTCGCTGACAAAGCCGAGTGCGCTAGAGAGTCTGTTAAATTGGGCGCTCAAATCATGGGTATTCACACCGGTCTGGACGCACAAGCTGCCGGTCAAACACCTTTCGCTGACTTGAACGACATCGCTCGTCTGGGTCTGGGTGTTCGTATTTCTGTTGCTGGTGGCATCAAACAAGCGACTGTTCAACAAGTCGTTGAAGCTGGCGCGAACATCATCGTTGTCGGTGCGGCTATCTATGGCGCACCATGCCCTGCAACATCTGCTCGCGAGATTCGCGAACTAGTTGACGCAGCGGCTGCATAATTCAGCTTTGCTGTTAAGTCACTTTTAGAGGTAAGCTAAGGACGAGTGGTTAACGCCACTCGTCCTTTGTTCGTTTTAATGCCTGGATTTTATACGGTCACTTGTACCGTGAACTGAGCAAAATTATATTTTAGGAGATTCATATGCCTTCGCGCCGAGACTTAGCGAACGCCATCCGCGCACTTAGCATGGACGCAG
>CAZJYS010000134.1:0-5941 GCA_964550075.1 uncultured Methylomonas sp.
ATAAGTGTAAAGTTGGTTCGATTTTTAAATCCGCAAATTTCTGGATCACAGGATTTGCAGCAAAAATGTTAACCACTACTCATTAAGTCAAAGTTACATCCGTATTAAGATTTCATGACATGTAATACAAGGCTTACATTTTTTGAAAAACAGGTGTGCCGTAATGCTTAATTCTCAAGAAAGACTCTTAATACAGCTCTTAAAAAAGGTAATATAAAAAATACCTTAATTTTAGGACAACTCATGAAAAGACAGCAGTTAAGTAAATTGGCGGCAGTCATCGGCACTTTCGCCCTTACTTTATCAACCTACGCATTCTCAGGCGACAGCCAAGTCAAAAAAATCACAGAAGAATCAAATCAAGTGCCAACTTCCGGTGAAGCTTGGTTCAAGGCCGGCAATCAAGCTGTACTGGTCAACAAAAGAGACTTACCCGCTCTAAGAAGAGCCAAAAACGTGATTTTGTTTGTCGGTGACGGCATGGGTGTATCTACCGTTACTGCTGCTCGAATTCTGGAAGGTCAAATGCAGAAACGTGATGGCGAATTCAATCGTCTCAGTTTTGAAAAATTTTCCAATTTGGCACATTCAGTGACAGCAAGTGCCAACCAGCAAACCTCCGATTCGGCACCTACAGCAACAGCCATGGTTTCTGGAATTAAAACCAACGATGGCGCCATATCCGTAGATCAAAGCATTAATCGCATTGAACCTAGTGAGAAAATCACCGCAGAAAAAAGCGTGAAAACCATCCTGGAACGGGCTGAAGAACACGGCATGTCCACAGGAGTTGTGACCACTGCACGTTTTACCCATGCCACACCCGCAGTGAACTACGCTCATATTGCCGACCGTGATTGGGAGTCAGACAGTAATCTACCTGAGGGCGCCACCGTCAAGGACATTGCCCGTCAGTTACTTGAGTTTCCGTATGGCGATGGTTTGGAAGTCGCACTAGGCGGTGGTCGTAGTTACTTCATGCCCAATACCCTGGTCGACCCTGAATATCCCACTCAACAAGGCCGCCGAAAGGACAACCGTGATTTGACCACTGAGTGGACAAAGAACTACAAGAACTCCAAATTTGTCTGGAACAAAACTCAGTTTGACGAAGTCATTCCTAAAACTACAGATCATTTGTTAGGTTTGTTCGAACGATCACATATGCACTATGAAGCTGATCGTAAGGATGATGCAGCCGGTGAGCCTTCATTGGCTGAAATGACTGAAAAAGCCATCAAAATTTTGCAAAAAAATCGCAAAGGGTATTACCTGATGGTCGAAGCCGGTCGTATCGATCATGCCCATCATGCCGGAAACGCCTATCGCGCCTTGACCGACACCATAGCTTTGTCGGATGCGGTGAAAATAGCCCGGGAAACAACCAAGGAAACCGATACCTTGATTCTGGTCACTGCTGATCACAGTCATGTATTTACCATTGCTGGCTATCCATCTCGTGGCAATCCAATTTTGGGTAAAACCGCTGTCGATGGCGTGGATTTGAAAGATTCCCTAGGCCTGCCTTACACCACTTTATCCTATGCGAATGGCCCAGGCTGGACAGGTGGCTTACAACGCAAGGAGTTCAACCCCGCCAATGAGAGCACTGTACCGGCTGCCTATTCTGGCGACAAATTGCGCCCGGATTTAGCAAGCGTCGACACCACCAATCCAAACTATATGCAGGAAGCAACCATCCCAATGAGTGCCGAAACGCACGCGGGTGAAGATGTCAGCATCTATGCCAGTGGCCCAGGTAGTTATTTGGTGCGTGGCACTCTGGAACAAAACGTGATTTATCACGTAATGGCCGATGCCCTGGGAATGCGCAAATAAATCACATAACCGAACTGCCCATACTGAATCAGGGACGCTTGCCGTCCCTGATTTTTTTTGATTGTCCCGCAAGAGTACAGGATTCATGCCCAAATTTATTTTCCAATTGTTTATCAAACTGACTGCTACTAGCGTTTTAATGATTTTGACCGCTTGCAGCAGCCAGCCAATTCATCAAGTCGAGCCCCATCAATTTGTAGATATTACTTCCAGCAATCTGCCCAATGTTGCAGCGGAATTCATCACGAAACGTGAAGGCGATGAGCATGAACAGGATCAATCCGAATCACACGCAGATAAAGTCACCTGGCGTTTCTGGCGTGATAGCCAACAGATTACCATTGAAAGACCGCAACTCGGCCTGGGAGAACTCTGGCTACGTGATGGTCAAACCCTGATTCATCGCAAGCTGTATCACGCCGACCAGCGCGCCATCGAATTTCAGCAAGATGATTTAAAGATGCTGAAAGCTGAACCCAGCTGGCAAAAGCTGGCATTGCTATTGGACCAGCAACTCCTGAAACAGTTGAGCGCCAGTGATATTGGGTGGTCGGAAGGCTATCCAATACGCGAATACAATGGCAGAGTAGCTGAGACGGAATGGCATATTGTCTTGCGTATGGATATCGCATTGCCCGTATTGATCGAAAGACAACAGGCCGCTTTTTCAGAACGCACCGAATTGCTAAAAGCCTATTCGCTTGACCAGGCGCCCTGGCAGCCGACACCCACCATCAAATACGACATCATCGATTATGCTGACTTGGGCGATAAAGGGTCCGATCCATTTGTGATTAAAGTGCAGTCTCAAATGGGGCATGATCACCACCATTGAGTTTTATTAATATCAATTTTTGAAGACCTCAATTAATTCAAGCTTGTCACCGCGATGAAAGATTGCTATGCGATATTCTGATAAGCCAAAAATCGTCATCTCGAGATTGTCGAGATCCACAATCCAAGGATAGCAATTCCCCCATCTGACCTAGATTCCAGTAATTCACTTAAGTCCCAGAGAGTATGCCGAAATGACGTTGTTGCTAAAACAGCTTTATATTCAGGGGCGATATTGACTCAATGTAAAAACTAAACCTATTCGGAGCTTGAAAGCCGAGCATTTCCAAAAATCTTGACAGGTTGTTTTGACTTGTACCTGCTTGGCCTTATTCATGGTTTTGTCACAATGCCTTTTTAAGATACGAAGTGTGATGCGGTTCTCTAAAGCTAATTGTTTTAAGGATCGCTGAAATCACCATCTTCAATCATTTTAATACAGAGGATTTGTTATGAAACATACACTTATTGCCGTCACCGTTGTATCTGCGCTGATAGTTGGCAACGCAGATGCTGCCCATGGCTTCAACTGGGAACATCAATGGACGTTTCAGCACAATGCTGGTAATGGCTCTAATGCCTTGGGTTCGGAAATCGTCAGTTATGATGTCAATAACGACCGTTTATGGGTGATCGGCACCAATGGCAACCTGGGCGGCATCGATGTGCTGGATATGGCCGGCAATCTACTGCACACTGAATCAACAGCCGCACTGGGCGGTATCAACAGCGTAGCAATCGCCAACGGCAAAGCAGCCGTCGCCATCAGTGCCGTAACAAAAACCGATCCAGGTCTGGTGCGTTTTTATGACACCAACAACTACGCTCACCTGCAAGACATCACCGTAGGTGCCAATCCTGATGCGGTCATCTTTACTCCCAACGGTAGCAAATTATTGGTGGCCAACGAAGGCGAACCCAGCAGTTATTTGACCGGTCCCAGTGGCGACCCGGTTGGTTCAGTCAGTATCATTAACAGCGCTACTTACGGCGTACAAACCGCCGACTTTAATACCTTCAACAGCCAAGCCTCCACCTTGAAAGCCGCCGGTGTGCGTTTAACCGGCCCCAACGCCAGCGTAGCGCAGGATTTGGAACCTGAATACATTGCAGTCAGTAAAGACGGCAATACTGCGATGGTGACTCTGCAGGAAGCCAATTCGGTCGCCACGGTAGACATCAACACCGGCACCGTCACCGGCATCAAAGCCTTAGGCCTGAAAGATCACACTCTGCCCAGCAATGGTTTGGATGCCTCCGACCGCGATGGTTCAGGTAATAATCCATTAAATGGCAATATTCAAAACTGGAAAGTCAACGGCATGTACATGCCGGACGGTATTTCTAGCTTCGAAAAAAACGGTAATCAGTATTTTGTCACAGCCAACGAAGGCGACTCACGCGAAGACTGGGATGGTGGCAAGGAAGAAGTACGTTTAGGCAATGCGGCAATCGACTCGGCTTTGAACGCTGCCATGACCTTGGCCCATGGAGCAGATTGGAAATCCAACAACGACAAACTGAATCGCCTGACCGTATCGACCAGCGGCGATTTGGATAACGATGGTGATCTAGATCAAATTCAGGTATTTGGCGGCCGTTCCTTCTCGATCCTGGATGCCACCGGCAACCTGGTGTTCGATTCCGGTGATCAACTGGAGCAAATCATCAAATCCGACTTCCCTGCACTTTGGGATGATAACCGTAGCGATAACAAAGGTCCGGAGCCTGAAAGCGCCGTGATGGGAAACATCAATGGACGTGACATTCTGTTTTTGGGTCTGGAACGCAGTAACGCGGTAATGGTTTGGGATTTGACGGATTCATCCAACATTGCCTTTTTGGACATGATTTCCACAGCTGGCAACGTCAGCCCAGAAGGCTTGAGCTTCTTCAGTAACGCCAATGGCCATTATCTGGCCGTAGCGCATGAAGTCAGCGGCAGCACATCACTCTATAAAATCGCTGCAGTGCCTGTCCCCGGGGCAGTGTGGTTATTTGGCTCAGCATTATTTGGCATGCTGGGTTTGCGCCGCAAAGGGTAAGCCTGTCAGGGCATGGGACTCCCGCATCGATCTTTGAAGCAGCGACCAGCTTTGATAGAGAGGTTCGCATTCCGTTGCGGGAGTTTAGAAAAAATACGTAAAACACCAGTTTTTTTCATCCCTACCTTGCCCCTCCAACTCTGCATAAATTTTAAATTTGAGGTATCAATTATGTTATTCCCAAAACGTACTCTTCTGGCTAGTGCATTGCTTGCTACACTAGGTATTCAACCCGCAACAGCACAAATAGCTCCCCGTCAGCAAATGAAAACCACACCGCTGGTGATAGGTCATCGGGGTACTGCCGGCTATCTTCCCGATCACACCCTGGAAGGTTACAAGCTGGCGATTGAAATGGGCGCCGATTTCATCGAGCCTGACCTGGTAATGACCAAAGATGGACGCATGGTAGCTCGTCATGAACCCATGATAGGCGGCACCACCGATGTGGCCAGCCACCCGGAATTCGCCGAGCGCAAAACCAAACGCATGGTGGATGGCGTGGAATATGATGACTGGTTTGCCACCGACTTTACCTTGGCCGAACTCAAAACCTTACGAGCCGTTCAACCCTTAGCCCGCCGCGATCATCAATATGATGGTCTATACCAAATTCCAACTCTGGAAGAAGTGATTGCTCTGGCTAAGGCTAAAAGCCGAGAAACCGGTCGTACCATCGGTATTTATCCTGAAATCAAGCACTCGACTTATCACGCCAATATTAAGGATGCCAAGGGACGCAAGTTGTTCGGTCCATTTGGATTTGAAAAACGTTTGTTAGTCAGATTGCACCAACAATTCGGCAATAGCAGTTGTGCTCCGGTGTTTATTCAGTCATTCGAAGTCGCCAATTTGCAATATTTGAGCCGCAAAACCAACATTCAGTTGGTGCAATTGGTAGATGCCGATGATGTGAATGCCGATGGCTCCATGTCGCTGGTAGCCCCGTATAAACAACCCTATGACTTTGTTGTTTCAGGCGACTCCAGAACCTTTGCAGACCTGCTAACCGACCAAGGGCTGGATTTTGTTAAGTCCTATGCGGATGCGGTCGGTCCCTGGAAACCTTATCTGGTTAAAACCGTTAATGACGGGGTTGATCGTAACAGTGATGGCAAAATCACCATCAACGACCGTCGCGTCGAAGGCAGCAAAGGTGTGATTGAATCAGCCCATGATAAGGGTTTGTTGGTACACACCTGGACGTTTCGCAACGATGCCAG
>CAZJYS010000135.1:0-5881 GCA_964550075.1 uncultured Methylomonas sp.
GCGGCTTCTCGGCGCTGATTTTCGGCTTCATTTTCAAACTTGATGGCATCTGCTTCAGCCTGTTTTCGGCGGCTAATATCCACCAACATCACAAATATTTCCTGATCCGAAAAGCTGGCATGGGCTTCAACCCAAAGCTGAGTACCATCTTTGCAATGAACCAAGGCTTCGAAATTATGAATCATGGTGGCTTGCTGAAGCGCCTCAGCTACTTCAACCTCCCATTGTTTACGCCTGTCTTCACGATATGCGTTATTGGGGAATGCTCGCTCCCACCAAACATCGATATGCGGAATATCGGTTTTGTCATAGCCAAACAAACGGCTGAAAGTCGGATTTAATTCCTGAACCTGCCCATCCAGGGACAAACAGGCAATCGCAGCCGGAGACATCGCCATGAATTGATTAATGCGTGAGTCCGGTTTCACGGTGACGCCAACGGCATTTGCAGGAGACATTTGATTCATGATCCAACCTTGGTCAACCAGTGCAACAAAGTGTCATACAGCGATTCTGGAACCACAGGTTTACCGATATGGTCGTTCATGCCTGCTTCTACACAGGCCTGGCGATCTTCGGTAAAAGCGTTGGCCGTCATGGCGAGTATCGGTATGTTGGCATAACCCTCCAGGGTTCGAATGATTCGTGTGGCTTCGATGCCGTTCATCACCGGTAATTGCATATCCATCAGAATCAACGCGTACCGATTTTGCCTGGCCATTTCCACAGCTTCAGCACCGTCTTCAGCCAAATCGACTATCAACCCGACTTCCTGTAATAGCCAACACGAAACTTCCTGATTAATCGGCTCATCCTCAACCAACAGTATCCGGACACCTGAACATTGAGCCTTTAAGCGTGTTTCTGAGGAATCTTTGATTATCATGGTTTGTATCGCTTTACGCTGGGATTTAGGCAGTCGAGTGGTAAACCAAAAGCGGGAGCCATGTCCAGGCTGACTGGTCAACCCGATCTCGCCGCCCATCAATTGCACCAAACGTTTACTAATCACCAAACCCAAACCCGTACCGCCATATTTTCGGGTCATTGAACTATCAGCCTGTTCAAAGACAGTAAATAGACGCTGAATATCATCCGCAGCGATACCGATGCCGGTATCCTCGACCTCAAATCGCAAAAACACTGCATCAGTCTGCTCTTCTAAGATGTTGATATTCAGGTTAATTGACCCGATTTCGGTAAATTTGACGGCATTTCCGATCAGATTTATTAGAACTTGTCCGAGTCGAAAAGGATCGCCCAACAATGAATACTGGTCGAGTTCAGGCGCCATATTGATAGACAGCTGTAAGGCTTTTTCCATGACTTTGGGTTTAATCAGGTTAGTCACAGTATCCAGCACATCGGCTAATTTGAACTCAATCTGCTCCAGACTCATGCGTTCTGCTTCAATTTGGGAAATATCCAGAATATCGTTAATCACAGACAGTAGATGCTGTGAAGCTTTGTCTATCTTCTGCAACTGATCACGTAATTTAGGATCATCGGTTCGTCTTAAAGCCAGGCTTGTCAACCCCAAAATACCGTTCATGGGGGTGCGTAACTCGTGACTCATGTTGGCCAGAAAAGTACTTTTGGCCCGATTGGCCGCTTCAGCCGCTTCGCGGGCAACCGCCAGGGCCTCGGTAATACGCCGGCGCACCACAATGGCCCACAAATCGTTGCCAATCAACTGTAATTGATTAACATCCGAGTCATCATAATCCGTGCTTTTATTACCTACGCCCATCAACAGTACTATCTTGTCCTCTTCAAACACCGGTATGCCGAGATGACGTAGTAAATGCACATGACCTTCCGGATACCCCTGACCCTCGGACATTTCTTGATAGTGATTATGTATTACCGGCTTTTTGAATCGCACTGTATCTGCCCAGATACCCGCCATCGAAATCGGATAATGGCTATCATGTGTCGCGGTGCATTGTTTCAGTGTATTGGCAGACCAGATATGCAGGGTCACGTTTTCCTGATCTTCATCCACAAAATGCAGGTAACCCATTTCACTATCGGTCAGTCTGACAGCTTCTTCGATACCTAATTGCAGCAACTGATCTTCATTCAGCTCGTTGACTCGCTGGCTCATGGCCAACATCGCTGACGAACGCTGATCACTCTTAATCAAACGCTGATTGGCAGCCTCCAGTTCAGTGGTTCTGGCCTGTACCATGTCTTCCAGACGCAAGCGATAATCAGCCAGCGCTTGTTCAGCCTGTTTGCGTTCTGTCACATCCACATGGGTACCTACCAATCGACGCGGCGATAACGGTTTTCCAGTCTCATCCGTCGCCAATTTTGCTCTGGCCAAAATATACAGCCAGTGACCTTGCTTATGACGCATCCGAAATTCAATTTCATACCGATTGACTCGCCCTTCCAGATAAGCCGATACATGTTCCAAAGCCGACTGCTTATCTTCCGGATGCACCAAGGCAGCCCATGTATCGAAGTGCTGGGGCCATTCATCTTCTGCATACCCCAACATTTCGAACCAGCGCGGCGAGAAATAGACCTCGTTGGTCTCCAGATTCCAATCCCAAAGCCCATCGGTGGCGCCTTGCAGCGCAAATAACAAACGATCCTGATTAATGCGCAGAGTTTCGGTCAACTGGTAGGTCTCGGTAATATCTTGCACCGTACCAATGCCGGTTAACGGCGTTCCATCCTTGGCAAAATCGATTTGCGCCATCTCGCGTACCCAACGCACTTCATCACCCCGTTGAATACGGTGATTGATATCGTAGTTTGCACCTGCCATAGCCGCATTCCAGGCCCCTAGAACCCTTTCAACATCATCGGGATGCAGACAAGCTTGGAAACGCCCCATAGTCATCTTTTCGTGCGGGTCAACTCCAAAAATTCGGTAAACTTCAAGAGACCATTCCAGGTTGCCGCTGGGAACATCCAAAAACCAACTGCCAATTTGCGCAATTTCCTGCGCGCGTTGCAGGGTGGCTTCGCTGCGCTGTAACGACAATTCTATTTGCTTGCGTGCTGTCATGTCCCGCGAAGAACAAAATAAAACGGGTTTATCCTCTATCCGGAGTGGAAAACAGCTGACCTCAACTTGAAAAACACTACCATCTCGGCGTTTATGCAAGGTTTCAAACAGAAATCGCACCGGATTGACAAACTGGTTTCGGAGTATTTGAAGCAGCTCTTCCGGGGTATATTGCGCATCCCAGTCCGCCACATTCAAGCCCACCGCCTCCTCACGGCAATACCCCAACATGGCGTAAAACGAATCGCTGGCTTCTAGGACATAACCATCCTGATCCAGGATATGAATGCCGTCGCTGGCATTGTGCAAAATGGCCAGATTTTTTTCACTTTCCCGACGTAAGGCTTTTTCTTGTTCCCGATAAACTGTTATGTCATGCGCGACACCCAACACGCCTAACAATTGGCCCTGCTCAGAATAGATGGGAGTTTTAGTCGTTTCCATCAAGCCTTGGTGACTGTGATCGGCATAAACCAAACATTCTTCATTCATGGTTGGACGACCTTGTTCTATGGCAGCCTTATCGTGTTGGCGAAATAAATCTGCCAGTTCAGGCTCAACAAAGTCGTAATCAGTTTTGCCAATGATCTCTGATTCCGAGGCACCGTATAGCTTTTCAAACTCCGGATTGCAGGCAATGTAAACCCCATTGGCATCTTTTACCCAAATCAAATCGGGCAAAGTATTAATCAGTGCCTTTAGCAAACCAGTTTCACCGACCGGATTCGACTGGGAGTTGAACCAACGTTTCTGGAGTAGACCAGCTAATACAACGACGCCCAACACGCCTATAAAAACAGTCCAAGCAGTCCTTTGCAAAGGTATTAACAGCTGATCGATTACTGGGTTTGCCATGCTGGCAGCCCACACAAAACGTCTTCCCATCTGATCTTGAAAAGGCATCAATAAAATGCGCCCGCTTGACGAGGCGGAAGCAAAATCAAAATAAATGGGCTGGTCGACTTGTTGCAGCTTGTGCAAAAAATCGGAATTGGAGGTTACTTGAAAAAAACTGGCAGCGGTATCACTGGGGAAATAAGGCGGGGTTGAACTGCTTGAAGTCAGAAATACCTGATCGTCCGAAGCTTTAAGATAGCTGGCTATTGACTGCACCCCGAGCTGATGGCTTAAAGCATCGTATTTTTGACGGATCGCCAGAAAATCTTTAGAGGATACAGAGCTGGCAGAGTTGATTGTCTCATCAAAGTTTTCCCCAGCCAGCTGGCGAGCCATTTGTATTGCCAAACTTAATCGAGTGTCAATCTCGGTTAGCTGTTGCTGCTTTTGATTCAGGTATAGGTTGTATGACAATAAGCCTGCTAAAAACACAGCAACTGAATAAATGCCGATAAAATAGCGCCATTTATGGCCTAGCTTGGTCATATTACCTCTGGACGTTGCATTTAACCCAAATTGATCGTAACTATTCAGTGAAAACACCAATCGATACCACTGCTTGCGCCGGTTGGGTTAGCTCGATAGAGCGTAGCCCAACAATCGAAGCCGTCAGCATCTGACAAGCCGACTACGTTGAATAGATACAATTCATCCTTCATTTTAACAAAGTCGCTGATGATAAACCCGGCTTATATAGCCTCAGCCAATAAACTGCTTAGGGTTATAATCCTGGCATGTTATGAATTAGCCTCCTTGCAGAGCCTGCCGTAAAATTAGGTTGATGGGCTGAATGTAAGAATACCCAACGTTGATAATCCCGAGTCAAATAAAAAATAATGAAAATGTGGTTACTTAGTCGCTGTGAAATCAGATTTGAAATAACCGCTCCGACACCATTAATTTTAATGTTGCGGCCACGTAATACAGCCCATCAGTGGATTTCCAGAGAATCCTACATCATCAAACCTAACGTACCCGTCATGGAATTCATTGACGAATATGGCAATCATTGCCAGCGATTAGTGGCACCACCCGGGCAATTTATCGTGCGTACCAGCGCAGTGGTGCAAACCGAGCGGGATATTTTGGTAAGTCCGGGCGCACCTTTTGATGAAATACAAAACTTACCCAACTCTGTCTTGACTTACATGTTGCCCAGTCGCTATTGCGAGTCGGATCGGTTTGTGGAATTGGCGCATCAGATCGTCGAAGACATAACTCCCGGATATGACCAGGTAGCCGCCATCAATCAATGGCTGCAGAACAACATTGCCTTTAATCCTGATTCACCGTATTTTCAAATGTCGGCAGTTGAAGTCAATCAGGCACAGCAGGGCGTTTGTCGTGATTTAGCTCATCTAGGCATCGCGCTTTGTCGGGCTTTGTGTATTCCGACCAGAATGGTGGTGGGGTACTTGTATGGACTTGAACCAATGGATCTTCATGCCTGGTTTGAGGCCTATGTCGGTGGTCACTGGTACACTTTTGATCCCACCCAGCCTGGGCCACGAGGTGGTCGAATCGTGGTCGCTTACGGCCATGATGCCGCCGACGTGGCGGTGTTTAACCAATTCGGTCCGGCATTGCCGCCCGTATCCATGTCGGTGGCTGTGGAATTGTTGAACAAAGCACCTGAGTAATCCTTTGTCATATTTCTTGTACGTCTTACCCAAGACCTAGATTCCGGCATGGATTGCCGGAATCCAGGCACCAGGGACGGTTCGAAGCTCACCATCCATGGCGCTGGAGCCCGCTTCCCTGCAGGCATGACAAGCTTCCTTCTAATCTGACAAATTAGAACTGAGCCTGCAGCAATCCATCCACGGCAATAAGCTTACAGTTCGCGCGTCGCGCTGAATGTAATATCCGGCCAGCGTTCTTCGGTTAATTGCAGATTAACCCGACTGCTGGCCAGATAAACCAGAAAACCGCCACCATCCTCGGCCAGATTTTCGAACGCTT
>CAZJYS010000136.1:0-2524 GCA_964550075.1 uncultured Methylomonas sp.
CTGCGGGATTGGTTGCAGGGCTCGTTGGGGAATCGCTGGTGGTGGCGGGTGGTGTTGGAGGGGGTAACGGTGTCGACATGGTGGCGAAGCCAGCTGTTGCCGCGCGGTGATGTGTTGCCTGCCGTGCTGGCGCATTTGGCTAGCCAAGCCCAAGCGGCAGCTTGGGTGGTGTGTTTAAGTGATGCGGAAGTAATACTTGCTTTCAAAGCTATTGCCCAAGCGCATGCCATGACTGGTTTGTCGGATGAGTTAAGCGGTTCATGGTCACCAACGGCAAGCATCCCAGCGTTACCAGTTCAACAAAACCAACCGCTGAGTCCTGTACCGGCAGTTCGTGTTTCGCCTGATGCCATAGCGGCTTACCGGCACTTGGTCAGCCTAATTCCGGAATCACAAGCCCCTGCACTGACTATCGCCCAGCGACGTTTACTAGCCATTGGCCTGGGTTTGCAACGGGCCTCCGCATGGACACGCAGCCCGGCATTTGTATTGGCCTTGCAAGCTTTGCCAGTATCCATTGCTAACCTGGAAGAACCCGCTGTCACCGTGAACGGCAGCAGCGCTGACAAAGACCTGAATTCAATCAATACAGACGAACCCGAATCGCCAAATCATCAGCAATCTGCCGAGCCCGCCAACCCCTTGCCGTTGTTATCCACTCGATTAAAGGACAACTCTCCGAAATCAATGGATTCAGCAATACTTGTAGCGCCGACTCAATCACCGCCGTTATTTTCAAACCTTTCAGAGCTGCCCAAGTTAGCCATCCGTCGAGTTGAAACGTTGAGTTCTGCGCAACCCGCAGCTATCCAGCCTATCAGCAGCAGCGATTTTGAACCAACCCAGTCGGTTGAAGATCAATTAATCACAGACTGTGCGGAGCAAACAGAATCGGCAGCACAGCTGGAACCAGCGAGTATCGACTTCGAACCGGCCTTTATGCAAAGCATCGAAAGCCAATTTGCCGGTATTTTCTATCTGCTGAACGTGGCATTGTCACTGGGTCTGTATGGAGATTTCACCCAACCACGCCATCCCGGCATCGCCCTGTCACCCTGGGACTGGCTGGCGTTAATCGGTCGCTCCTGGTTGGGTAAATCTTTCGAGCAAGACCCTGTGTGGCGGTTGCTGGCTGAATTGGCTGGGCGTTCTGTAACTCAAGAGCCTGCTGGTGATTTTGTTGCCCCGGATTTGTTGACAGTGCCCGATGATTGGTTAAAGCCCTGGGTTAAAGCGCATAGCCTCCAGCCAGCAAATGTCATGCATCTAAAGGTTTGGGCAACCCGAAAACGCTTGCAGATTTGGCATGATGCCGGTTTTATGGTGATGGATATGCCCCGTATTCCCAATCTGCCACCGCTCACTCAAGCGAGCCAAGCGTGTGCAAAATCCACAATTTTATCCGCTGCGACGTTGGTACGCATTGAGAGGCAGCCGCACTCATTCAAGCCCTCAATATCCTTAGCCCCAGCGCTCAATCGCTGGCTGCAGTGGACGTTGCTATATTTGAATGCACGTCTGATCCGTGCCTTGAGCGATGACTCGACACATAGCGTAGCCCATCGCGTGTGTTGCCACGCAGCGAAAATCTATTTCACATCCACTGCGTTGGATGTGCATTTTTCCTTGGCTACTTTGCCTATTGAACTTCGCATAGCCGGGTTGGATCGTGATCCGGGCTGGATTCCGTCGGCAGGCCGCAGCATTAGTTTTCATTTTGCATGAACGCGCGACTCAATCCTATCAAGCTGATAAGTACTGAAAACCCTTTCAGCGATACCCCGCACACCGCGAGTGAGCATTTTCGCCTGTCGCTGTTTGCGGTGATTGCCCATTTGATAGAAACCTGTGCTGATGGCGATCGCCCTTACGCTCTGGAGACCTATCCATTTTTACAAGATTATGCCGATGAGCTGTCGCTGCTCTTTAAACACCCCGAGCCTTCGGCCTCGCAATGGCGGCAAGCTCTAGCGGTATGGGAAGCTTCCAGTCCCTTCAAATCACCGCTGCTGTCTCTCATGCAGGCGGGACTCAGCCGAATGGAGCTGGAGCTGATTTTAGTAGCCGGTTTATTGGAAGAAGATCCACGCTTTTCTGGCTTGTTTGAACAGGCAACAGGCAATGAGCAACGACCAACAGCTGGACTTTTGCTGGCCTGGTGGCGTATGGATGACAATGAAGCAGACCGAGCCGATGAGGTACGGCGTTCGATTCGTCAGTTGATTCGTGCCGGTTTATTACAGGTCATGAATTCAGATGCGCCGCGCTCGCAATGGTTGCTTGCAGTCACTCCTGCGCTTTGGGATGTATTGCGCGGCGAACCACCCGAACTGCCCTGGTTACGACATGTGGCAAAAGCAGACTTACTGCCGTTGTCCGCTTATCAAGCCACTGCCTCAGTGTTGGCTGTCTGTCAGCAATTGCCGCAATTACTGACAATCCAACCCGAACAAGTGCTGATTGTGCGTGGCTCACGCCAGAATGGTCGAAAAACTTTAGTCGGCGCTTTGGCGCAGGCGCTAGA
>CAZJYS010000136.1:2624-5793 GCA_964550075.1 uncultured Methylomonas sp.
TAACCAGTGGCAATATCCATCGCGTAGCTCGGGCCGCTCTGGCTTATGCTCATCTGGATAACCGAATCGAAATTGATATACGCGATGTACAACAAGCCTGTAGAGGTTTGCACAGCGCCCGTCTGGAGACTTTGGCTACCCGTCTGGAAACCAGGGGCAATTTTTACGACTTAGCGGTCGATGAGCTTACCCGAACGGAACTGGATAACTTATTACTGCGTTGCCGTTATCGCGAACAACTGGCCGCTCTTACGCAAGATGGCGGTGAACACTCGATCGGAGTACGGGCATTATTCACCGGCCCCAGCGGCACCGGTAAAACCTTGACGGCGCGATTATTAGCCGCAACACTGGGCAAGGATTTATATCGGGTGGATTTGTCTGCTACTGTCAATAAATACCTGGGCGAAACCGAAAAAAACCTGGAACAAGCCTTTGGTGCAGCGGAAGATCTGGATGTGATACTGCTGCTGGATGAAGGCGATGCGCTGATGACGTCGCGCACCGATGTGGGCTCTGCAAATGACCGTTACGCCAATCTGGAAACCAACTACTTGCTACAACGGATTGAATCGTTTAACGGCATCCTGCTGGTCACCACCAATGCGTCGGATCGCATCGATAAAGCCTTTGCCAGACGCATGGAAGTGGTTGTCCGGTTTAATGCACCGGACGAACTGCGCCGTTACGAGATCCTGCGTCTACAGTTGGGCAAACATGCCATCGATGACGGCTGGTTGCAGGAATTAGCCTACCGCTGCCTGTTGACGGGCGGGCAGTTTCGCAATGTGGTGACACACGCGCAATTATTGGCCCTTGAATCGAAGCGGACCGTCGATGCAGAGCATCTCTACAAAGCCTTGCAGCGCGAATATCGAAAAACCGGCGCGCATTGTCCTTTACCACCACCGCGAGCTTAGGCGGAAATGCCTGCCACACTAAGATTGCCTGCACCACCTGCCCGTCGCCCCTCGGCAAATCCGGCCAGTGATCCGCGCTTTAAAGTGGTTAAAGACAGACTTACCAAGGGCTCAAGCAATTTAAAAAAACATCCGCCCGCGGCGAAAAAAGCCCTTGAAGCCCAAAAAGCTGCACTGCCTCCAGCCAAGGAAAAGCTGGTGGGTGCTCAGGCCAATCAAGTCGACACCATGCAGGAAGCCAAGGCCAAAAAGCCCGATCCCAATAGCTTTTTGGCCTTGTTACGCGCCGAAATTGAAAAAGTCATGCCGAAAAACCTGGATCAGGCAGACAATTTTATGGAAGGCGGTGAACAACAACAAATGAAAGGCGCCGTCACCGGTAAGGTTGACGCCCAAAAACAGGAAGCCAGCGGCGAGATAAAATCGGCCACAGATCAAGCGCCGGATCAAAGCAAGGTCGTAGGAAAAGTGGTGACCCCCATACCGGGTGAGCCGACACCGGTCATGCCCGGCATCAATGCTGGCGAGGGCATGCCTCAGGCCAGACCGGAAGCCGATGTTTCCCAACAACAAAACAAAAAAAACGCCGACCAGCAAATGGCCGATGCGGAAGTGACGCCGCAACAAATGCAAAAAGCCAATGATCCGCGCTTTAGTAGTGTATTGGCAGCCAAAACCAATGTTGAAAAAGTCGCCGATGCCGCACCTGCCAAGTATCGTACCGGCGAAAAGTCGGCACTTGCCAAAGCCGTGGTTGGGGCACAAAGCCAAAGCAAACTGGGCATCAGTGCCTTGCTGGGGGTCAAAACAAAATCCGGCACGGCTGTCAAATCCCGCCAGCAAATTGCCAAAGAAAAAGACGAAGCCAGACGCAAGGAAGTAGGGGACAACATTGAGAAGATTTACAACCAGACCAAGCTGAACGTCGAAGCCAAATTAGCCAGTCTGGAAACCGATGTGTCCAGGTTGTTTGATGCGGGTGCCAATGCCGCCATCGATAATATGAAGAACAATTCCAGGCGGGAAATCGAGAAATTCAAGGATGATCGATACAGTGGCATACGCGGCTGGGGACGCTGGATCGCCGACCGTTTCCGCGATGTACCGCCGGAAATCAAACAAATCCTGCAACGCAATCGGGCAAAATTCACCCAGGAAATGGATACGCTGGTGGTACGCATCGCCAATGTCGTTGAAACACGCTTGCAGCAAGCCAAGAATGAAATTACCCAAGGTCAGGGACGAATCAAATCCTATGTCGCTGGCTTACCCAAGGATTTGCAGGCAGTTGGCAAGGCCGCCGAGAAAGAGATGGCTGGCCGGTTTGAAGAGTTGCAACAAGGCATTGAAGACCGCAAAAATGCACTTGCGCAAAAACTTGCTCAACAATACAAAGAGGCTTCGGACAAAGCGGATAAAGCCCTCCAGGAGATCGAAGACGAGAACAGAAGCGCCTTGTATGGCTTTATCGCCAAGTTGGCCGAAATCGTCAAAATCCTGCTTGAATTCAAAAACAAGCTGATGTCCATCCTCCGTAAGGGCTGGGAAACCATCAAGCTGATTCTTGCCGATCCGATCGGCTTCTTGAGCAACCTCATCAGTGCCATCAAAGGCGGTTTCGAGGCCTTTGTCAGCAATATCTGGGAGCACCTCAAGAAGGGCTTCATGAAGTGGTTGTTTGGCGCACTGGCGGGCGCAGGTATCGAAATCCCCAGCGATCTGAGTTTGCCGTCGATTCTTAAACTCGTGCTTAGCGTGCTGGGTATTACCTACGAGAAGATGCGTGCCAAAGCCGTGAAACTGCTCGGTCCGACCGCAGTAGCTGTCATCGAAAAAGTGGTGGAATATGTTCGCACCTTGGTGACCGGCGGCCCCGCTGCCTTGTGGGAGAAAATCAAGGAAGACTTGAGCAACCTCAAGGAAATGGTGATAGACGCCATTCAAAACTGGCTAATTACCACCATCGTCAAACAAGCTGTGACCAAAATAGTCTCCATGTTCAACCCGGCTGGCGCAATTGTGCAGGCGGTGCTGATGATCTACAACGTAGTGATGTTCGTCGTCGAACGCGCAGCGCAAATCATGGAATTCGTCGAAGCCGTCATCAATTCAGTCCATCAAATCGCCACCGGCGCGATCGGCACCGCCGTATCCTGGATTGAACGCGCCCTCGCCAACATGATACCCATCATGATCGGCTTCCTGGCTAGTCTGATCGGTTTGGGTGGTATCAGTGCCAAGATCAAGGA
>CAZJYS010000137.1:0-5777 GCA_964550075.1 uncultured Methylomonas sp.
CTTAATTCAGTACCGGTTCCTAAAACCGGTGTCGCCGGACTTATCGAAAACTGGCGTAGTGATTTATTGTCCGGGTTTTTGGTTTTTTTAATAGCACTGCCGCTTTGTTTGGGGATAGCGATGGCTTCCGGCTTTCCGCCCATGGCCGGGATTATCAGCGCCATCATTGGCGGATTGGTAGTTTCCAGAATCAGCGGCTCCTATGTCACTATCAACGGCCCCGCCGCCGGCCTGATTGTGGTGATTGTGGATGCAGTGCAATCGCTGGGTCAGGGTGACGCCATGGCGGGTTATCGTTATACCTTGGCGGCTATCGTCGTTGCCAGTCTATTGCAGGTTTTGCTGGGCGTTTTTAAGGCTGGCAAACTCAGTGCATTTTTTCCCTCTTCGGTGGTACATGGCATGTTGGCGGCAATAGGCATCATCATCATGGCCAAACAGATTCATACCTTATTGGGCGTAAAACCGACAGCAACCTCCTTGTTAGGCACGATTGCCGAGATCCCTCATTCCATCGTTGAAATGAACCCGGAAGTCTCACTGATAGGTATGACAGGTCTGGCTTTGTTGATCGCTTGGTCCATCATCAAAAATGCTTATTTAAAAATGATCCCGGCTCCTTTGCTTGTGGTGATATTCGGATTGGCACTGGGACAATATTTCGATCTGGATCATATCCACCAATATTTGTTTCTGCCAGATGCCGAAATTCTGCCGCATCACGAATTCACCGTCGGCCCCACATTTTTGGTGGCGGTACCCGAACATTTCATGGCGGGATTTTATTTTCCGGATTTTTCCAAAATTGTCAGTCATGAATTCTGGATGGCCGTTATTACCATCTGGCTGGTCGGCAGCCTGGAAAGCTTATTAAGCGCAGCAGCGGTAGACAAATTGGATCCTTATAAGCGCGATTCCAACCTGAATCGAGATCTGGCCGCCGTCGGTGTGGGTAATATTTTGGCTGGAATGCTGGGTGGTTTACCCATGATTGCGGAGATTGTGCGGAGTTCCGCCAATATCAATAACGGGGCTAAAACCGGCTGGGCCAATTTTTTCCACGGGGCTTTTTTATTGATTTTCGTGGCCTTGTTTCCGAAATTAATCCATGAAATCCCCCTATCTTCCCTGGCAGCCTTATTGGTTTTTACCGGTTTCAGACTGGCTTCGCCCAAAGAATTTGCCAAAACCCTGGCAGTGGGCTGGGATCATTTTGCAGTGTTTGTACTGACCGTTATTGGCGTATTGGCGACTGATTTATTGATAGGCGTAGCCTTGGGTATTTTGGCGGAATTGCTGATTCATCTTAGCCGCGGACTCAAGTTAAGCCAGGTGTTTTGCATGGCTTATCATGTAAAACAAACCGAAAACCAAACACACCATATTACGGTGAGCGGTGCGGCGGTATTCTCTAATTTCCTCAGTTTGAAAAGCCTATTGGCTGATTTTCCCAAACAACACACTGTATTTTTCGACTTGAGTGAAACCGATTTGATCGACCACACCGTCATGGAATTCATTTATCACTTTACTGAAGATTACAATCAGGCTGGCGGAAAGTGCAAAATAGTGGGCCTGGATGAACACGAAAGCTTTTCAGAACATCACCTGGCCGCACGCCGAAAAGTTTCTTAGCTTCAATTGTTGGGTTATGCTCTATCGAGCTACCCCAACCACGCTGAACAGATAGCCATAGGCTTTATATTCGATCAGTAGTAAATTGCTGGCCTGTTCAATGCCCAACGTCTTTATACCTCATGCGCCAGTTATTATTCAGACCGATTATTTTTGTCACCTTAATCATGAGCGTTTTGGTGTTGGGCGAACTGCTGGCGATTGGTCACTTAACCTGGCTAAATGATCAACGCATACACACGATCGAAACCGATATCGGTAAAGGCCACCACTTACAAGAAACCATTTTCGATTTGCTGCAATTACAATCAAAGCTGGCGATACACCAAAATGATCCCAGAATCACCAGCGAACAAATCAATGATCTGCAAAATCGTTTACTGGATTTACTGCAAAGCCACGACAATCATGATTTCGGCGTGCCTGTTGATTTACACACATTACAGGACAAATTTGCTCAAGCCACGAATGGCGACTCACAAGCCTTGGCCGATACCGTCAACATCATTCAGGACATTCTTAACAAGCAAACTGCTGAAGAAGAAAAACTGCTGATCAACGTTGAAAACGACAGTCGACTGGAATTGCAACTGGCCATTATTTTGCCGTTATTACTTTTCCTGATCGGGCATTATTTTTTCCGCAACAACGTTTTGGAACCCCTGGATGCCTTAAGAGTTTTGCTTTCAGGGTTGGTGGAGGGCGTCAAACAACCCATCGATTTAAAATCGTCCGACCCGACGATCAGCAATTTATTCGAGCGATATAACACACTAGTCGCACATCTCATCGAGTTGGAACAGGAGCATCTAACCTATACCAGCCGACTGGAAAATCAGGTGCGGGAAACCAGCCACAATCTACTGGAACAAAGTCGGCGACTGGCCAAGGCGGAACGACTGGCCGCCTTGACCGAAATGGCGGCCAGTACCGCTCATGAACTGCGCAATCCACTGGCCATTATTCAAGTGGCGCTTGAAAACATGATATCTGAATCCAGTGACCCGGAATTACGTGAACGCATGGCCCTGCTTCATCAGGAAGTGCGGCGATTGACCAGACATCTCAACGACTTGCTCGGTAACGCCCGCAGCAGCATCGAAGCCGCCCAAATGATCGATATTCAACAAGTCATTAACGAGCTCACCACGCTACTGAGTTATCAAGTTACTGACAAGATTCAATTTAAGCTTTACAGTCAGGGCGATGAACTAGCTGTACTGCCGGAAACGGAGTTTAGACAAGTGATGTTGAATTTATTGCAAAACGCTGTGCAAGCGATAGGTGATGATCCTGGCATCGTAGAAATCAATATGCAGCGACAACCGCATCAATTGTCGATTAGTGTCAGTAATACCGGCATAGGTTTCAGCCCTGAGTTTTTACAACAAGGCATCAGACCATTTCTCAGTCTGAAAGAAAAAGGTAGCGGTCTGGGTTTGGTGATGGTGCAACGCTTTGCCCGAGAACAACAAGGCATACTCAAGCTGGAAAATGACGAAAAGGGGCACGCCCGTGTTAGCCTGAATTTACCCTTGGCCCCTGCTGCTTGATCTATCTCATTCCAATCCATTCGAGAACATCTGATGATGACCAACAGCCTGCTGATTATTGAAGACGAAGCACTATTAGGCGCGGAATTGGCCCGCTATTTCATAAAGGGTGGCTGGGAAGTTACAGTTGTCAATTCATTGCAACAGGCTGAAGCTCATTTCCGGGAAAGATCCATCGATCCATTGGTGGTGCTGTCCGACATGAATTTGCCGGATGGCAACGCTCTGGATTTACTGGAAAAACTCAAACCGGAAATCGACAGTAGCGAATGGGTATTTTTGACCGGCTACGGTAGCGTGGCTGATTCGGTACGAGCGGTCAGGTTGGGCGCGTACGATTTTATCGAAAAGCCTTGTTCGCTGGAACGCTTGAACTTATTGGTAGAAAGTGCGGCAAGAAGCGCTCGGGCCCAACGACGCTTGCAACAACAAAATGCCGTACAAAATCACCAATACAGCATAGACAGTCTGCTGGGCAACAGCCAGGCAATGACCACGCTGCGTAGTATGCTGCGACAAGTTGTGCAAATCCCCTTTTCCAGTCTGATCATCAGTGGCGAAACCGGCACCGGTAAAGGCATGGTCGCCCGCATTTTGCATTATTCCGGCGTGCGTTCGCATGCACCGCTGGTGGAAATCAACTGCGCGGCCTTGCCGCGTGAATTATTGGAAGCCGAATTATTCGGTTATGAAGCCGGGGCTTTTACCGGCGCCAAAAAGCGTCACCGTGGTTTGTTCGAACAAGCCCATACCGGCACGCTGTTTCTGGATGAAATTGGCGAAATGGATCTGGATTTACAGAGCAAGTTGCTGAAAGCCGTCGAAGACTTGCGCATTCGTCGTTTAGGCAGTGAAACTGAAATCAGCGTGGATGTGCAAATCATTGCGGCCACCAACCTGGATTTAGCCGATAAAGTCACCAAAGGTGAATTTCGCCGTGACTTGTATCACCGCTTGAACGTGATCAATATCTGCATCCCGTCGCTAAAGGATCGCAAGCAAGATTTGGAACAAATGGTTCCTGCTTTCATAGCTGATTGCAATCGCAAATCGGCAAAAACAGTCAACATTATCTCCGATTCAGCCTGGCATTTGCTGAAAGCTTATGACTGGCCCGGCAATATTCGCGAATTGAGGAATGTTCTGGAACGCTGTGTATTACTGGCGCTGGATCACAATCTGCCCACCGAATGGCTGCAATTACAAAAACAGCCAACGCATAACGAAACCCCAGTGCCTGACGCCAATCAACAAGGCGTGTTCATTCCACTGGATGGCAGCCTGAGCCTGCAAGACATGGAAAAGTTTATCATCCAGAATGCGCTGGATCGCTGTGATGCCAACGTCACCGCCGCCGCCCGCATGTTGGGTACCACCCGGGAAACACTGCGTTACCGGGTGCAGAAATATCATTTGAAATGCAAATTTTGATATTTCAACGCAAAAAAAAGCCCGTTAGCCAATGCTAACGGGCTTGATGATTTAAACAATGAGACACAGACTCAGCGTCTCATTGCAAACGGCTTTTCGTTATTAGTAGTTAACCTGCAACTGGGTACGAATCAAATCACCGTTCGCCATTTTCAGGAAATCATTGCTGGTCGCACTAGCAATGTTGGTACGTTCCATGTGTGAATAAGCCAAGGTGACTTCCAATGCTTTGTTGATTTGATATTCAACACCGGCTTCGACCTCATCCACTTGCTCACGTGGTGCGTTAGCATTGTTTTTCCAGGCACCGTCATAGGTTTGCCATTTGACGTAAGGAATCATAGTGCCTTTGGTGCCGAACACTTCATCGATTTTATACATGGCCTGTACATAACCACCACCCAGACCAGCACGCTCTATCCGATTTTCATCCGGATTTAGGGTTGGGCCTGCCCCCCAGTTCCATTCAGCCTGGAAACCAAAAGGTTGCGGGAATAAAATGGCGTGAACAGCCACGCGGTCTTCACTATTGTCGTTGGATCTATCCGCAGTAGTTGGTGCCTTTTGCCTTACGTTTTCATAGTTATAGACTTCAGGGTTCTTCCTAAATCTACCAGACATAGCATCGGCACCAATCTCAACCACTTGTTCCGGCATACCCATAAAGCCTAGTTTGAAAGGATAGGTCGAATGCGCTACGACATAAACATCATCATTAAGTTCAGCCTTGTTGGTACCTTGGCCGTTGTAGATACCCAAACCCAACACACCGTAATCGCCGGAAGTTTTCAAGCCTTTTTTGCTCAGACCTTTCCATAAGGATTGCACATCGCTGGGTGACCAATACGCAAACAAACCTAAATCCCGTTCGCTCGGTACCGCACTGTTCAGAGCGTCGTTACGATCCAACGCTATACGATTTTGCGAAGACTGCAAGTTTTCCCAGCCAAATGGCACTTTGGATTGACCTGCACGAACCCGGTACTCATGGGCTTTATCCCAGCTTAAATCAAAATAGGCGTCTCGTAATTGAGCAAAGTGTAGATCGCCAGCAGTAGAGGCAAAATCGGCCTGGATATACATACCGATATAATCTGTGACATCACCGGAAAACACTAACCGCACTCGACGGAACGAAAAGTTGGCGTTTTCGCCAAT
>CAZJYS010000138.1:0-5771 GCA_964550075.1 uncultured Methylomonas sp.
ACTCGCAGGTGAGAAACCGACTGCGCACCATCCAGTAGCACTCTGGCGCCTACCCGATGCGCTAACTCGATCATTTCCTGAGCCGGCGTGACAGTACCCAAGGCATTGGAAACTTGCGTAAATGACACCAGTTTGGTTTTGTTACTCAAGAGTTTCTGATACTCGGACAAGATCACTTGACCGCTATCATCCACCGGAATCACCCGTAAAACCGCACCGGTTTCAGCACACAATTGTTGCCAAGGCACAATGTTGGCATGATGCTCCAACCAGCTGATGACGATCTCATCGCCCTCACCGATATATTGTTTGCCCCAACTTTTAGCCACCAGATTGATGGCCTCGGTGGAACCGCGCACAAACACCACTTCGCTGGACGAAGGGGCATTAATGAAGCGAGCCACAATATCCCGTGCACCTTCATAAGCATCCGTCGCTCTAGCCGCCAATTCATGCGCCGCCCGGTGGATATTGGAGTTTTCGTGTTGGTAAAACGCCGAGATCCGCTCAATAACCACCTGGGGTTTTTGCGTGGTGGCCGCATTATCCAGCCAAGCCAGCGGATAGCCATTCACCCGCTCTTGCAGTATGGGAAAATCCTTACGCACCGCATGCACGTCAAAAGGTGGATGGGCCGAGCCCAATCCCGGGATTTGTGCAGCGCGAGATAAGCCAGATACTTCATTGAGGAAGTAAAAAGATGATCCCTCTGTCGGCAGCCCTGCTGAAACGTTACCCAAAGGCGACGACACCAGTTTTTGCAAATCCAACGCACCCGGCAAGCCAAAACTGCGTTGAGCTAAAGCGGAAATAGACGAATCGTCAATCCCGGGTCGATGATCAAATCCTGCCGGAATTGCGCCGACGACACCTGTGGCAGCGGCTGATACCGGTTGCGTATCAATGTCTTCGGTCCCGTTAGGTAATTGCCTAAAGTATTGATTAGCCAGTGCAGTCAGTTCGGCAGCATCCGGCAAACCGGCAGGCACTTCACCACCGCTCAAGGCCTGTTGTGCCAAGGCTGATAAATCAAGGTTACTTGTAGTCATAGTAGTTGCCTATTTCGACATTCTCCAGAACGCCAATAGCGTCATCGGTCAAGATAGCCAGCGAGCAATACAAAGAAACCAAGTAAGAGGCAATCGCTTTGTGGTTGATGCCCATGAACCTTACCGACAAGCCCATGCTCAATTCATCAGTCAGGTTGGGTTGATACAAACCGACGACACCTTGACGGCTTTCACCGGTTCTCAACAACAGAATGTTGGATTTACCGTCGACAATTTTTAACTTGTCAGTGGGAATCAAAGGCAGACCACGCCAGGTCAGGAATTGCGAACCAAACAAAGATACAGTCGGTGGCGGTGTGCCACGACGGGTCGCTTCACGGCCAAAAGCAGCAATGGCGCGCGGGTGGGCCAGGAAAAAACCCGGCTCTTTCCAGACGCGGGCAATCAATTCATCCAGGTCATCAGGGGTGGGCGATCCATTACGCGTTTGGACTTTTTGTGAAGGGGCCACGTTATTCAGCAAGCCATATTCAGTGTTGTTGATCAACTCGCTTTCCTGACGTTCTTTGACGGTTTCGATGGTCAAACGTAACTGTTCCTGAATTTGGTTGTACGGACTGCTATACAAATCCGCTACGCGGGTATGCACATCCAGAACGGTGTTAACCGCATTCAAGCGGTATTCACGGCCCCATTCTTCGTAATCCACATAGGTTTGCGGCAGTACTTTTTCGTCCAGACTGGAGCAATCGACAGCGATACTGGTTTCGCTTTTAACTTTGTTGACGCGATATATACCCGCTTCAACCGGCACCCATTGCAACAGGTGAACCAGCCAACGCGGGGTAATGGTACCCATCATGGGGACGGTTTTGGTTGCATTGGATAAGGTACGGGCGGCGACGTCGCCTAATGCGGTGTGGGCTTGGTGAATGTCTGTCATGTTAATCTCTCGTAGTTTATGGAGTGGTTAGTAAATTAGTGAATATTCATCGCCTGACCAACCGGCCTCAGCGTGTGCTTGACTATTCTTCAGGCCAAAAAAAAGCCAATGAACCCGATGGATTCATTGGCTTCCGGTGGTCCGGTCAGCGGCTGATGGTTATCAAGATACAATTAAAATATTCGACCTGTAAGGCCAAGTTATAGTGGTTATGTTGTCATGTAATCACCTTGTTTTTAAAAGCTGTTTATACAAAAATCAAACATTCAAATTCCATTGCCTGAAGTAAACACATCCCGAGTTTGACCCTGGCTGACATGGCTGTCGGGGGGTACATCATGCGTCAACCAGACATTCCCGCCTATCACGGAACCTCGACCTATCGTGATACGTCCGAGGATGGTGGCACCCGCGTAAATCACCACATCATCTTCAACGATAGGATGGCGTGCATGACCTTTCACCAGTAAACCATCGCTATCCTTTTCAAAGCGTTTGGCCCCCAAAGTGACCGCTTGATAAACTCGAACCCTTCGCCCAATGACTGCGGTCTCGCCTATCACGACACCCGTACCATGATCGATAAAAAAACTATCAGCAATTTGCGCACCAGGGTGAATATCGATGCCGGTCGCTGAATGAGCAATCTCGCTGATGACTCTAGCCACCAACGGCGCCCCCAACCGGTAAATGATATGGGCCACGCGATGATGGATGGAGGCGGCAATACCCGGATAGCAAACCAACACTTCATCGGGGCTGCGGGCGGCCGGATCGCCTTCGTAAGCAGCCTGAATATCGCTATCCAGCAACAGTCTAATCTGAGGCAGTTGAGCGGCAAATTGCCGAGTAATGTCAGCCGCTTGTGCTTGCACATTGTCTGACAACCCTTGTTGCTCAGCGACAAATTGCAACTCCAAAACGATTTGCCGGTGCAATTCCCGCAACACAGTATCCAGAGTATGTCCGACAAATTGATCGATCCCTTCATCGTTCAAGTCAGGCAAACCCAAGCGGTTGGGAAACAACACAGCGCCCAAGTTCTCAACAATTTGACTCAATATTTTGCGGGAAGGTAGCTTAGGTGGATGATCGCGGCGCTGGCGGTTTTCCAAAGACTGCAAGCGTAACTTGCGCAGTTCCGCAACCAACCCTTCAATGCCCCAGACTGGATAGTTCTGATTCAAACTCACACCGCCAACCCCGAGGCGTCAAACAAGCCTTCGAATAGCGCCGAGCTCAAATAGCGTTCACCGGAATCGGGCAATATCACCACAATGGTCTTGCCTATATTATCTGGATCTTTGGCGACCCTCACGGCTGCCGCAACCGCTGCGCCACAGGATATCCCGGCCAAAATACCTTCTTCTCTGGCCAGACGACGAGCAAACTCAATCGCCTCTTCATTGCTGACTTGCTCGATGGCATCCACCATGGATAAATCCAGTACTTCGGGTACAAATCCTGCGCCTATGCCCTGAATTTTGTGCGGTGCCGGTTGAATCTCCAGACCGGCTCGATATTGACTTAAAACCGGGCTGGCTTCAGGTTCTACGGCAATCGAAACAATCGGTTTACATTGATTGATTTTGATATAGCGAGATATTCCGGTAATGGTGCCGCCAGTACCCACACCTGCCACCAGAATATCGATGGCACCATCACTATCCCGCCAAATTTCCGGGCCGGTGGTGTTCTCATGGATCAGTGGATTGGCAGGATTTTTAAACTGTTGTAACAACACATAACGATCCGGCTCGGATTCGGCAATTTCTTCTGCCTTGGCAATCGCGCCCTTCATGCCTTTAGCACCTTCGGTCAAAATCAACTTGGCACCATAGGCCACCAGCAATTTGCGCCGTTCTATGCTCATGGTTTCGGGCATAGTTAACGTCAGCGGAATCCCGCGCGCCGCGCAGACAAACGCCAATGCAATACCGGTATTGCCGCTGGTCGGCTCAATGACTTCTTTGCCCGGACCCAGCAAGCCACGTTGTTGGGCATCATTTATCATTGCGGCGCCAATTCGACATTTGACTGAATAGGCCGGATTACGGCCTTCGATTTTAGCCAGCAAGGTGACGGGGGCTCCGCCGGTGATACGGTTGAGTCTGACCAAAGGCGTATTGCCTATGGATTGAGAATTGTCAGGGTACCAATGGGCCATGTTTATATCCTTGAGTCTTGAAGACGCCAAAAAATGATTACAACGAAACGAACCAGGCGCCATCAAAAATCCTCGGCAGGATTGACAACCCCTTTGCTCAATACTTCTTCAATAAAGTATTGCAAATAGGCCGGTAAATAAAGCTGTTTTAAATAAGCCAGCTTGGTAACCGAACGAGGAATCAGATTGGACAGGTCCAGCGCTACCAAATCACTATCATTGACGGGCTCATAGGAAGTCCCGGCAATAATGCCGACCCCCAGATTGAGCCTGACATAGGTTTTAATCACATCGGAATCAGCTGCAGAAAGATTGATGTCCAGATTCAGGCCGGATTGGCTGAAGGCCTTTTCAATGTTTGAGCGCCCGGTGTAACCCGATGAATAGGTCAATAAAGGAAACGTGGCTAAGCGTTGTAGCGTGATCTTGCCTTCTGCCAGTGGATGACCACGCGGCACGATGGCAATGTGATGCCAGTCATAACAAGGTTTGATGACCAACTTTTCGTTTTCTTCGAGTCTTTCCGTGCAAATGGCCAGATCGGCTTTATGCTGATACAGCATATCCACCACTTCGCCAGGTGAAGATTGCACCATGTAGATCATCACATCAGGGTAATGATCCCGAAATTTACGTATCGGCAACGGCAACAAATATTTGGCCTGAGTGTGAGTAGTGGCGATACGTAGTGTGCCTTTGCGGTTATCTCGAAAATCATCGGCAATCACTTTGATATTGCGTTTGCACAGATCGATCGCTTCAATTTCTTTCATCACTCGCTCACCCAAGCCAGTGAAACCCAGCAGTTTTTTACCCTGCCTTTCAAATAGTGGTGAACCCAGTTCTTCTTCAAACAACTGCAATTGTCGACTGGCAGCCGATTGCACCACCTGTAGTTTTTCTGCCGCTTTGGATTGATTAAAATCGCTATCCTGCAACAACAGCAACAATTCCAGCTGATTAAAATTCATGAACAGTCTCCGTCAAGTTCAATGTGTTTGAGATAGCATTCAATTAAACCAATGCGCGTGTTTGATACGTAGCGCCACCCGCTCGCCTTTTTCCAGGGATAAGGCCTTAAATTGCTCATTGGGCATTTCGGCGTAAATGGTGCTATGGCTACCGTGATTGACATCCCGGCTCAACTCCAGTCGAATGGTTCCGCCCAGATGCTGCCAGTCTTTCAGGTACACGGGAGATTGTTCGGTAACCGGCGATTTTTCAATCGCGATATTGTGCGGGCGTACGTGAGCGACTATGCCCTTGGGTTCATCAACAATGATGCCGGAACGTTTCAACCAGTTATGGTCATCTTGCTGCAGATGAAACACGTTGGTCTGACCAATAAAGCGAGACACAAAGTCGCTACTGGGTTGATCATATATTTCGGTCGGGGTGCCTTTTTGTTCGATTTTGCCATGGTTGAGTACCACGATCTGACTGGACACTTCCATGGCCTCTTCCTGATCATGGGTGACGAAAATACTGGTCACATTCAGTTCATGGTGTAAATGGCGTAGCCACAAACGCAAATCCTTGCGCACACTGGCATCCAGTGCTCCAAACGGTTCGTCCAACAGTAAAACCGACGGTTCAACGGCTAATGCACGCGCCAAGGCAATTCGCTGCCGTTGACCACCGGATAACTGAT
>CAZJYS010000139.1:0-5765 GCA_964550075.1 uncultured Methylomonas sp.
TTCGCATAATGTATATTATGTTAAATAACACAGGCAAGCTATAATGGCTCACCAAAACGATTATTGAGTTGGCAAGCTCCGCACCCAATCACCTGGATGAATCTTAATTTGGTTCATCCCGGACTCAAAATTACCAATGGCCATTGAAGGCCCAACATGTGAAATAGTCATCATACCGACTGGTTCAGTAAAACCTATGCTGGCTGAATCCGAGAAGCCAGCGTTATAGATACTAAATCGATCGCCTGTTTTGATTCTATTCTGCGCACCGGCGCCTATTGTAATTTGGTTGTTATCGACTTGTGTCACTCGCGTGGCAAATGGATGACAGGCAAACAATTGTTGAATATCGTTGCTGGCCTGATGGATGATTTCGCTGATTTTATGACCAGCCGGACTGGATTCAAAACCTTCACTGCCTACGTTGTAACCAGTTGGCAGCGAGACATCACCCAAGATTGAATCGGTGTAACGATGTTGAAATAACAAAGCCCCGGTAAATCCATCATGAACAAATACATCGATACCAATACTACGGCGCGCAATATAATCTCTCATAGTGGATTTAAGCATAGCCAGTACGCCGCTCCCTCTAACATATTCAGTTGATTCGACCTTAAAATCCCGAATAACGCCTGAAAGGACAAATTGAGCATCCAAACCTTTGGCGATATCAATTATCACCTTAAGTGGATTGCCACCAGTTGTGGAGAATATTTCTGGAGCTAAATCAGGACGGCTATAAAGTACTGTATTGGTGACATTTCGAGTGATAAAGTCTCCAGATTCCATTAAACGGTTGCTGATTTCTCTGGGGATTCCGCTAAATAAATCCTGACTCTCTGTGCCACTGATTTGATCGGCGTTCATGACCGGAAAACCAGTAGCAACCATTTTTTTTCGATATGGTGACTGACAAGTTGCCTGTTGACCCAGTACGGCCACTGCCTGAACGTGATAATAATTGTCTGCCTGCCATTCATCAACGATTTTGATGTTACCGGGCAACAGCGATTCTGTGTTTGAATAATGACGTTTTATTTGCCCTGAAGCGTTGGCTATTGCGTTTTCGATAGCTGCTTGACGCGCGCGCTCTAGATTTTCATTTAAAATAACAGCACTACCCTGAACGGTCACTTGTTGACTGGCAACGTCCTTATGCTCAGGTTTGTTATTGGTATCCACGCTTGAGCAAGCGGATATCAAAACAACTGACAAACCTAGCAAGGCTGATCTATAGTGCATTCAGAAACCCATAAATAAGTAAATAGTTAAATAAGGTACGTGCACCAGTATTGATAGTCCACTCTAAATCATAAAAACCCGCATCAAGCATGGCATCATCTACTACATTTCTGTCTTTGGAAAACCCCTGAACGAAGAACTGATCGCTGCAATCTAACTGCACACATGCAAGATTTTTGCTTGAGACAGAAGCGGTTTTGTAACCAATTCGAGTAAACGCGAGTTTGTCGTCTTCTTGCAAACATTGCCGTGCACCCACCAAATCACTACTCATGCATTGGTAAAACCGAGGTGTCAGTTTTAGTTGCAACGTAGCTTTCAAGCTGTTTTTTACTGTCAGATAATCAATGGCTTGAGCGTTACGCAAATAGGTGTCCAGATAAACCCGATACACCTCATTTTGCACAACTTGAGAGCCTACGGTTTTATTATTTCCTAACGACTCATAATAAAGTTGATCGGCTAAACTTCGATAGGCATTCAGTTTGGCCACCTGTTGCGCTGATAGCCAGCGCTCGTTGACTTTTTGCAGCACACCCACATCAGCAAACTGACTATAGCCGCTTGCCACCAAGGTTTTGTCGGTTACAGCTATAGAATCCCTGCTGCCAACATGAGCACACCCTAAAATCATCAGGGTTGCCAACATCATCATCGTTGTTAGGGGTTTCATTTCAATCTCCTGCAAAATATGCAGTGATCATCGACTCTTCTGGTAATTTCTTGAGCTTCAAATCATGAAAAAATGCATCAGCTCAAATTATTTTTCTTGGTTACCTGCAACTGACCAGAGTTTTTCCAGCTGGTAAAATTCGCGTGCTTGACTGGTCATGATATGCAGCACCACATCGCCTAAATCCAATAACACCCAATCCGAACCTACCTCCCCTTCTACTCCCAGCGGTTGTATTCCATTGGCTTTTACTTTTTCAACAACATAATCGCATAAAGATCTGGCATGACGCGTCGAGGTACCTGTTGCGATGATCATAAAGTCGGTAATGCTGGTTTTCCCACGTACATCCAAGGTGCTTACTTGAACTGCTTTGCGCAAGTCTAATTCTTCTAAAACTAAATTTAATAATTCTTCTGTTTGCATTCAATATCTCGTGTGGGTAATAAGTAAAGTTGATGATCTCGGATAAATTCGATGACCGAATCCGGAAGTAAAAATTGTGGGTTTCGATGACTGGCAATTAAAGATCGGATAGTTGTCGCCGAAATGTCCAATGCAGTTACTGTTTGGAAATATAGCTGTCCATTAGATGTTCGAAATAGTTGTTGTTGATCGTGACAAAGTCTACAACTCAAAAAAGCCGAGAGTTTTGGCTTTGCATAATTTGGCCGGGTCATAACCACGATATGGGCAAATTCAAACAAACGCTGCCAGCAGTGCCATTGCTCTAATCCGCTAAAGGCATCAGCACCTATAAACAATATCAATGAGGCTTTTGGGTTTTCCAATGCGATAGACTCCAAGGTGTCTACCATATAAGACGGCCCTACCCTATCCAGTTCCCGGCGATCAATCTGTAAACCGGGTGAATTGGCTATGGCCAGTTGCAACATGCTAAACCGTAACTCGGCAGAAACTTCGGGGATTTGCCGATGCGCGGGCAATCGACAAGGAATTAGACGCAGTTGACCAAGGTTGAATTGTTCGCTGACTTCAAGCGCAGTTCGCAGATGTCCATGGTGTACCGGGTTAAAAGTGCCACCATAAATACCTATCCTCATGACCGGATATGACCATCACCCAGCACAATGTATTTTAAAGAAGTCAATCCTTGTAAACCCACTGGACCACGTGCGTGTAATTTGTCGGTGCTAATACCGATTTCAGCGCCCAGCCCGTATTCAAAACCATCGGCAAAACGCGTGGAAGCATTCACCATTACGGAGCTTGAGTCGACTTCCCGCAAGAAGCGTCGGGCCAGCGAGTAATTTTCGGTGACTATCGCTTCCGTATGTGCAGAACTGTATTGATTGATGTGAGCAATGGCCTCGTCAATATCCGCCACAATCTTGATGGATATAATGGGGGCGAGATACTCGGTGTGCCAATCTTCTTCAGTCGCTCTGACAGCATTTTTAACCAATGAGCAGGTTTTTAAACAACCACGTAGCTCTACGCCTTTTTCAGTCAATTTTTCCGTCAAATTCGGTAACACTTTTGTGGCTATGCATTCTGCAACTAATAAAGTTTCCATCGCATTACAAACACCATAGCGATGCGTTTTGGCATTCATGGCGATATTGATCGCTTTATCGATATCCGCTTCACCGTCAATATAAACATGGCATATGCCATCCAGATGCTTTATGACAGGAATACTCGCTTCCACGCTAATCCGTTCGATCAGACTTTTCCCACCACGGGGTACGATCACATCGACATAATTTTTCATGGTAATCAATTCCCCCACAGCTGCGCGATCGGTGATTTCCACCACCTGAACCGCTTGCTCCGGCAACCCGGCTGCAACCAATCCTTTGCTGATACAGGCAGCAATTGCTCTGTTGGAATGAATCGATTCCGAACCGCCGCGCAAAATGCAGGCATTGCCTGCTTTAAGGCATAGCGCAGCTGCATCAATAGTCACATTGGGTCTGGACTCGTAAATGATGCCAATGACGCCTAGTGGCACCCGCATTTGCCCGACCTGTATACCACTGGGACGATAATTTAAATGGGTAATTTCACCCACCGGATCAGGTAAAGCGGCAACCTGCATCAAGCCCTCAACCATGCTTCCAATACGCGATGCAGTCAGTTCCAATCTGTCTAGAGAAGCTGCGTCCAGTCCATTGGTTTGACCAGCATCAAGATCTTTGCGATTCTCAATGATAAGTTCATCGAAACTAGCATTTATGGCTTCGGCAATTTTCATTAAAGCCAGATTTTTTAAACCGCTATCGGCTTTACTAATTTGCCGTCCGGCTTGTCTGGCCTGCTGGCCTAGCTGCTGCATGTATGATTTAACATCCATAATCTTGATCCAGTGGGTAGGAAAATCGAAATATTATAACAAGCCTAAACCTGACGGCACGTTCTATAAAATGCCTTGGTGATGATAAATGGAGGGTTATTCAGGATTAACGTTTTGTCCGATCAGAAATTCCAGTGATAACAGTCCCATTTCAAGTGCGTAATGCGCACGATATTGACTCGCTTGGGCAAAGGTTTCCAAAACTTGCGCCTCTATTACATCCTTGGTCTCAACGAGCTCATCCTGATAGGCTCGCACATGTAATTTGCGATTTTCACTAGCAAACCCCACAGCTTCCGAACTATCTTTAGTTTGACCATAACTGCTTTTAATGCTCAAAAACTGTTGCTTAACCTGCAGTGCGATGGCCTGGTCCAACAAGACTTGCTGAGCTTGCAATTTACGTTGCTGGGCTTGAGCTTGATTAACTCTGCCGGCGGTTTGAAATCCATCAAATAAATTCCATTGCATACCGATACCGATAGTCCAGCCGTCGCGATTGGTGGCGTTAGTCAAACCAGATTTAAAATCTGATTGGACATCATAGACACTGGCATGAAAACCAATCATGGGAAAATAGCCACTGCGCGCTTCGGTAATTTGATCTTCACTGATTTGTACAGCGAGTTTGAGTTGCTGAATATCCGGATTGAAATTCTGCGCGGATTCCAGCAGCTGATGTAATCCTTCACTCAATTGCGGTGAGGTTTCCGCTTCAACAATCGATTGATTCGCCTGCCATTCTTGTCCCATGGCATTACCTAAAGCCTCATAGGTCATTTCACGGGCATATCGGGCTTCACTCAGCACTGTTCGGGTCATCGCTGTAGTGGTTTTAATTCTTAAATAATCGGTTTTTTTGACCTTAAGTGAACCGTTTTGATAGAGGCGTTCAGTTAAATCCTCCAGTGCTTTAAATCGCTCCAGGGTATCTTCAGTTAACCGCTCCATTTGTGCCGCAAACTGAGCAGCGTAATAGTATTTTTTTACATCCCGTATCACTTCGAGATTGGTTTTACGCTGACCTTGCTCTGCAGCCTGAATACCTTTTCTGGTTTGTGCGACCAACGCTTCACGTTTTAATCCGGTAAAGATGGGGTAAGTGAGGTTCAATGACGAAGTCAGCGTATCTCGATCGAAAAGTTTGACATCTAAGTTAATCGGCAAAGTACTGATGGGGTTAGCAAGTATTTGCTGCAAGGCTTGGGGTGAAGCCCCCCTATTTTGCGCATTAATTGCAGAAAGTGAAGTCAATGCATTAGCCATGCCCTGTGGCAACTCCAAGTCACCTTGGATAGAAAAGGTTCTGTCTTGATCTGCCCTTTGCGCATTGACATCGGCTGCGATTTTAGGCCAATACGCCGACATGGCTTGTTGGTACATGGCTTCTGCCATCGCTACATTCGCTGCCGAAATGCTCAAGGATTGATGTTTTTCCAGTGCAGTGCGGATACAGTGTTCCAGAGTTAAGGCTTGCTTAGTGTTTATTTCGGCAAAAATGACCGATGACCAACATATAATCAGAACGAC
>CAZJYS010000140.1:0-5746 GCA_964550075.1 uncultured Methylomonas sp.
ATGAGCACACACCCTGTCGAACTGGATATGTACTACAGTTTGTAAACAGTTAAGCCTGTTTCACACAGGCCCGTACTGACCCTAAAACCCCGCAAGTTACTTCACTTAGCGGGGTTTTTTATGTCAAGAACGGCAAACCAAAACCCCCATGTCAACCACCAACCTAAGCCTTGCGCTATTTTGGTGCAAATCATGATTACAATGCACCACTCAGGTGAAATCAATGTAGAACAAACGCTTTTCTAAACATGAGATAAACTCATCCTTACTGCTTAAATACTATTCTGATGAAACACAACCGACTTATCTTCGCAGTTTGATACGAATCTCGCCTGATCTCTCGTTCACTCCGTTTGTGTGATAACCACTTCAGAACTCATAACGAATCACCAGCCTACTCTTACTTTGCTTCAGCTAATGAAAACCACAGTGTTTAAGAAACTTATAAGCAACATGAAAGGTTTGAATTGCCACAGGAATCAAATCGTTTTGATTGGCGTATAAATTGCATGATTACTAGCAACCCTCAGACACATTGCCAACCCACTGTGCATAAAAAAATACTTGATCATCTCAATGAAGCCATTCTGCTTTTTAATAAGGATTTGTACTTAACGTATATTAATCCGGCAGGTGAAATGCTTTTCGCTGACAGTGCCAAGCATCTGGTTGGTCAGCCCGCGCACAAGATGTTCAAAACAGTACACCACGATTTATTCTCGGATCTGTTACAACGCATGCTTCATCATGAGCCCTTGGTAGACAGAGAACTGACGCTGGAGAGCATGCATCAGTCAATTACAGTCAATTTAAGCGCTACGCCGATTTTGGAATTGGGTGAGCTCACGGATATTTTGATCGAACTACAACAAGTTGATCGGCATTTACGCATTACTAAAGAAGAGCAACTTCTGGCACAACAGGCTACCAGCCGAATGTTGGTGCGTGGTTTGGCACATGAAATCAAGAATCCGCTGGGCGGTTTACGAGGAGCGGCCCAGCTTCTAGAACAAGAGCTGCATGATCCTGAACTGAAGGAATACACCAAAATCATTATTGCCGAATCGGATCGTTTACAAGACTTGATGGACAAAATGCTCGGCCCTAACAAACCGGCACATAAAAGCTTGTTGAACATCCATGAAGTGCTGGAACGTGTCAGACATTTGGTAGCTGTGGAGGCTGGTAACAATATCCGTTTGCAAACCGATTACGATCCCAGCATCCCCGAATTGTTTGCGGATAAAAACCAGATCATTCAGGCTCTGCTGAATGTCGTGCGAAATGCCATTCAAGCCATACAAAGTTCAGGCAAAATCATTTTGCGAACGCGTATCCAGCGACATATGACCATAGGCCGCAAGCTATACAAACTGGTCGCGAAAATTGAAATTATCGATAATGGCCCCGGCATTCAACCCGGATTAATGGGACAAATTTTTTACCCGATGATCACCGGACGAGCAGAAGGCACTGGCTTGGGATTATCGATTGCACAATCACTGATCAATCAGCATAACGGTTTAATCGAATGTGAAAGCGAACCCGGCAATACCGTGTTTTCAATTTATTTGCCTTTGATAGCACGACAGAAAGAAACGATAGCGGATCGCTAACACTATGCCAAACAACATTCTTTCCTAAAGTTTTGGAGACATTCAATGCCACTGCCAGATAAAGTCTGGATTGTCGATGATGACAAATCGATACGCTGGGTTCTTGACAAAGCCCTGCAAAAAGCCGGTATAGACACACGCTGCTATGCCTCTGCGTCTGACTTGTTGAAAGAATTGGCGCACGACTTACCTCATGTGTTGATCACCGACATTCGCATGCCGGGTATGGATGGCTTTGAATTACTTAGAAAAGTTCAGCAAGACTATCCAGCCTTGCCGGTCATCATCATGACGGCCCACTCAGATCTGGAAAGTGCGGTTTCCGCCTTCCATGGTGGAGCATTTGAATACCTGCCCAAACCTTTCGATGTTAACGAAGTAGTTGATACCGTTCAGCGCGCCTGTCAGCACAGTAAACGTCAAAATGCAGGCCAACTACCAGCGGAAGGCATGGGTGACACCCCGGAAATCATAGGCGAAGCACCTGCCATGCAAGAAGTGTTTCGCGCCATAGGTCGCTTGGCACGTTCGCATATTACCGTGTTAATCAACGGAGAATCCGGCACGGGCAAAGAATTGGTTGCCAAGGCTTTGCATCGGCATAGTCCACGTGCGCAGCAACCTTTTGTGGCGTTAAACATGGCGGCTATCCCTAAGGACTTAATGGAATCCGAATTATTTGGTCATGAAAAAGGTGCTTTCACCGGCGCGCAGGCCCGCCGCATCGGTCGTTTTGAACAAGCCAATAATGGCAGCCTGTTTCTGGATGAAATCGGCGATATGCCTGCCGAGTTGCAAACCCGATTATTACGGGTACTGGCCGACAACGAGTTTTATCCCGTTGGCGCCCATTCACCAATTAAGGTCAATGTCCGCATCATTGCAGCCACCCATCAAAACCTGGAGACATTGGTAACGCAAGGCCGTTTTCGCGAAGACTTGTTTCATCGCCTGAATGTGATCCGTATTCATATTCCACCGCTGCGTGAGCGGCAACAAGATATCGGTTTATTGATGCGACACTTTTTGTATCAAAGTGCCAAGGAACTCGGTACTGAGGTAAAAATACTCAAACCTAAAGCCGAAGCGTTTTTAAGCAGCCTGAAATGGCCTGGCAATGTTCGCCAACTGGAAAACACCTGCCGCTGGCTGACCGTGATGGCATCGGGACGGGAAATTCATATCGAAGATTTACCCCCCGAACTGAGCCAAACCAGTCATGAGCATAGTGAAGAATCATCCGCCAGCAGTTGGGAATCACAGTTTCAAAACTGGGTAAAACAACAACTGGCAACAGACCAGCACGACATAGCCAGACACGCAATAGCCAGTGTCGAAACAGTCTTAATCCAGACCGCCCTGAGTCATACTCACGGCCGAAAACACGAAGCGGCATTATTACTGGGGTACGGTCGGAATACGCTGACCCGCAAACTTAAAGAACTGAATATTCAGGAGTAAACGATCAAGGTTTAGAATTTTTATCTGCCCTGAGCATCGGTGTATACTTCCGCCTGAATTTCCTTTTTACTCGGCAGGGTCAACATTCTCATGGCAGATAAAACAGTTAGCAAACACCTCATTAATCTGGAGAAACAATTCGCCAGTACCGATCCGGTGTTACAAAAGGCAGTTAAAGTTTTCCAGGAACTGGATGAGCTGGAGTTTGAGATGGGTTTGTTGGATGCCGACGAAACCACAGCCCGTAACAATTCCTGGTGGCCTATTGTCAGTACGGTTGGCGGCTATTCACCTGCCAAATCCGAATTTCTAAGCCGATTCTTGGGCACCCATCTTAATACCACCCGGCATAAATTCACGGTACTACAATACACACCGCAACCTACCGGGGCCACCTTGCCTGGCACGGCACTGGATGCCGATCATCGTTTACCGTTTTATCAAATCAGCCAAAGCATCGAACAAGCCAGTTCAGGCGAAGGCGGCAAGGTCAACAGCTATTTGGAGCTGGTGACCGTCAACAGTACCAAACTAAAAAACAAATTAATCATCGACACTGCAGTTTTGAATCCGTCCGGAGAAAATGCGGCCAATTCATTGCTGCGTCAACACGTCATCGCTATTTCGGACTTGGTTCTGGTATTTACCGACTTGTTTGAAACAGACTCGGAACTTAACAAAGACACCATAGAAAGCATTGTCAAACACCAGGACAGCAACAAATTCCTGTTTGTGATTGATCATTCCGAGATCAGTCTAGATGCACATAAATCTCAGGACATTATGGCTTCCTGGCAACGGCGTCTGGCTGATTTTGGTATTTTCACCGGTCAATATGTGGTGTTATCGCAAAATGGCGACCATACCCAAATTGAACAACGCCTGAATAATCTCAACAACGATCGTTCCTATCGGGTGCTGGGGGCACTGGAATCCAGCATTCGCAGAGTGGACGATGTTATTTTGCCGGAAGTTGAAAGCGCCCTCGCCACCTGGAAAGAACGCTGCAACGCCACCACACTGATTGTGCTCAGCTTCATCATCATGCTGATTCTATTCGCCGAAATTGCGGTCGGTGTGCTGGATCTGTTCTTCGATCCCATCATAGGCCCAGCCATCATATTAGGGTTGATAGCAATAATGACGCCTTTGCACATCATAGTCAGTCGTGTGCACGCCAAATTTATTATCAACCAATTACACAAACGCCAAAAAACCCTGAATCTGACTGAAGACCTATCCGGATTGTTTGAAAAAAGCCTGGGCTTCTGGCGCGTCATTCTGCCCATCACCCAACCGGTAGGCAAAACCAAGAAAAACCGCAAAAAACTGAACAGCTTGCTGGAACAAACCAAAGATTTGATCCAAGCACTGAACGATCAATTTAGCCGTAATCAATATCAGGATTACCAGTCGCCGTATGATGCTCAATCCAGCGAGGAATTCTGATATTTGAGACCAGCCAATGGAGACCATCAAACAGTATTTAGCTCTTTGCTGGTTCTCGGCTTCTCCACTGGATTTACCGCGATCCTCGGCGTTTTTTAAAACTAATCTGATCGTCAGTTTGGTTTTGTTCTTTTTTATCCAGTTCAATATGACGGATGAAATCGAATCGATTTCTGAAGTCATATTAGAAACCTTATTGAATCTTGGCTTTATAGCCTTGGCGCTTTGGCTGAATAAAAACATGCACGCTTATATTCAAGTAGGCTCGGCCATCATGTTTTGTGAAAATGTCGTGGCGGCTTTATTAATACCCGTGATGTTTTGGGTGACGGTCGCCGAGGATTGGTTGAGCTACAGTGTATTATTAAGCGGCATGTTCTGGAACTGGCTTATGGTTGGGGTTGTTTTCAAGCATGCACTGAATATCACCCTACTAGCCGGACTGGTCATGTCGCTTTTTTACCTGCTATTCAGCTTTGGCGGTGGCTTTGCCTTGAATAGTTTTCTGACCGGATGAGCAAGGATCATTCAGTATTTAACGGTACGTTTATTTGACCAGAACAATTGATTATTCAAGGACCATGAAGAGTAAACGCCTTCACTACCCAGTAATAGTGAAGGCAGAGTTCGATTAGTGTTTACGACTTTTTAAACCGAGAAATCCTAATAAGCCTGTCCCAAATAACCAAATTGATGATGGTAATGGAACAGGAGCCACATAAGCTTGAGCATAGTTGTAGCCAGTTGCATCACTTAAGGCACTGTAACTACTCACTAAATTACCGTTTGCATCTCTTATATCTGTAATGCCACCCCAACTTACGGTATGCGATAAATCAGCAGAAAAGGAAGAAGCATAACTGCTAGCGGAATGGAAATTGTTAGAAGCACCTGAAGAAGCTGAAACTTCGGCTCTCAAGTTAATATATATAGAAGACCCAAAAATAAAATCAAAAGTCAAATACTGATCACCGAAAGTATTTGGACCTGTTTGACTTGAACCAGCTTGGTTTGCACTGAGATTACGGCCGAAAATTTGGTGAATGCCACCATAGCCGCCTTCATTAAAAGTGCTGGAAATTTGTGCCGAAACTTGCCACCATGAAGTTCCAGACCAACCACCGTTTGATCCACTGCCAATTGGCGAACCGTCTCCACCACCAGTTAATGTGCCGTCGATACCGAGCGCTACGGTCATGGTTCCACGCGTACCATCTAGT
>CAZJYS010000141.1:0-5702 GCA_964550075.1 uncultured Methylomonas sp.
ACACAGCAATATGGCGGCGATTTTGCTGCAGCAAGGCTGGAAAAACGCACTAAAAACCAAAAAAGCCCCCAACCAAATCAAACCCAACTGCAAAAACAACATGGGCGCTGGCCCCGGCGTCAGATTTTCGAGCAACCGCCAGATCATTGCCATCAGCGGCGGATGCCAATCGGAAAATACCCCCGCCCGTGCTTCCAGGATTTGATTGACCGCATCGTAAGTCATGAAACCGGGATACATGATGGCAAAATGCAGAAAAAATCCGCCAATAAACCACCAAACGCAAGTCGGCTTACTCATCGTCATCTCCGCCGAATCTGAAACGTTTTGCATTTACCTCAAGCCTGTTTAAACACGATCAACCGGGAAGCCGAGAAATTGAGCACCATACCGGCCAATGAACCCACGGCTACTGCGATGGCTGGATGTTGGTAAGCCAACGGCACACTAAATACCATCCACAAATAACAACCGTTATTGGCTGCCCAGCCCAGCATGTTGGCCAATACATAGCGCAGCCATTCATGATGCAGGCGGTGAGCGCTGGCACCAAAGGTAAATTGTCGATTCAACCACCAAGTCACGGTCACAGCTGCTGGAAACGCCAACATTTGCGCATTCACCGGCCCCATATCCGCCACCAAGACTTCCACTAAACCAGCATTCACCACATACCCGACAACACCAACTAGACCAAATCGCCATATTTGTCGCCAAAGCGTTTGATTATCGGAAACTGGTGCAGCTGAATGAACAGGCTTAGCCAGATGATATGCGGAATGAGCTTTTCCATCAGAAAGTACATGAACAGGCGCTGGATGCTGCAGATAGGTCAACATTCGCAATTCCTTACGACCTCGGGTCACGGTATCCAGAATGATGCCGGTAAACAGACTTAAAGAAGCCAACAACATGATGCCCATGGACAAAAACGCGGTCGGAAATCGAGGTACCAAGCCGGTATCCAGATACGTCAATAACACAGGCCACATCAACACAAAGGATGAAGACGCCAGCAATCCGGCCAGCACACCAAAAAACACCATTGGCCGTTCATGCCGCACCAACTTGAGTATCAACATCAAAATCCGCCAGCCATCCCGATAAGTCCGCAACTTGCTTTCCGAACCCTCCGGACGTCCACGATAACTGCCCTCGATATGCGCTGCAGGCATCGCTAGTTCCAGGGTATGTACTGTTAATTCGGTTTCAATATCAAAGCCGGTCGATAGCGCCGGAAAGGATTTGACAAACCGTCTTGAGAAAACTTTGTAGCCGGACAGCATATCCAGTATCCGGTTACCGAAGATGCGTCTGACCACCCCTGTCAGTAACAAGTTACCCAGCCTATGCCCGTCCCGATAAGCCGCGTCGCCGGTTTCGCGGCGCACGCAATTTACCAAATCATATGGGCCGCTCATCGCCATATTCAACATGTCCGGCGCCAGACTGGCGTCGTAAGTATCATCACCATCTACCATCAGGTAAAAATCGGCATCGATATCACGAAACATGCGTCTCACCACATGGCCTTTGCCTTGTTGGGTTTCGATGCGTACATTAGCACCTGCTGTTTGGGCTTGCTGAAAGGTGTTATCGCTGGAGTTGTTATCAAAAACATAAATCGCCGCATCCGGTAAAGCAGCTTTAAAGTCTCGAACGACTTTCGCGATCGCCACTTCTTCGTTATAACAGGGAATCAGGACTGCAATTTTGACTTGATTGAACATGCTGGGGAAAGGTTAGCCAGAAATGATATTGGTAGGGTGGATAAGCCACGCGCATCCACCGAATTGCCGGATGCGCTGAAGCTTATCCGGCCTACGCGGGGTTGTTTGGTCAAGAGACGAAATAGTTAGTAGATTACAATGCTCAAACCTAAGAATCACCTAGTTTCATCAGCTATGCCGGTGATATGCCCGGCCTGATCAAAACTGACGGTCACGACTTTGGCCTGACGGCCTTGCAGCAAATGAGGCGCTTCGATAGCAAATCGTTCACAGAGTTGTGCATCGGTGACATGGACTTTCTCTTCCGGGATTTTTCGCTCTTTGCGTAAAGACAACAAGGTTGTCCAGCACAACCAAAACAAACCAATCCCAAGGATGATCAATCCATACATCTGCAATAACTGCAATAGGGTTTTATATCCACCGAACCAACGAATTTCATCGGATAAGCTTTTAACCCCCATCAACCAGCCGCCCAAGGTAAACAACGGGAACAGAAAGTACACCCACAACAGCCAGCTCAATACGGCGACACAGCGAGAGCCGATCTTCTGAGACAGCGTTTGCAGCTCGGGTTTGTTGATGATCAATTCTCTCATTTCGCTCTCAAGCCTCGATCCAGAGTCACCCAGGTAGCGCGTTGGCCGCGTTTTTTGCGCATGGCTTTATAAACCCCATTCATGGCCGTGCCGATATTGATCAACCAATAAACAATGGGATACCAAATCATCCAGTAATAATGGTTTTCGCCACTACGCCGCTCGTACCTTGCATCGATCCCCAGACTGACGGCAAACTGCACCAAACACGTTAGACACAGCAACATACTGGTCCAATGTGGTGACAAATCGCCCAGGGTTTGTTCGGACTCGCTGAACAAACTACTCAAGGGGGATGAAACGACCAGAATCATCACCGTAAACGACCACAACAAGCTCAAACAGCATTCCAGATACAGCGGCCACATGCCTAAGGCCTTGAAGCTGAACATGGAGGTAAAATAGCGCCCCATCACTTCAACGCCACCCTGCGCCCAACGGCTGCGTTGCTTCCATAAGCCATTCAGGGTCTCCGGCATCAACACCCAGCATAAGGCATTGGTTTCGAATGGAATCGACCACCCGGCCAATTGCAGCTTCCAGCTAATATCGATGTCTTCCGTCACCATATCCGGACTCCAGTAACCCACATCATGCAAAGCCGATTTACGGAAAGCCGCGATCACGCCGGAGATGGTAAAAATCCGCCCATAAGTGCGCTGAGCGCGCTTGATCATGCCGACTATCGCCGAAAACTCGCCCACCTGAATTTTACCCAGCAAGGTTGAACGATTGCGGATACGTGGGTTGCCGGTCACCGCACCCACCTTGGGGTGATCCTGAAAATGTCTGACCATCCACGCGCAAGCATTCGGCGCCAAAATGGCATCGCCATCGATACACACCAGATATTCGCTATTCGCCAGCAAAGCCGCAGTGCGCAAACCTACTGCTTTACCCTGGTTGGTAGCCAGATTAACCACCCTCACCCGCTCATGTTGTGCGGCCAATTCACGCAGTATCTCCAACGTGTTGTCTTTGCTGCCATCATTGACGGCAATAATTTCGTAGTTGGGATAATTTTGGTGGAGTAGATAATCAATGGTTTCGCGGATATTCTCACCCTCGTTATAACAAGGGATCAAAATCGACACTGGCGGATATTCCTTCAGCTCCGGTGCATCCATGGTATGGGTGCGGATTTTAAACTCCCAGCGCAGATAATAAATGATGCCGCCTATCATCCACACATAAGCCATCAGCAGCGGATAATAAAATACAAAGCGTGAAATAAATTCCTCAAAGTGCTGCCAGGGTAATTCCTCCACGGCTTCCCTGGACAGATACCACCAATCGATGATTTTTTGAATGGCAGGATGAGCGAGCAATTCTTCCATTGACTGTTAATCCTTTTTAGCAATACCGAAGTATTTTTTCAGTTCTTCGAGTTTGGGCTGATCGCTATAAACGTTATCAGGATAGTAACCAATATGCTGAACTCCCAATTTTTTCAACAGCATAAATTGTTCGGTAAAGGTCTTCATCGGAATATCTTTCTGCTTTTCCCAATCCACGGCTTGTAATTCGAATAGGGTTTTAGCCAAACCCTCTGGATATTGCGCGGTTTTTTTGACTAACTCGGTTAGCCATTTGTTGGGATTTTCGGCTTTTTCCATGAAAGGCATGGCTTCCACCGCCACGTAATCATAATGTTTCAAAAAAGCCGGTAACGATTGGGCATACCATTCTTCGCTGTAAGGCTGCAAAATCGGTAACGCATACATATTGCGGGCAGTCTTGATATTGGGTCGGTAATATCGGACTTTATCGGCCAGATAATCGGTAAATTGTCCCAAAAACTCGGATTTGTATTGTGCCCACTTCAGACGCAAGGCGCTGGACGCGTGGATGGTGTCAAACTCGGCGGGTAATCCCCAAACCTTGCTGGTGACATCCATTGCAAGCGGTGAAACATCTTCAAAGTCCGACAAAATCCCGTCATCGTGAAACAAAATGCCGTTGAACTCACAATGCTTGGCCAAATCTTCGTAAATCTCGCCGATATACTGGCGGGCTTCCGGATTAAAAGGCGATAAGCGCGTGTAAATATGCCGCGACATCTGCGGCCCGCCATCACGCCATTCCTTGACATACCATTTCACCGGTACATCGGCTTTGTAAGCCATGATAGGCATCCAGGCATACACTCTAACCCCGGATTTGGAACGGAGTTGCAAGGCGACATGGTTGAACAAATCCCGCCTTACAGGCAAGTGTCGATTCGGAAAGTACAGTTTGTCGGCGTTGCCATCGCCGTCAGGATCCGAATAGGCTTGCAGAAACACCGTATTGGCGCCGCTGACTTTGATACGATCCAGCAACTTGTCCAGGTTACGATTGGTTTGTTCTTCATCATCATCGTAGATGTAATCCAGATCGACATGCGCCACCCGCAACTGCTGGCCACTGCGTTTTTCTTTAACAATCGCCGCAAATTTTTTAGTATCCGGATCATCGGCAATCATCAAGCGTTTCATGGCCCCGATATCAGCCAGCGTGTTGACGCCATCTGCCAATCCCATGGTGATGGGGAATCCGGCATATTTGGCAGCTTCCATCGCCAACATATTAAATTCGCCATATGGCCAGACGATCACCCGCGGTCTGGCGCCGGTCAATTGCAACAAACCATCCGAGCTTTTGGCTACTTCCTGAAAAATGCGTTTACGATAATCCTCGTCTTTCTCATACTCATCATACTCGGTGCTGAATAGCCTGGAAGTGACGGCACTCTGCTTGTTACCTTGCGGACTAGCAACCACACTGTGATGAAAATCGTGAGTATGCGAGGCAATTTCCACCAAACCAGTAGCCATGGCTTCACGGATCTGGGCAATATTCATCAACGGTTTGCCGCTATAGGCTTTTTCGTTTTCCAACCAATCGCCTACCACGGCCAAAGTGGCCGGGTACTTGTATTTTTTGAGTAGTGGCAAGGCACGCGTGTAAAAACTCAGATAACCATCATCAAAGGTCAGCATGACGGCGTTCTTGGGCAACGCTTTGAGGCCTTTTGCCGCATCCAACACATCTTGTACGCTAATGACGTGATAGTTGTTTTGCTTAAGCCATTTGAAATGATCATTAAGATGATCCTTGTTCACCCCAATCCGATCAAACGGCGGAACTCGCTCTTCTTCTTCCAGAATATCGTGATAATTCAAAACCAGAAAACCCGGCACAGCAGGTTCTGCTGCCAGCGCAACGGCAGTTGACAGGCAAAATACAGCGAGAATTAAACGTAAAAAGATGGGCATAAATGACGTCATGACAAGACAGAATCCTAAAATCGGCTGCACCTTAAGCCAAATTGGCAAGGTTGGAAAGAGGACGGCATTTTACTCGAACCCAGGCAATAATCTGGATTTATTTA
>CAZJYS010000142.1:0-1962 GCA_964550075.1 uncultured Methylomonas sp.
ATCAGACCATCGCCATCATCCAGAACGGTATCTACAAAAATCAATTCATACGGGGTCTCATTGGCCTTACGTGTTTCGATACGTTCTTGAGCATCTGCACAGGTATTACAGCCATGAATGATATAGGTCAGATCATCTTGGCTATCTGACAAGCTGGCATTCTTTGCGCCATTGAACATTTCATCCAGATGTTCTCGTAAGGCAGGGTCAGAATCGATGACCAAAATGGCTGATTTTTCTTCGATGTCAATAAACATATTGGTGTTGTGCCCAGCTAAAAATGGAGAAAAACTTGGCGATAATCATGGTTAAAACAGCGCAAATCGGATAGCACAGTTTGTTTATAGCGCTGTATGGCGTTGATTACAAGTCATCCGCATATTGCTCAGCAATATTGTGAAAGTCTGCTTCTATGTTGATAAAGCACGCCACAATATTGGGATCGAAGTGAATACCACTACCTTCAATAATAATAGAGTTAGCTTTTTCGCGGGGGAATGGTGCTTTATAAATTCGGCGGCAGGTGAGGGCGTCATATACATCGACTAAGGCCAGAATTCTTGCTGTTAGCGGAATGGCCTCGCCTTCCAGGCCCAATGGATAGCCGCTGCCGTTCCATTTTTCATGGTGGCCGTAAGCCACTTCCATTCCGCATTTGATAAAACTTTGTGATGGGTATTGATCGAAAACCGTTTTTAGGGTGTCGCCGCCAATTTTGGCGTGATCCTTCATGATTTCAAATTCTTCGGGGGTCAGTTTTCCGGGCTTTTTCAGGATGGCATCCGGAATGCCGACCTTGCCTATATCGTGCAGGGGTGAGGAACGAATCAAGTCTTCGGTAAATTCAGGCGTAATCAGATCCCGGTAACGATCGGTTTGCGCTAGCGCCTGACAAATCAGGCCGCAGTATTTTTTCAATCTCAGCAGGTGTGCGCCGGTTTCCGGATCACGGTATTCGGATAACTTTGCCAATGAGGTGATGATTGCGTCCTGGGCTTCTTCAAAAGCTTCACGGTGCCAGTGGCTTTGCAAGGCGGTGGCGGTCACGTCAACAATTCCGATCAAGGCATCCAGAATATCGGTCTCGACTTTATCTGGATTACCGGCGATGTTCAATAATCCCATCAAACCCTGTTTGCTATGCAAGGGTATAGACATCAAGGGCTGCCCCGAAAACAACGATGCATCGAATGTAGAGATGGGATCAGGATTTTGGGATCGATACTGCCAAGGCTGTATATTACTTAATGTTGTGGCAATGATGCCAGCGGGGCAGTTTGTGGCGTCAAAGCTTGCTGGTTCATCGTCCAGGGGATAATGGCAGCTGAAGTGTCCATCCAAATGTGGGCTGATCCATAGACTAATGCCTTGAATATTGGGTAACTCTTGCACGGCTTCGATCAGTGCTGTTGTCACTGCTTGCGAATTATTCATTTGCGCCATGCTGGCAACATGGCGGTATTGTAATTGCAAGGCTCGGGTTTTTTGTTCGACCCGAATTTCCAACTGATTATTCAGCATTTCCAGAGAATGATTCGCTTCCTGCAATTGTGCTTGCAGCAACTGTTCGGACATTCTTAATCGGTATTGTTCCAAACCGTCCTGCAAGGTTTCCTGCAAAATTTCCTTTGGGCAGGGTTTGTTTAAAAAGCGCGAAATATGGGCGTTATGCAAAGCATTCACCGCTATGTCCAGCTCGGCGCGACCGGTTAGCATGATCAGTACGGTGTTTGGATAATGTTGATAGACGGCGTTCAAAAATACAATACCGTCCATGCCGGGCATATTGAAATCCGATACCACCACAGCAAAAGGTCCTTCAGTAGCTAAAACCTCTAAAGCAATGTCGCCGCCATTGGCAATGGTAATGTCAAATTCGCGGCGTAATTGTCTTTTGATTCCCTCTAATAACAAGGCTTCATCATCAACAAACAGGACTTTTTGGCTAATAGCGTTCGATGC
>CAZJYS010000142.1:2062-5298 GCA_964550075.1 uncultured Methylomonas sp.
TCGGAATGTAGGGTTTTGACGATCCGACCTTCAGCATTTAAGAAGAAACCATCCGACATTCCGCCTTGCCAGATATCCAGATGCTGTTGAGCGACGTCCAATTTGATTAAAAACGCGGCGCAGAATAGACCGGTAGGCAGTTTTCCGCACATTTTTTCGTTAATTGATTCCGCCAGTTGGGCTATGTCAGGTTGACTCTGGCAAAAAATCTCAAAACTTTCTGAAATCAACAAAACTGCCAAGGCTGATTGCAAACCATGTCCCGCTACGTCGCCCATCATCACATAATGAACCAGACGATCCTCGTTACTGTAAGTTAATAAAAAATCGCCGCCAGCCCCCTCTTTAGATTTGAGTCGATATTCCAAGCCGGCAATCGAGTGCTGGTTATAAGCAACCACATTGTTGTAAACCGTTTTGGCCATTTCCAACTCGTGAGCCAGTAAGTGATTTTTGCGGAATAACTCAGCATTGCTGGCTGATAATTCCTGGTTTTTTTGTTCCAACGCCATTGTCAGACGCTGCTTTTCGATCAACAGTCGATATTGTTGAAGCGCGTCGATTACGACTTTACGTAAAACTTCCATCGCACAGGGTTTGGGTAAATAACGAAAAATTTTGGTTTCGTTGATGGCTTTGATGGATATATTGATGTCAATGTTGCCGGTTAGCAAAATCTGCACGCTGTCAGGGGAGACTTTTTCAGCAATCTTAAGAAATTCCAGTCCATCCATTTCCGGCATGTTGTAGTCGGAAATGATAGCGGCAAAATCGGGGTATTGGGCCAGCAGAGCTAATGCTGCTTCTGCAGAAGTGGCTGTATGGAGTTTGAATTCTCTACCCAGGGTACGCTTGAACATATGCAGCACATTAACTTCGTCGTCAACGCACAAAATCCGGTTGGTCGAGAGGTTCAGCATGGCTGGTTAATTGGCGGAAAATTGGGCGAGTACCTTGTCTGCTAGGGCTTGCCATTTAGGCAAACACTCGACTTTATTCAGGCGTTGCAAATAATTCATGTCCAGTGCCCGATCAAACAGTCTATCGTAGCCTTGAATCACGGAAGGTTTTAATAGACAGGCTGCAACATGCACGGCAGTCAATGCATTAACGCCTTCATAATCCGTTTCATTGGGTACGTTTTGTAACAATATGGATTCTATGATGCGCGGGGGGATTTTCCATAGACTCAATAAATAAGCAGCGGCTTCCGAGCGCGTGAAACCGAAATAGGTCATTTCCAGTTCATCGATCGGAGTGTCGGTATTTTTGACTTGTTCCATCATATCCTGCAGTTGATCGCCACCACGGGACAAAAAAATCAAAAGCCCCATGTTATGTAGTAGCCCACCCAAATAAGCCTGATCGGGCCGATCTTCCTGTTGATTTTCAGAGAGTGCAATTTGCTTGGCGAGTTCAGCGGTTCTGCCGGCATCCTGCCAGATATATTGCATATATTTTTCCATTTCCGGGTTTTTGACCGGGAAGGCATTTTTGATGTGTACCGACAACACCAGATTATTCAGTTTGCGGATGCCTATCAAATTGATGGCTTCGGGCAGATTGGAAACCACCCGGTTCAGACCAAAATACGGTGAATTCACCAGTTGCAAGAGTTTTGCGGATAACACCATATCCTGAGCAAAAATGTTGGCCAGATCCTGGATAGTAGTTTCTTCGTCGGCAATGGCCCGGGTCAGTTCCTGATAAATCTTCGGCAGGCTGGGTAAGGAATTGGGGTTGCCGATGCCGTCAATGATGCGCGGGCTGCTGACACAGGCTTGAATTTTAAAGATTTGCGAGATGGCTTCGCGCAGTGTATCGGGAGTGCAGGGTTTGCTTAGATACTGATGGGCGACTTCCAGGCCGCTTTTCAAGGTTTCTTCATCCGCGTAGCCGCTGAGTATCATGCGTACTGTACCCGGGTAGAGGGTGCTGACTTTTTTTAAAAGTTCATCGCCACGCATTTCCGGCATCAACATGTCGCTGACGATCAAGTCAATACGCTGCTGTTCCATCAACTCCAGTGCTTTGGGGCCGCTGGTGGCAAAAAACAAATTCCATTGATCGCGAAATGGCCTTAATTGACGCTGGATGCCACTGATAACATGTTCGTTGTCATCAACAAAGAGAATGTTTTTTTTGTCGATCATGGCAGTATATTCCGTCTAATCGAGCTTGATGGGTAATTGAATATGGAAAGTGGTTCCACTTCCAACCGTTGATTCAAAAAACAGCTTACCTTGGTGTTTTTCGACAATCACTCTGTGAGCAAGGCTCAGACCCTGCCCCGTACCTTTGCCTACAGGTTTGGTGGTGAAAAACAAATTGAACACCTTTTCTTGAATGGCTTCAGGAATACCTGCGCCATTGTCCTGGATTAAAATTTCCACCTTGTTGCCAAGGTTGCGGGTGGTAATTTTGATCAAACCTTTACCAGCATTTTTCTCTTCAATGGCATGGATGGCATTGATGATCAGGTTGAGCAGAACCTGGTTCAGCTGGCTGGCGAAGCATTCGATGTCTGGTAGGTTATCAGCATAATCGGTTTCAACATCAGCCACGTATTTATAGCTGTTTCGACTGATCGTCAATACGCTATCGATGGCGTCATGCAGATTAATTGGCTGCTTATTGGCGTTAGATTCGATATGGGAAAAGGTTTTCATGGCTTTAACAATTTCCGCCACGCGTTTGACGCCTTCTATTGCCTGTTGAATGGCTTTGGGGCTGTCTTCCAGAATATAGGCTATGTCATATCGATTGTTTATTGTTTTGAATTCGGCTTGCATATCGGCAGCAACCCATTCTGCAAGGGCTTGTTGATAGGCCAGCATATCCATCATATTTTGCTGTAATGCCGATAGATTATCACCAACGTACTGAATCGGAGTATTGATTTCATGAGCCACCCCAGAGGCCAGTTGGCCGATGGCTTCCAGTTTTTGCGCCTGCATCAACTGGGTTTCCAGGGCTTTGGTTTCGCTGATATCGTCTAAGAATCCAGAAAAGAAAAATTCCTGATTGATCTTCATTAAAGACACTCGCAATACGGCAGGGAAAATTTCACCGTTTTTGCGGAGGGCCTGCACTTCGCGTTGTCCTGCGAAGCTTGGGGTTCTGGTGGCAATATAGCGTTGTAGATAACTATTGTGCTGTGCAGCAATATGCTCCGGCATCAGACAGCTGACGTTTTTGCCCAGTATTTCAGCTTGTTGGTAGCCGAAAATCCTTTC
>CAZJYS010000143.1:0-5267 GCA_964550075.1 uncultured Methylomonas sp.
CGAATAAACCCATCGCACCCGGCACAGGCACCGAGGTGATGGTATAAGTCAGGTTATCAATGGCATAGCCTTCGCCTCCGCCGTGAATAATGAGTTTATCCACCAACCCCGCATAACCGGACTCCAGCCATTGCAGCTCCAGCGGAACATGTGGATCCAGGGTTTGATGTACCAGTTGGCCCTGATAATACAGCGAAAAACTCGGCGTAGGCTCTCCAGAATCAGCTGCGTACGATTTGTAAAACGCCCCCTGGAAGATCAACGGACCAGCATCAAAGTCAAGCTCACCCGTTTGGCCGTAGAAATAGGCTGTTCCCACCGCTTCACCAAATTCATTGGCGAATACGCTACCGGATCTTTCCCAACCCGATATGCCAGCGTAGCCATCGGCTACAACACCTGGGGCGACATCCTCAAAAGTCACGATGGTTTGCGAGGCATACCCCTGCGTTACACTACAAAACATGCCCAAAAAGCCGAGCAATAACTGTATTTTCATTAAAAGTTCCTATTAAGTTTTAGTTCTAAATTTGTTACCAAAATCCTGCCGGAACGCCGCGCAGGATAAATCCAGGCTATTCATCTGGACGCGTTTCCCAAGGCCGTTCCCATGTCATCACTGTCAAGACCAGCAGCGCCAAGGCGACGAGATTCAAAGAGATAGAAGTCGAGCCGGAGGCCAAACCAATATTGATCCTGAACCCGAAAGTCAGCACATAGCGAAACGACTCGCTTGTCACCCAGAACAGTTGCGAGAGATTAAAGCCAACAAACAATGAATAGGATGAAGCACTATGGCAGTGCAACCGCCAACACCCCATCCAGCCAGCCAGCGGCACCACCAAACTACTAATCAGCTCCCAATCTTTCCCAATCAGGCGTAATACTGGAAAGTAGTAAATAAAACTAACCACGCCGATACTAGCCTGAATCAAGTGCGTCCAAAATAAAATGCGCACCACCTGTTTACTGATCTGCCCGCTTTGCCAGAACATAGGATTAATTTTCAGACGCGTGGCTTTGCTTAATCGTTGTCGGCAATGTTGATGCTAGCAACAACTTTAGTACTCAAAGTGTAGGTAGAAGCAGGACTGATGTTCAGAGTAACGGTTTCACTCGTCTCTTTCTTTTTGTCATTGATGGGTGATACATCGACATAAGCCGAAGTCGTACCCGCCGGAATCAATACGGATTTTTTGATGGACTTATAGTCCTTGCCATTCAGCGCAGAACCGGAAAGTGTAAAACTCACAACAGTTTTTTGGGCTCTTGGAGCGTCCAGATCGATTTGAAAGCGGCCATTGATCGGACCGGTTTCCGAAGCATTTGGCTGGGGAGTTGACAAGGTCACGACAGGAATGCCTCCGGTAATCTCAGTGACAGTGCTGGAACAACTGTTGCCAGACTGATTGGAAGAGCCTTTCAGCGAAACCATGACGTAGGGAACACCCTCTATGCTAAACGTGGCGGTTGATCTTTGAAAAGCATCTAGGTAGCCGCCGGGTACGGTGCTATCCAGCGTCCAGGTTGATAACTTTTGCACGAATTTGTCGTTGATGGCAGCCAATGTGCTGGAATCTATCTTGAATTGGCTTGCGCTGTACTCGTCGGTGGTCTGGGCAATAAACCCCTGGCCGACATGTAAAGCCCCTTGATCCCAACGTACGATGGCTCCGCCATTGTTATCCTTTTTACCAGTATCGGTGAAACGTTGCACACCGTAATAACTGGCTCCACAACTAGCATTTTGACTCATGGCCATACAAAAAATGGCAAACATGCTTAAAGCCAGTATTCTGCGAAAATAGATTGATTGCATATAAATTCTCTGTGTTGATTTGCCACATATCACCCTGCCCCGGTTGATACCAATCGGCAGATGCTATCCGGTGTTGTTTCGTCCAGTGCTTACTTAAGTCACACAAGACAGTTGCCAGTATTCAATAGACCCAATTGACGCATCCCTACATCGGGAACCAGGCACTTTGTTTAGCTTTCAAAAACCTGTCAGTTGGATCTATTTTTCATTGAAAATCGTCTTACCAATAAAGCACTTCGGCGCGGCAGGAAATATCCGTATAGATAGATGGATTAATGACACCCACAGCGGCATCGTCGGCTTTGATCGGTTCGCGCGTCAAAATCAACTTGGTTTTGAACTTGGTCGGGACTGGCCGGGTATTGCCCGTAATCGCGGTATTGACGTTCACGGTCGGGATAATCAAGCTGGCATGTTCAGTCACTTTGCTGCCATCTTGCGCAGGTAGCTCAACCTGATAAATCTGGCCCATCACGCTTGAGAGTATATTGATTGTGGATGTTGAATAGGTATGGGTTTTCTTGCCAATAGTCAAACTAAGCTCAGTGTTTACGGGATAAATACCCACCTCGGCATCCATCCCAACACTCAAAGTCAGCTGGATTTTGGGGCTCGAACAACTGTAATGATTGGCCGTTTGCCCGGCCTGTGCTGACGCATTGACCGCAGTCCCGATTAAAGTGACCATCATCAAGGATATTTTTTTCATGTTCATACGCTTCTCACGGTTTAAGTTTTGACAAAAATGCATTGCCGAAATAGATCTGTTTCGGTTGTACAAATTTTCGAACAATTGCAATCCAATGCGAACCCTACCGAAGTAGGGTGTTAGATGACTAAGCCGATTTGTTACCATAGAGCTGAACCGCGATAAAAGAGGAACACACCTTGGCTAATTTCAATCCAATTTGTTATCAAAATGGTCGGGCTATGTTGCTGGGCGGCATCAGGCAGACACATAGTTTTGCGGAGGTGGACACGGGCATTCCCGAACAATGGCGACAGTTTCGTGCGCTGGGTCGCATACCAGGCCAGCTCGGTGCAACCAGCTATGGTGTCATTTGTGGCGCGAATGCCATTGGAATCGAATATATGTGTGCTGTCGAAGTCGAATCTTTCGACGGCTTATCCCCGGCTTGGGGGCGTATGCGGATTAGCCCGCAGCGTTATGCTGTTTTTATGCATCAGGGTCATGTATCGAGCCTTCGCTGCAGTTGGGAGCGGATTTGGAATGACTGGCTACCTAACACCCGCTGTAAAATCATCCATGCCCCCGACTTCGAGCGCTATGCCGAACCCTTTGATCCCAGCACCGGGCTTGGCGCGGTGGAAATCTGGATTCCTATTGCCGAGCCAAACAGGCGCACCACCGACTTGACCACTACAACAATCTCCAGCTAATGGCCGATTCTCTAACGGCCTTGGTGATTGACGATCACCCACTGGTAGCGCGTGGCATAGCCGATTTTTTGCTGTCGCATTGTGGTTTTGTCAGCGTAAATTCGGTAAGCAACACAATTGATTTTTGGAATTTCATAGATCCGGCGATGCCGCCGGCACTTGTGGTCATGGATTTCTGGTTACCCGACGGAGTTTCATTGCCCTTGTTGCAGGATATTCAAAACCTATTGCCAAATCTGCCCATTTTGGTCATCAGTGCAGATGACGATATTGCCGTCAAAAATAAAATACGAAATTCCCGTGCCAGAGGTTTTCTACATAAACAGGAATCGCCGGAGGTTTTTGCCCGGGCTGTTTCGGCTTTGTTGCAGGGTGAGAGCTGGTTCGGTAGCAACCTGCAACCCTGCCAGCCGGAATCGGCCAAAGATTTGCCGGTGACCGCCGCAGAATTGGGGTTAACCGCCCGACAGGGTCAAATTTTGGCGATGATTTTGAAAGGCCAGCCCAATAAACGTATCGCTTTGAATTTATCGCTATCCGAGCAAACCATTAAGGAACACGTGAGCGGTATCCTTGATAGACTGGGCGCGCACAATCGCATCGAACTCATCACCAGACTGCGTGGTAAACGATTGGAATAATAGTATGAGCGCAGCTCTCAATACTCAGCTCAAGCGCATCCACTTTGACGACATCAGCATGCGCGGAAAAGCCCGTTTACTGGAGATGAGCCATTCCCGGCAGATCTTTGGCGTGAGCGCTCAGCCTTTTGTCGGTGCCGGATTCGTCAGTTGGTTGATATTGCTCGGCCAGGATGCCAGGGGGCTATTGCTGTGGATCTTGTGTTACTGCTTCGCTAGCGTCGGCATGCGTCTACAACGCAAACAATATTTTCGGGATAAAGCCCGTTTGACGGATGCAGCCATGGTCAACAAATGGCTGCCTGTCTTGCATGGCGTGGCCTTAGCCCATGGGATGGGATTGGTATCGGCTATCGTGCTGATATTGGGACACGCAACATTCGAAATGACTTCCGCCTTTTATATGGTGCTGATTGCGATAGTGGCCGCCAACGCCACCCATCTGACCCCGGTACTCTCGGCATATCAACGTTTTTTCGTGGTTAGTTGGGGTGGCGCCATGATCTTGATGCCTTGGTCGTTTCCAACACAATGGCCTTTTATCTTGCCGTTGTCCGCTATTTATAGCGTGGTAATCTATCGACATGCCTTGATCGCTCACCAGTTTTTCCTGCAACAAATCCGCCTGGAAGAAGACAGCGCCCACCTGGCGAAACAATATCGACTGGCCAAGGAAGAAGCCGAAGCCGCATTACACGCCAAGAATCAATTTCTCAGTACCGCCAGTCATGATTTGCGTCAACCGGTACACGCCATGGGCTTCCTGATCGAATCCATTGCCCGCCGCAATCGTGACGAAACACTGAGTCCGGCTCTATCCGACCTCAGACAAAGCGTGCGTTCGGTAACTCAGATGTTCAATTCACTTCTGGATTTATCCAGAATAGAAGCCGGTGCCATTGAGGTTCGTCTGGAAACTATTTCATTGGATGATTTGATGAGTGATGTCGCCACCGTGTTCCGGGAGGAAGCGATTAACGCCAATATCGCCTTACGGCTCAGACTCACCGCTGGCAAAGCATTCGTAACAGCGGATGCCATGTTGCTGCGGCAGGCCCTGGTCAATCTGATGCACAATGCCCTGCGTTATACCCAGCATGGCGGAGTATTAATGGCGGCAAGACGACGCGACAACGATTGGCAAGTTGAGGTGTGGGATACCGGCGTTGGTGTGGCGATGGCAGAACAGCAGCAAATTTATTCGGCATTTTTCCGCAACGAACACGCCTGGCAGATCGACAACGCAGGCCACGGTTTAGGGTTAGCCGTGGTGGCGCGTTGCGCTGACCTGATGAGGGTAACGCATGGTTTGAATTCGCGACTGGGTTCGGGCTCGCGATTTTGGTTACGTTTACCTGCGGCACAACCACTCTCAACAGCAAGTCCAAGCTTTAACTATCGCCAAC
>CAZJYS010000144.1:0-1302 GCA_964550075.1 uncultured Methylomonas sp.
ACTTCCGGACGGGTGTCAAAAGCCCGCACAATAGCGCCCATGCTTTTGGCTGCACCGATGGCAGCCAGGCCGGCTACGCCCGCACCGATCACCAAAACTTTGGCCGGTGGCACCTTGCCTGCTGCGGTGACCTGACCGGTAAAGAAACGACCGAAATGTTGCGCCGCTTCAATGACAGCCCGGTAACCGGCAATATTGGCCATAGAGCTGAGAGCGTCCATTTTTTGTGCTCTGGACATACGCGGCACACTGTCCATTGCCAGTACTGTGGCATTTTTTGCGGCCAGCTGTTTCATCAGGGTTTCATTTTGGGCGGGCCAGATGAAACTGATCAAATGCTGACCTGTTTTCATCAATTCGACTTCGTCAATAGACAGCTCCGGGTGACGCTCGGGAGCTCTGACTTTCATGATGATATCAGCTTCCTGCCAAACGGCTTTGGCATTGGGCAGGACTGTAACGCCGACTTCACGATAAGCATCATCGCCGATGTTGGCTGCTAAACCAGCGCCGCTTTCAATGCACACAGCAAAACCGAGTTTAATAATTTTTTCGGCAGCTTCAGGGGTGGTGGCGACGCGTTTTTCACCTTCATGAATCTCTTTTGGGACGCCAATTTTCATAATTACTCCTGTCAAATCAAGGGTATATCGAATGGGTTGAGTGTTTCGTGAGCCTGTGTCAGGTTGCGAGAATAGGGGATACTCGGGGTTTAATCAATGGATTTCCGCAATCGACTCAAAAAATTGGATTAGAATTGCAATAAAAAATCTAATAAAACAGTGACATGAAAATTTTGGTTGTCGATGACAGTAAAACCATAAGATTGTTGGTGGCTGAATGTTTAAAAACATTGGGACATGAAGTGACTTATGCAGCGAATGGGCTGGAGTGTCTGCACATTGTCAAAGAAGCTCCCGTCGACTTGATATTAATGGATGTGGAAATGCCCGACCTGGACGGGGTTGAGGCAACCAAAGCCATTCGGGAGCTAAAACAAGATGACTGGTTCCCCATCATTTTTTTGACCACACATAGCGATGATGATTCTTTTGCCAACGGCATATTGGCTGGTGGCGACGCTTATTTACTGAAACCGCTTAATCCATTGCGTTTGCAATTAACCGTGATTGCGATGGAAAGAATTTATCTGATGCGACAAAAGTTGTTCAAAACCCAGCAAGAACTCAAAAGCGCCAATCATCTTCTCGAACGCTTGTCACTGTTTGACCAGTTAACCGGTTTAGCCAATCGCAGGCATTTCGACCAATCCTTGGAAAAGCATTTTGCAGCCGCCAAACG
>CAZJYS010000144.1:1402-3362 GCA_964550075.1 uncultured Methylomonas sp.
GACTATTTGTATCATTCCATGCAACTGGATGTCGCGTTACATGCGGTATCGGAAGCAAAAATCATCCAGCATTTCCAACCGAAAGTCGTATTGCGTCAGCTGCTTGATGGGTCTGGCCAGGATAATGTCGTCAGAGATTTCCAGGGCTTGTGTCAATGGCTTCGCGGTTATCAGCTTGATCTTGACCAATTTGGGGTGACGGGCTCTTTATTATTGGGGTTGCAAAATCCTGCCTCGGATATGGATTTGGTTTGTTACGATCGGGATGTGTTTCAGCAGGCCCGGCAAGTCATCCAAAGCATGATTGCGCACAATCAATGTCAAAACCTGAGTCAAGCCGACTGGCTGGAAGCTTATCAACGCCGGGGTTGCGATTTTGCTTTGGATGAATACATTTGGCACGAACAGCGTAAATTTAACAAAGCCATATTCAATGGTCGTAAATTCGATTTATCTTTGTTGGCGAATTTCGCATCGACTGCGGAGCGCCACTATCAAAAAGCCGGGTATGTGCATATTCGGGCCAGAGTCGTCGATGATAGTCTGGCCTTTGATTACCCGGCTCAATATAGCCTGCAACATCCTGAGGTTGAAACTGTGGTTTGTTTTACCGCGACTTATGCCGGACAGGCCATGACTGGTGAAACGGTGGAGGTGGCAGGGCAGTTGGAGATCGATGATCAAGGCATGCAACGCATTGTGGTTGGTTCCAATCGTGAAGCCTTGGGCGAATTCATTCGGGTGTTGCATTGAAATGAACAGTCTGCATATCCAGGCGGTTATTTTCGATATGGATGGTTTGGTACTCGATAGCGAATCAGGCTATTTTGCAGCCTGGCATGAGGCTGCCGATAAAATGGGATTGAGTCTTGATCCGGTTTTTTGTGCATCGTTGTCCGGTGCTCATGGTGATTGGGTTTCGCAACGATTGTTACAGCATTTTGGCGATAATTTTGATATTCAGCGTTTTTTTCAACTCAGCAATGTTTGTTGGCGAAAGCGCGTAAAAGAGCAGGGTATACCGGTTAAAGCCGGTTTTTTTGTGCTTTTGCGGTTACTTAGGATCTTGGGTTTACCTTTTTGTCTGGCTACGAATAGTCGTCGCCACGATGCAGAACAGGCTTTGCAATGGGCCGGGTTGAGCAGTGTTTTTCCGTTGCTCATCAGTCGGGATGATGTTGATCATCCAAAGCCGGCGCCGGATTTGTTTTTAAAAGCGGCGGCCAACTTAAATCTTCCCAGTCAGCATTGCCTGGTGTTGGAAGATTCACCGATTGGTGTAGCTGCAGCGGTTGCTGCGGCTTGTCCTTGTGTCATGGTGCCCTCCATGCCTATGGTGGATGAAGCAGTCAGGCAACAAGCCAGACTGGTTTTGGCAGATTTGGCTCAAGTGGCGGATTTTATCGCAGTCGAATTGAGGCATTCGGTATAATTAAGTTTGATTTTAAGGGGGAATTTGAACTTGTGATACCGCGCTACGAAAAAGTCACCATTATCGCCTCAGCACGTTTGCACATGGGTTTCATCGATTTAAGTGGCGCTTTGGGCAGGCACTTTGGCAGTATCGGTGTGGCGCTGAATGACATCAATACACACTTGACGATCTCTGCAGCCTCAGAACTTTCAGCCATAGGTTTATGCACTGAACGTGCATTAAAAACCACCCGGCAGCTATGCAGAACACTGGAGATCCCTGAGACGTTGCAGATCTCAATGGCTTCTGCGATTCCTGAGCACATTGGACTAGGCTCGGGTACTCAGATGTCTTTGGCGATAGGCATGGCGCTCAATAGTTTTTACGGATTGGGATTGAATGTAAGAGACATTGCGCGTATCACCGATCGTGGCGCCCGTTCAGGAATTGGTATTGGCGTATTCGAGCATGGTGGTTTGGTCTTGGATGGTGGGCGTGGGGCTCATACTGTAACACCGCCGTTGTTGTCGCAAATGCAGGTACCTG
>CAZJYS010000144.1:3462-5254 GCA_964550075.1 uncultured Methylomonas sp.
GGGCGTGGGGCTCATACTGTAACACCGCCGTTGTTGTCGCAAATGCAGGTACCTGGTGATTGGCGGTTTATTTTGGTGTTTGATCGACGCGGTCAGGGGTTGCACGGTGAGCAAGAAGTCTCGGCATTCAAACAATTGCCACCCTTTCCACGTTCGGAAGCAGAACGTTTGGGCTATTTACTATTGATGCAGGCTTTGCCTGCCTTAGCCGAGCAAGATTTACCCAAATTCGGTGAAGTCATCACGGAGTTGCAATCGGCTGTGGGACAGCATTTTGCGCCGGTACAGGGGGGGATTTTTACCAGCCCCGAAGTGGCTGAGGCTATGGAGTGGTTGCAACAACAAGGTGCTGTCGCTATTGGTCAGACTTCTTGGGGACCCACGGGGTTTTGTGCGGTCGATAAGCCGAGTCGCGGTGAGGAGCTGCTGGAAGGTTTGCAGAAACAATTCACTTCCGAATATTTGAGTTTTCGATTGGCCAGTGTTCGTAATCGTGGCGCAGAAATAATCTGTCAATAAATTTAATCGATAATGTGTTCGGCATGATCCGTGTTGCCAAGATTATCAATCCAATTCACGCTCAGTCGATCACCCGATTGGCAATTTTTGAGTTGAAAACTAAAAAATGGATTTTTAGACATGCTTTGCCCCAGTTTTACTGTCAGCAACCGGGATTGATTCCGATCTAAAGTCAGTTCACGGATGAAGTGAGCAGGGATTAGCTCATTTGTAGCAGGGTCTCGATTACGACCGTTTTCCATAGGATGACTGATCAATAGCTTGAGCTCGGTCAGTTCGGCCGATGGTTGGGTTCTGATTTTGATACTGGTAGTCATCAACCTGTCCCACATCCACCCTGCATCACATTCACCCACTGCAAGTTACGCAGCAATTGTTGGCCTTGTCTGGCGATCACTATCACATGTGAACTTTCAGCCAGTTTTATTCTGGCCGTTATATGAACAGCTACATCCTTGGCAAGCTCAAATTCTGCAACCAGTGGCGTAGGGTTTTTTTCGGCCCAGATGTACACGCTATCAATGTTGTCCAGTTGGCTTTGAATAGTGATGGGTACTACGGCACCATTTTCGGCATTGGTCGGTAAGTTGATCAGAATCTCAGGGCTGTCAGTGATGATTTGATCAGCATATGCTTGCTGAAAATGCTTAGTCAATTCAGGGTTAATAGGGTTTTCTGCCGCATTTCCAACTCTAAATCGGATCAGTGAAGCGATTACTGCGGTGGTTAAAGCGATCACGCGCTGAAAGAAACGACGACGTTGCATGAATTGATAAATAAAAATAAGTTGATATAGGTCAAAAATTTAGAAATTTGCTTTGGTATCTTAGAAACCGTTGAAACATCAACACCATTTTAATCAAAACAATTAACAGGACGGTTTAATTATGACTACTCAAGTTCAAGAAAAAGATAATTTCTGGCTATATATTGTAATTGCTGTTGTTTGTGCCGCAGGTGCAGTGCTGATGGTTAAAAATTCAGAACACGATAAATATGTGACTGCTGCAAAAAATATTGCTGAAGATTCCAGCAATTCAGCTTACCGCAATGATGCGATTCATAACGGCGGCAATACGAAATAATTAAATGGAGTTTTCCGGGAAATATCTTTTTCCTGACCTATGCATTGTTGATAATTTGGAGTATCGACATTGCAAATCGATCTAATGACTTCCCTTGCGGACCTAACAATTTCAAGGGAAGTTTCTTATTTAAATTACTATGAAAGATCCGCTGTGCGGGAGGCGAGCGACGGCATGGCCTTAAAGCA
>CAZJYS010000145.1:0-5157 GCA_964550075.1 uncultured Methylomonas sp.
ATGAAATGACTGTCGTTCAATACGATGCGTATAATTAGCAGTATTTGTCGTATTGATCCCGAGGCTTGAATGATTTCCGAAACCGTTGTCGAATTATCGCGTTGGCAGTTTGCGGTTACAGCGATACTGCATTTTCTATTTATTCCATTGACCCTGGGTCTGGGGTTGATACTTGCCGTGATCGAAACGCTGTTTGTGATGACCGGTCGGGCAACTTATAAAGTCATGGCGCAATTTTGGGCACGGATTTTTGCCATTAACTTTGTCTTGGCCATTGCGACACGCTTAGTGGTTACCTTTCAATTCGGCATGGTGGGGTCTTATTTTTCGTTGTATGCAGGCGATGTATTTGCATTGCCGTTGGCATTCGAAGCCTTTAGCAGCTTTTTTATTGCTGCCGCTCTGTTCGGCCCCTATTGGTTCGGCTGGGATAAATTGGGTAAATACCAACATCTGTTCTTGGCTTGGCTGATCGCCATAGCGGTGAATTTATCGGCTTATTGGGTGTTGATGGCCAATGGCTGGCTGCAAAATCCTATAGCGGCGTCTTTTAATTTCCAATCCTACCGATTGGAACTCACTGATCTGAATTTGCTTCTGAACAACCCCGCCAATGTAGCAAAGTTTCTACATACACTATCAGCCAGTTACGCCAGTGCAGCGGCAGTTTTGATAGCTATCTGCGCTTTTTGGCTTAAAAATAATCCCGACGATCAAATGGCGCGTAGCAGTTTCAAGCTCGCGGCGGGCATGGGCATTTTAGCCATGCCGCTGGTGATGTTGCTTGGAGACGCCACACCGAAGTTGCCAACCCTAGTGCAGCAAATCAAATGGGCGACGATTAATGGCGAACCTCAAACGCCTTTGTTACCGATGTTGGAAACGCGAGTCCGCAGTGGTATTCAGGCTCATACGCTGTTGCAGGCATTAAGGGATGGCAAGCAGGATGTACAATTATTGAATGATTTTGCAGCACATCAAGATGACCTGGGTTACGCCTATCTAGTCAAACCCTGGAATAAAGAATTGCTGGATGTAAAAGATCAGCAAGTCGCTAAAGCCGTGCAATCAGCATTACCAACCTTTCCAGTTTTAATTTACTGGAGTTACCGCATCATGATAGCGGCAGGAGTGGGAAGCTTGTTATTATTGATAGGTGCTAGCATTTTTAGCTTTTCTCAAAAACCCATAAGCAACTGGTTACTGAATCTGAGCATCTACTTGGCGCCATTACCTTGGCTGGCTTGTCTATGCGGTTGGCTGGTCGCAGAAATGGGCAAACAGCCCTGGGCCATTGCCGGTGTGTTACCCACTTTCATGAGCGTGTCTTCATTGTCAGAGTCGCAATTGCTGATTAGCTTGGTTGGCTTTGCGTTGGTCCATGTAATTTTGATAGGGGCAGGGCTATTCTCAATGCGGCAGGCTGTTTGCAGCCGCTATGTTGTGAAAGGAGCAATTTAATGGCATTCGATCTGGAAAGTTTACGCATGATAGGCTGGGCTTTGTTGGGCACAGTCATGATAGGTTTTGTGTTATGCGAAGGTCTCAACATGGGTGTCAGCATGATATTGCCTGCGCTGGAAAACGACAGTACCCAAATCCAAGGCTTGATGCGTTTCATAGCGCCCACCAGTTTGGGAAGTCTGGCCTGGTTGATAGCCATGTTGACCCTCGTATTTGCGGGCTGGCCTGTTGCTTATGCAATATCGCTCGCCAGTTTTTATCCCTTGCTATTATTGGTTTTAGTTTTATTAATGTTGCGGCCTTTGTTGATGTACTTCAGCCAAGATTTTTATAACAGTCCCTGGCAGCAATACATAAATAAACTCCTGTTGGCCGGAGGTTTGGGGCCAGCAGCACTGCTGGGTTTGCTGGCAGGCAATATGCTGAAAGGCATCCCTTTTCATCTGGATAGCGATATGCGCATCATGTTTTTGGGTGACTTTGCAGGTTTTTTCAACGTTTTTGCCATGCTGGTGGCTGCAACAGGCGTGGCCTTATTCGCCATGCATGCAGCGGTATTTTTATCCCTAAAGCTGGATGACTCATTACAGAAACCAATCGAAGCTATTGCCATCAAAGCCGGTAGCGCATTTTTAGTGTTTTTTATCGCCGCCGGTTTATGGGTATCCCATCTGGAGGGGTACCACATCACATCGGATATTCTGCCTAATCAAGTGTCCAACCCTCTGACCAAGTTTGTTAAACGCGGCGAGGGTTTATGGCTGGATAACTATGAACATTTACCGACTCTCTGGGGTGTGCCGATTTCTGCAGGCTTGAGCGCGGTTGCCGCGATGGTTTTAATCAAGCAAAGACGAACCTATTGGGCCATGCTCGCCAGTTCAACCAGCATGATCATGGTAGTACTGACCTTTGGTTTTTCGTTATTTCCTTTTTTGTTGCCGTCCAATATTTCCTTAAACAGTTCTCTGACTATTTGGGACAGCAGCGCCAGTCAGTTAAGCTTGCAAATATTGCTCGGGTTTGTAGGCGGTGCCCTTCCCTTGATGATTCTATACACCCGTTGGGTATTTGGTTTTTTCAACGAAAAAACCCAGGACGGATAACCATCGGCTGACAGGGCAATCAATTAGGTTTTGAGCATCGCCAAAATGTAAAAATGCCCTATTAGAATTTAATAAATTCTATCTTTGATGACTGCAAAAATTTTTCTCCATTAACGCTCAGAGGATATTCGACATGACCGACCCATCCGTAACCCAACAAGAGCTGGAAACCATCAACGATTACTGGCAAGCCTGTAATTATCTGGCTGCTGCCATGATCTATCTGCGCGACAACCCCTTATTGAAAGAACCCCTAAAGCCGGAGCATATCAAACGTCGCCTGTTAGGTCATTGGGGAGCTAGTCCGGGTCTGAGTTTCAGCTACATCCATCTGAATCGACTGATCAACAAATATGATCTGAATGCGATTTTCCTGGCAGGCCCGGGACATGGAGCGCCAGGTGTATTAGCCCCGGTGTATCTGGAAGGCACTTACAGCGAAATCTACCCGAATAAAAGCGAAGACGAGGAAGGCTTGCTACATTTTTTTAAAGAATTTTCCTTTCCGGGCGGCATAGGCAGCCATTGCACCCCGGAAACCCCAGGCTCCATCCACGAAGGTGGCGAGTTGGGTTACAGCATTTCGCATGCCTTTGGCGCGGCTTACGACAATCCTGATTTGCTGGTGACTGTGGTAGTGGGTGACGGCGAATCGGAAACAGCTCCGCTAGCCACGTCCTGGCATTCCAACAAATTTCTCAACCCGATCCGCGATGGCGCAGTGCTGCCGATTCTGCATTTAAATGGCTACAAAATTAACAACCCCACGTTGTTATCACGTATCAGCCATGAAGAACTGGAAAGCCTGTTCCGTGGTTACGGCTGGACACCGCACTTTGTCGAAGGCAGCGATCCGATGGACATGCATGCCAAAATGGCTGCGACCATGGAAGCCTGTGTGCTGGAAATTCGCCGCATACAATCAGAAGCGCGCGTCACGGGTAAAGCCATCAGACCACGCTGGCCCATGATCGTATTGCGTTCCCCCAAAGGTTGGACCGGCCCGAAAGAAGTCGATGGGCATAAGGTCGAAGGTTTCTGGCGTTCGCATCAGGTGCCGTTGAGCGGCGTGCGGGAGAATGCCTCTCATCTTGAACAATTGGAAGCTTGGCTGCGCAGCTATAAACCTGAAAAATTATTCGATGAACAAGGCCAGTTGCAACCTGCACTGAAAGCCTTGGCGCCTAAAGGTGCACGTAGAATGAGTGCCAATCAGCACGCCAATGGCGGTCGGCTGCGCAAAGCCTTACGGATGCCTGATTTTCGCGACTACGGTATCGAAGTGGCTAAACCCGGCACTACCAGCGCAGAAAACACCCGTCCGTTGGGCAAGTTTTTGCGTGACATCATGCGCGACAATATGCACAATTTCCGGGTATTTGGCCCTGATGAAAACACATCAAACAAACTGGACGACATTTATCAGGTCAGCAAGAAAACCTGGCTGGCCGATTACCTGCCGGAAGATGCGGATGGCGGTGAGTTATCTCCTGACGGTCGAGTGATGGAAATGCTCTCGGAGCATACCCTGGAAGGCTGGCTGGAAGGTTATTTACTGACCGGACGCCACGGCTTTTTCTCTACTTACGAAGCCTTTGTGCATGTCATCGATTCGATGTTCAACCAGCATGCCAAATGGCTGGAAATGTCCAGTGCCGTGCCTTGGCGAGCGCCGATTTCTTCGTTGAATCTGTTGATTACCTCAACAGTCTGGCGTCAGGATCATAATGGTTTCACCCATCAGGACCCTGGATTTCTGGATGTGGTGGTCAATAAAAGCCCTGCTGTAACCCGCATCTATCTACCACCGGATGTGAACACTTTATTGGCGGTCAGTAATCACTGCCTGCAAAGCACTGACTATATCAACGTCATCGTCTCCGACAAACAAAAGCATCTGCAATATCTGGACATGGATGCGGCTATCAAGCATTGCACCAAAGGGATTGGGATTTGGGAATGGGCCAGTAACGATACCGGCTGCGAACCGGATCTCGTAATTGCCAGCGCAGGTGATATTCCAACCAAGGAAGCTTTGGCGGCCACTGTGATTTTGCGGGAACAATTCCCTGACCTGAAAGTACGCTTCGTCAACGTGGTCGATTTGTACAAAATCACTCCGGCTGCCGAACATCCGCATGGCTTGTCAGACAAAGACTTTGATAGCCTGTTCACGCTGGACAAGCCGATTTTGTTCAACTTCCACGGCTATCCCTGGTTGATTCATCGATTGGCTTATCGTCGTAATAATCACAAAAATCTGCATGTGCGCGGCTATAAAGAAAAAGGTAGCATCAACACGCCTTTGGAATTGGCGATTCAAAATGAGATTGACCGCTATAGTCTGGTCATCGATGCAATAGATCGAGTCCCTGCACTGAAGGTGGCAGGCGCGCATGTCAAAGAAAAAATGCGCGATATGCAAATCGAATGTCGTAATTACGCTTACGAATACGGTGCGGATCTACCCGACGCCGATAATTGGGTTTGGCCTTATTAGTACCCCTGTTTGTTAATGATGGGCTACGTGATAAATTCAAATCCAATCTGGCCTGGTGATTTATGACAAAGCCATGCCTCGACAAAC
>CAZJYS010000146.1:0-5099 GCA_964550075.1 uncultured Methylomonas sp.
AATTTGATGCTCAGGCCTGCCGCCATGGCGTGGCCGCCGAACTTGCTCAGCAATTGCGGATGCGCCGCGGCAATGTCGCTTAATACATCGCGAATATGCACGCCGTTGATGGAACGTGCCGAGCCCTTGATTTCGCCATTATCGCTAGGAGCAAAAGCGATGATGGGTCTGTGCAAACGATCTTTGATGCGTGAGGCCAGGATGCCGATCACACCCTGATGCCAGTTGGCGTCGTACAAACACACCCCGGCAGGTACATGTTGTTCGTCCAGGGCTTTCATGTCCGCCAACAAAGCCATGGCTTCGGTTTTCATCTGGCCTTCGACTTCCTTTCGGTCCTGATTCAAGGCGTCCAGTTGCACGGCAATATCTCTGGCTAATTCGGTGTCTTCGGTCAACAGGCATTGAATCCCTAAAGACATATCATCCATGCGGCCCGCTGCATTCAGGCGTGGGGCGATGGCAAACCCCAAATCGGCGGCATGAATACTGGCCAGCTGGCGACCGGAAATTTCCACCAACGCCTTAATCCCGCACTGACACTGGCCGGAGCGTATCCGCAATAACCCCTGATGCACCAGAATCCGGTTGACCTGATCCAGCGCCACGACATCAGCCACAGTGCCCAAAGCCACATAATCCAACAGCTGCGCCAGATTGGGTTCGGGTAATTTTTTCTGTTCAAACCAATGCAGTTCGCGCAAACGGATGCGCAACGCCATCAGCACATAAAACATCACCCCAACCCCGGCAATATGGCCGCTGGGGAATTTGTCATCGGGCAAGTTGGGATTGACGATGGCGTCGGCGGGCGGTATTTCCTGGCCGATTAAATGATGATCAGTAATCAATACTTTGATGCCTGCCATTTGGGCGGCTTTGACACCTTCCACGCTGGAAATGCCATTGTCGACCGTCAGAATGATGTCGGGATTTTGCTGTTTGACCAGCTCGACGATTTCCGGCGTCAGGCCATATCCGTATTCAAAACGATTCGGCACCACAAAATTCAGCTTTTTGGCACCCAGCAAAGCTAGGCCTTTGATGGCCAACGCGCAGCTCGTTGCCCCGTCGGCATCGAAATCGGCGACCACACAAATAGCTTGTTGCTGTTTGATGGCCGTAATCAAATGCTCGACCATGGACTGCATGCCGCTCAATAACCAGGGCGATGGCAGTTTGGCTAAGGATTTTTCCAGTTCTTCCGAAGATTGAATACCGCGACTGCTGAATATGCGCTGTAGCACAGGGTCAAGCTCGCTGAGCTGGGGCGATTCGGCAAAAGGGCGCTGGGCGATGATTTTTTTGACGCCTTGTAAATACATATCAGGCAATAAAAAAGCCGGCGGTGGCCGGCTTGTCTGGGTTAAAACAGTGGATCACATATTATCCAGAATGGCTTTTTTGACCGCATCCAGGGTGGCATCGACGGTCATAGGCTGATCGTCCTTGCATTGGGCAATCGCGGTATCCGGATCTTTGATGCCGTTGCCGGTCAGGGTGCAGACTATCTTGCTGCCTTCAGGAATATTGCCCAGTGCGATGTCGTTTAGCGCACCTGCCAAAGAAGTGGCTGAAGCCGGTTCGCAGAAAATGCCTTCGTAAGCCGACAACATTTTTTGCGCGGCCAGTATTTGGGCATCGGTGAATTTTTCAAACCAGCCGCCGGATTGCTTTTGCGCAGTCCAGGCGCCATCCCAGGATTGCGGATGACCGATACGAATGGCGGTGGCAACGGTTTCCGGGTTATCCACCATTTCGCGTAACACAAACGGCGCAGCACCAGCGGCTTGATAGCCACACATCACCGGCAGTTTTTTGGTAACGGCTTTGTGTTTTGCAGAATCGGTGGCGTATTCTTTATAGCCTTTCCAGTAGGCGGTGATATTACCGGCATTACCCACCGGCAAACAGTGGAAATCGGGTGCATCGCCCAAGGCGTCGACGATTTCGAAGGCGGCGGTTTTTTGGCCTTCCAGACGATAAGGATTGATCGAGTTAACGATGGTGACCGGTGCATAATCGGTGATTTTTTTGACTATCGACATGCCATCGTCAAAGTTGCCTTTAATCTGGATGATTTTAGCGCCGTACATCAGGGTTTGCGCCAATTTGCCCAAGGCAATCTTGCCTTCTGGAATTAATACAAATGCCCGGATGCCTGCACGCACTGCATAAGCCGCAGCCGCAGCTGAAGTGTTGCCCGTAGACGCGCAGATAATCGCTTGACTGCCTTCTTCGACGGCTTTGGTGACGGCCATGGTCATGCCACGATCTTTGAATGAACCGGTTGGATTCAAGCCTTCGAATTTCACGTAAATATCCACGTCTTTGCCAATCAGACGCGGAATATTTTGCAGTTGAATCAGTGGGGTGTTGCCTTCGCATAAGCTGATCAAGCGGGTGTCGTGTGAGACAGGCAAGCGATCGCGATATTTTTCAATAATGCCGGTGTAACGAGTTGGGGTAGCCATTTTTTATCCTAAGGTTTCCAGGCGGATGCGTGCAACTTTGCCGCTGACGGTGTTCAGCGCTTCGATTTCGGCAATCGCCGCATTCATTTCTTTTTCTAAAGTGAGCTGAGTCAGCATGATGATGGGCACTGAGGACTCGCCGCGTTGAGGTTCTTTTTGAATCAACGCTTCAATGCTGATTTGATGCGCTGCCAAAATGCGGGTGACATCAGCCAAAACGCCAGGTTTGTCCTCGGCAGTCAAGCGCAGGTAATAAGCGGTTTTGATGTTATCTGCCGACAATACCGGAATATCGACAATCGCATTGGCTTGAAACGCCAGATGCGGCACGCGGTTTTCCGGATCGCTGGTCATGGCGCGAACCACATCTACCAGATCCGCAACCACGGCAGACGCGGTAGGTTCTGCACCTGCGCCAGCACCGTAGTATAAAGTGGGGCCAACCGCATCACCGCAGACCAATACGGCATTCATGACGCCGTTGACATTGGCGATCAAGCGGCGTTTGGGAATCAGGGTGGGATGCACCCGTAACTCGATACCTTGTGCAGTTTTGCGGGCGATGCCCAAATGTTTGATGCGATACCCCAATTCTTCGGCGTAACCGACATCGTCGCGGGTGATTTGGGTAATCCCTTCGGTAAACACTTTGTCGAATTGCAGCGGAATGCCAAATGCAATCGAAGCCAGTATGGTCAGTTTATGCCCGGCGTCTATGCCTTCCACATCAAAAGTAGGGTCGGCTTCTGCATAACCCAGGGCTTGAGCTTCAGCGAGTACATCTGCAAAATCACGACCTTTGTCACGCATTTCGGTGAGGATGAAATTGCCGGTGCCGTTGATGATGCCAGCCAGCCAGTTGATGCGGTTACCGCTCAGGCCTTCGCGGATGGCTTTGATAATGGGTATACCGCCAGCCACAGCGGCTTCGAACATCACCATCACGCCTTTTTTGCTGGCTTCTGCAAAAATCTGATTGCCATGCAGGGCAATCAGGGCTTTGTTGGCAGTCACGACATGCTTGCCATTGGCGATGGCGGTCAAGACCAGTTGTTTGGCCAGATCGTAACCACCGATCAGTTCCACCACAATGTCGATGTCGGGATCGTTGACGATGTCAAAAGGATCGGCGGTTAGCGCGATATTTTGTGTGTCACAAATTCTGGATTGCGTCAGGTTGCGAGCAGAAGCCCGGCTGACGATAATTTCCCGGCCTGCGCGGCGGGCTATTTCCTCGGCATTCCTTGTAAGTACATTCACGGTGCCGCCACCGACCGTTCCTAATCCCAAAACACCTATTTTTACCGGCTTCAAACCTGACTCCTAGCGTGACATCAAATGGGTCGCGATTATACTACGTTGTCTTTCTTCAGCATATTACGGATGCTGCGCAGTGCTTGGCGGGTTCGGTGTTCGTTTTCGATCAAACTAAAGCGAATATGATCGTCGCCGTGTTGGCCAAAACCGATGCCGGGCGATACCGCTACTTTGGCATCGATAATCAATTTTTTGGCGAATTCGATCGAGCCCATGCCCTTGTAGGCATCCGGAATTTTAGCCCAGACAAACATGGTGGCTTTGGGTCTTTCCACGGCCCAACCCATGGCGTTCAGACCGTCGCACAATACATCGCGGCGCACCCGATACATTTCGCAGATTTCTTTGACGCAATCCTGCGGACCTTCCAAAGCGGTAATCGCAGCGACTTGAATCGGGGTAAAGGTACCGTAATCCATATAGGATTTGATACGAGTCAAGGCAGCCACCAGGGTAGGGTTGCCGCACATAAAACCGACACGCCAGCCAGGCATGTTGTAGCTTTTGGACAAGGAGAAGAACTCGACGGCTATATCCTTGGCCCCAGGCACTTGCAGAATGGAAGGCGCAACATAGCCATCAAACACGATATCAGCATAGGCAATGTCATGTACGATCCAGATGTTGTGCTCTTTACAGATCGCCACTACTTTTTCAAAGAAATCCAGCTCCACGCATTGACTGGTGGGATTGCCCGGAAAATTCAGAATCAGCATTTTTGGCTTGGGCCAGGATTCGGCGATACCTTTTTGTAATTCCTCAAAAAAATCTATACCCGGCGTCAATGGCACATGGCGAATATCAGCGCCGGCGATGACTACGCCATAAGGATGAATCGGGTAGGCTGGGTTCGGCACCAATACCACATCGCCAGGTCCCAAAGTAGCCAAAGCCAGATGCGACAAGCCTTCCTTTGAGCCTATCGTGACGATGGCTTCGGTATTGAAATCCAGATCCACGTCAAAACGATTTTTGTACCAAGTACAAATGGCTTTACGCAGACGCGGAATCCCTTTGGAAACTGAATAGCGATGCGTATCCTCACGCTCCGCCACTTCTATCATTTTTTTGACGATATGCGGCGGTGTCGGTTGATCGGGATTGCCCATGCCAAAATCGATAATATCTTCACCATCGGCGCGCGCCTTGGCTTTCAGTTCATTAACGATATTAAAAACATAAGGCGGGAGGCGACTGATGCGGCTAAATTCTTCCATTAATGGCTCTTGGGATTCGGGTTTGAAAACAATTTCTAACAAAGCTGGCTAAGGTACTGTTGTTGCAGAACGTTGTCAATTTCGACTGTGG
>CAZJYS010000147.1:0-5012 GCA_964550075.1 uncultured Methylomonas sp.
GATGCCGTGGCGTTTTATGTGTCGGGTCAGCTTTTGACTGAAGATTACTACGTCGCCAACAAATTGATGAAAGGCTTTCTGGGGTCGGCCAATATCGATACCAATTCCAGATTATGCATGTCTTCCGCCGTAGTGGGTTACAAGCGCGCTTTTGGGGCTGATGCGGTTCCGTGCAATTATGAAGATCTAGAGCAAGCTGAACTGATCGTATTGGTTGGTTCCAATACCGCCTGGTGCCATCCCATTGCTTTTCAACGGATACGGCGGGCCAAAGAACGAAATCCCGATACGAAAATTGTAGTCATCGATCCTCGCCAGACCAGTACTTGCGATATTGCCAACCTGCATCTGGCCGTTAAACCGGGCATGGATGGCGTATTATTCAACGGTTTGTTGGCTTATCTGGCCAACACCGACGCGCTCGATCAAAGCTATATTGACAGCCATTGTGATGATTTTGCCAGTTGTCTGGCTGCTGCGCAGGCGAGTGCTGGCGACTTGGAACAGCTGGCGAGTGCTTGTAGTGTGACTGAACATGATTTAGCACAGTTTTTTGCCTGGTTTGCCGGATATTCAAAAGTAGTGACGGTTTATTCACAAGGCATCAATCAATCCAGTTCCGGGTCGGATAAATGCAACGCCATTATTAATTGTCATTTAGCCACGGGCAAAATCGGCCAACCGGGCATGGGGCCGTTTTCTTTTACCGGTCAACCCAACGCCATGGGTGGTCGCGAGGTCGGAGGCTTGGCAAACAGTCTGGCCGCGCATATGGACTTGGAAAATCCTGCTCATGTCGATCGGGTGGGGCGTTTTTGGCAAAGCCACACGGTTGCCAATCGACCGGGTTTGAAAGCCGTTGACATGTTTGACGCCATCGCCGCTGGTCGAATCAAAGCGGTATGGATCATGGCCACCAATCCCGTTGTATCCATGCCGGATGCGGATAAAGTCAAACAGGCTTTGCAACATTGCCCGTTCGTGGTGGTGTCCGACTGTATTGCCAACACAGATACTGTGGCCCTGGCTGATGTGAAATTGCCAGCGACCGGCTGGAGTGAAAAAGATGGCACGGTAACCAATCTGGAGCGCCGCATTTCCCGACAAAGACCGATTTTTACCCCATCCGGAGAGGCCAAGCCGGATTGGTGGATCATCAGTGAAGTGGCGCAGCGCATGGGCTTTCCTGGCTTTACTTATCAAGGTAGTGTGGATATTTTTAAGGAACATGCCGCCTTGTCCGGGTTTGAAAACGATCAAGCTCATGGACTGCGGGATTTCGATATTTCCGCGCTGGCCCATATCAATCAACAGCAATTTGATAGTCTGCAGCCTGTGCAATGGCCGGTCAATGCAATGGCCCAACAAGGTACTGCGCGCTTGTTTACTGATGGCCGATTTTTTACCGATAACGGCAAAGCCCGTTTTATCACTGTCAATCCGCGCGGCCCGGTCAACACGGTCGATGATGAATATCCTTTTACTTTGAATACCGGTCGCTTGCGGGATCAATGGCATACCATGACCCGCACCGCTCTGGCACCAAAATTGAACAGTCACAAGCCCGAACCCACGGTGGAAATTCATCCTCAGGACGCAGTGTCTTTGGGATTGGCGCAAGGCTGTCTAGCGCGAATCAACAGTCGCTGGGGCAGCATGCTGGCTAGGGTTGAGGTAAGCGCATTGCAAAAGCCAGGCTGTTTATTTGTACCCATGCACTGGACTCAGCAGCTGAGTAGTCAAGGCAGGGTCAATGCTTTGGTTAATCCGGTGGTAGACCCTTTGTCGGGCCAGCCCGAAAGCAAGCAGACGCCGGTCAACATCCTGCCTTGGCTCCCGAAATGGCAAGCCTTGGTATTGTCACGAAATCCGTTAAATATTAAAGATTGCGATTACCTGGTCAAGGTCAAGGGTGATGGCTATTGGCGTTATCAATTGGCGGGGCAAACCCTGATTGACAATTTTCCTGCCTGGAGCCGATTATTGCTGACTGACAGGTTGATCCGGTCAGACGATTTTATGGAGTTCGCCGATATTGATGAAGGCAGTTATCGTTATGCAGAACTAGATGCGCAACAGCTGTCAGTCTGTGTGATGGTCTCTGCCAAAACGGAACTACCCGAACCCGGCTGGCTATGCAGTCTTTTTGCCAAAGCCACCTTAAATCGTCAGGAGCGGCTGAGCTTGCTCAGCGGCTTGCCGCCGCCCGGTGAAATGGATGTCGGACGCACCATTTGTTCCTGTTTTGGTATCGGAGAGAAAACAATCTTGCAAGCAATCAAGACTCATCATCTGGCTAACGTAGCAGATATTGGTCGTTGTTTAGGTGCAGGTACGGGTTGTGGATCTTGTGTTTCGGAATTAAAAAGCCTTTTGCTAAAAGTTTAAAATCCTGCTGAAACGCCAACTTTAGGTGGTTTGGTGAGGATTTCCTTTACAATAGTCCCTACAGCGCCTTGATGGCCTATTTTGTTAGCAGCACAGGCCTTTTTCCTTTATTACTCATGTTTACACTTTTGAACGAAGCCGCAAACCCGAACATGAATTCACTGGATGCTTCATGAGTGTCTCCGGTTTGACGGTTTATCCCTGGCAAGGCCCACTTTGGCAGCAATTACTCGAATATGTAGTTTTGCAACGGGTTCCGCAAGCCTTATTGATCAGCGGGAGTGCTGGCATAGGTAAACGGCATCTGGCCGAGATTTATGCACGTAGCTTGTTGTGTCATCACCCATTAACCGATCATGCTGCTTGCGGAGTCTGTCAGGGATGTAAATTGTGGGAAGCCCAAACTCATCCTGATTACATATTGATTGAGCCCGAGGAGCCGGGAAAGGGCATAGGCATCGATAAAATTCGCCAACTGATTGTCAAATTGGCGCTGAAACCGCAATTTTCGGCTTATAGGGTAGTGATTATCGAACCAGCCGATTTGATGAATACGGCGGCTGCCAATGCGTTTTTGAAATCCCTGGAAGAACCCACAGAACGGACCTGTTTGTTATTATTGACCGATAAACCGGCTAGATTACCAGCCACCATTCGCAGCCGCTGTCAATCACTGCATTGCCAGACGCCGGATAAAGCTATTGCAATGCAGTGGCTGCAACAACAGGCTGTTAAGCAAAATCCGGAATTATTGTTGAGTCTGGCCCAAGGCGCGCCATTGCTGGCCAGGCAGTACGCTGAAAACAATCTGTCGAGTATTAGGGAAGAGCTGTTTCAAAACTGGATGCTGGTTGCGGAAGGTAAAGCCAATCTCATTGCGCTGGCCGAGCAATGGCAAAAACAGGATAAACTTGAGTTGTCGGTGTTGTTGAAATGGATGATCAGTTGGATTGCAGATCTTACTAAAATGGCGTATCGGGCGGATTCCCATACCCTGCAAAATCCTGATTTTAAAAAGTCTTTGCAAGCGTTGGCTGGACGGCTAGAATTGAAGCAGGTTTACGCGTTTTATGATGCTTTGCTCGAAGCACATTCGCAGCTCAGCAGCCAAATCAACAAACAACTGATGCTTGAACAATTATTAATTCGCTGGTCGCAACTTACTACCGGATAAACCATGGCAGAAACAGCAGCTCCCAGACAAGGTATCTTGTCGTTATCCATTAAAGACAAAAATGCGCTGTTTGCCGCGTATATGCCGTTTATCAAAAATGGTGGCCTATTCATTCCTACCAAGCGCGAATATGAAATGGGTGAAGAGGTGTTTATGTTGCTGAATTTGATGGAAGAAACCGAACGCTTGCCGATTGCCGGTAGAATTATCTGGAAAACCCCGGCTGGTGCCGAAGGCTATCGATCACCAGGAATTGGGGTGCAGTTTAGCGATCAGGACGGCGGTATCGCGAGGAATAAAATCGAAACCTATCTGGCTGGTGCACTGGAATCGGATCGTTCAACTCACACTATGTAATTGACCTGCCGGATGAGTGTTAGTTCTGACCGGCGCATAATCTTAAGCCTTCATGTTTATTGACTCCCACTGTCATCTGGATCGCATCGATCTGAAACCCTACAACGACGACTTTGCTGCTTTTGTTGAGCAGGCTAGGAGCCAACAAATCCAGCATATGCTTTGCATCGCCATTGATCTGGAATCCTATCCCGACATGTTGGCATTGGTGGAGCCTTACGACGATATTTCCTTGTCGGTAGGCGTGCATCCGAATGTTACCGAAGGCCGTGAGCCGACAGTGGATGAACTGATGCAGTTGGCCAGTCATCCCAAAATCATTGCAATAGGCGAAACCGGGCTGGATTATTTTCACAGTAAAGGTGACCTGGAGTGGCAGCATCAGCGCTTTAAAAATCACATCACTGTGGCTAAAAACCTGAAAAAACCATTGATTATTCATACCCGCGAAGCCGGACATGATTCCCTGGATGTATTGCGTGCAGCAGGAGCGGATCAGGTAGGCGGCATCATTCATTGTTTTACCGAAGATTGGGCTTACGCCGAAAAAGCCCTGGATTTGAATTTTTATATTTCTTTTTCCGGCATTGTCACGTTTAAAAACGCACTGGCAATCAAGGAAGTGGCGCAAAAAGTACCGGCAGAGCGATTTCTGATCGAAACCGATTCACCGTATTTGGCGCCAGTGCCTTACAGGGGTAAACCCAATTATCCGACTTATGTACGTCATGTCGCCGAACATATCGCTGAACTCAGAAATACCACTGTCGAAGCCATAGCTGAGCAATCCAGCTCGAATTTCAAAAACTTATTTGCGATGGCATGACCGTGTGCCTGGCAACAGGCAAAAAAAACGGTCAGATTCGAGAAGATATCTGACCGTCTGGAGAGGGAAGTAACTCTGATTCCCGTTAGGGCGCATACAAGAGTTGCATTTAGTTTATCGAATCGAAATGTCGCTGAAAATGTGGCATTTCGCCGCGTGGCAAATTGTCGCTACATCTGACTTATTCATGGAAACAGTATTGGAATCTCCTCAAGGTCGTTTTCAACTGCAACGGCTACCTCAGCGCAAAAACGAAGTTTTACGAGC
>CAZJYS010000148.1:0-4969 GCA_964550075.1 uncultured Methylomonas sp.
AATTTGACAATCAATCGTTTGATTGACACAATCTAAATCAATCGTTTGATTGACTTTAGGATTATCCATTGACCACCCACTCAGACACCTCATCAAAAGCCAATGACGCACGCAATAATTTGGTGATGGCGGCTTTGCAAATCTTTGCTGAAAAAGGTTTTGAAGGCGCCACAACTCGCGAGATTTGTGAGCTGGCAGGTGTCAATCTGTCAGCCATACGCTATTACTTTGGCGATAAAGCCGGACTTTATCGCACCGCTTTTACAGAACCGCTAGGGGACAAACCCTGTTACTCAAGCATCGAAACTTTCTCAGAACTACCGTTACCGGAAGCACTCGCTCTGTTTTTCAAAGAATTTCTTGAGCCATTAAAAAAAGGCGAAGCATTACGTCTGGTCATGAAATTGCACTATCGGGAAATGCTGGAACCCACAGGCACCTGGCAACAGGAAATCGACAACGAAATCAAGCCACAACACACCGCCATGGTTGCCATGCTCAAGCAACATTTTGGACTGGCTCAAATTGATAATAATTTGCATCGGCTGGCGTTTGCCATGATAGGGATGGCTGTGCATTTTTATGTGGGGTATGACGTCGTTAAAACCATTACCCCCCAAATCATAGAAACACCCCAAGCCATTGATGTGTTGGCCAGCAGTTTGACATCCTACGCGCTCGCCATGATAGAGGCCGAAGCGCGGCAACGCCTATCAGGAAGCCAGGCTTGAAAGCCTGTGAACACAAAATCTCGATGCTATCGAAACCCATCAACCTTGCCAAAAACTTTGCTGGAGGAACAGCATGATAATTAGCCAATGGACAGCTCTTTTTGCAAGTCTTGTCTGGATCAGTTTAAGCATCCATCAAGCCTATGGCGAAGAACAACCCAATGCTCAAGCATTGGCTCGTCCGTCGCTCAGCGTCAAAGTGATTAAACCCGAACAACTCGACATTCCTTCCAGCTTAACCGCTAACGGTTCCATAGCCGCCTGGCAAGAAGCCATCATCGGTGCAGAAGTCAGCGATTTGCGTTTGCAGGAAGTGCGTGTCGATGTCGGTGAATCCGTTCGCAAAGGCCAGATCCTAGCCGTATTTGCCGACGAAAGTGTACTGGCTGATGTGGCGCAGCATAAAGCCTTGCTTGCTGAAGCAGAAGCCAGTTTAAGCGAGGCCAGTCAAAATGCGGACCGTGCCCGTCAAGCTGCCGGTTCCAGCGCTTTCAGTGCCCAACAAATCACCCAATATCTGACTAGCGAAAAAACCGCAGCAGCCCGGGTGGCCTCCGCAAAAGCCCAGCTGGATAATCAATTACTCCGGCAAAAACATACCCGGGTGTTGGCCAGCGACAATGGAATAATCTCCTCGCGCACAGCCACGCTGGGCGCGGTTGCTACACCAGGTCAGGAATTATTCAGATTGATTCGCCAACACCGCTTGGAATGGCGCGCAGAAGTCACTGCGGCGGAAATGGCGCAATTAAAACCCGGACTGAAAGTTCATGTTCTAGTGCCCAACGTGGGGCAGGTTGAAGGTCAGATTCGTTTCCTGGGACCCACTCTCGATGCGCAAAGTCGGAATGGTTTGGTTTATGTCGACCTGCCGGATGCAAGCCGTCAAGGCTTCCGTCCCGGCATGTTTGCACAAGGCGAGTTTTCTCTGGGCACCAGTACCGCATTGACGATCCCCCAGACCGCGCTATCGTTGCGAGAAGGTTTTAGTTATGTGTTTCGTTTAGGACCACAAACCGGCGATCAAGCCCCCGTCACCCAAGTCAAAGTCCAACTGGGCAGACGTACCGGCGATCGATTCGAAATATTGTCCGGCATTAATCCAGATGACCGTTTGGTCGGCAGTGGTGCAGCCTTTTTAGCCGATGGCGATACCGTTAAAGTGGTGCAACCATGAACGTCTCCGCCTGGTGTATCCGCAATCCCATACCGTCCATCATGTTGTTTGTGATGCTGACTATCGGGGGGTTGATCAGTTTTAAAAACATGAAAATCCAGAACTTTCCTGACCTGGAATTGCCGACTATCAGCGTCGTTTGTAGTTTACCCGGTGCCTCACCGTCACAACTGGAAACGGATGTAGCGAGAAAAATTGAGAACTCCCTGGCTACCGTGCAAGGACTCAAGCACATCACCACCAAAGTTCAGGATGGCAGCGTCACCATGACGGCAGAATTCCGGCTGGAAAAACCGGTACAGGAAGCCCTGGATGATGTGCGCTCGGCTGTCGCCAAAGTACGAGCAGATTTGCCCGGTGATTTACGTGACCCGATAGTCACCAAGCTGGATGTCGCCGGTGCCCCGATACTGGCGTTTACCGTGGCATCCAGTAAACGTGATAATGAAGCCTTATCCTGGTTTGTGGATGACAGTATCAGCAAACAATTGCTGAGCATCCGGGGTGTAGGCAATGTCAAACGGGTTGGCGGGGTGAGTCGTGAAATCACGATTGCGCTGGATCCGATCAAACTGCAATCCCTGGGCACCACTGCTGCGGATATTTCGCGACAATTAAGGCAAATTCAGCAAGAAAGTTCCGGCGGTCGAGCCGACTTGGGCAGCGGCGAGCAACCTGTTCGCACGTTAGCCAATGTCACCTCAGTTGAAGAATTACGCCCCATGGCTTTATCGCTGCCCGATGGCCGCAGCATTCGTCTGGAACAAATCGCCAGCATCAACGACAGCGTGGCCGAACCGCGTTCACTGGCGCTATTAAACGGTCAGCCGGTGGTCGGCTTTGAAGTCACCCGCAGCCGCGGTGCTAGCGAAGTGGAGGTTGGCGAAGGCGTGCAAAAAGCCATTGAGGCATTAAAGCTGACAAATCCGGATATTGAATTTACTGAAGCTTTTAATTTTGTCATCCCCGTCGCCGAGGAGTTTCAGGGCTCCATGACACTGCTCTATGAAGGCGCGCTGCTGGCCGTGTTTGTGGTGTGGTTGTTTCTTAGAGAATGGCGGGCGACATTCATCTCTGCCGTCGCCCTGCCCTTGTCGGCGATTCCGGCGTTTATGGGCATGTATTTTTTTGGTTTTTCGATCAATGTCGTCACCTTGCTGGCGTTATCGTTGGTTATCGGCATATTGGTGGATGATGCCATTGTGGAAGTCGAAAACATCGTCCGGCATTTACACATGGGCAAAACCCCTTATCAGGCTGCCATGGAAGCGGCTGACGAAATTGGTCTGGCTGTGGTAGCCACTACGTTTACCTTGATCGCTGTGTTTTTACCCACCGCGTTTATGAGCGGCATTGCCGGGCGATTTTTCAAGCAATTTGGCTGGACAGCCGCCCTGGCGGTATTTGCGTCTCTAGTCGTGGCGCGCATGCTGACGCCCATGATGTCGGCTTATATGTTGAAGAGTACCCGGGAAATCAACGCACCCGATGGTCGAATCATGCGCTATTACCTGAAATTCGCAGGTTGGTGTCTAAAACATCGTTTGATCACTCTGGCAGCCGCCATCGCTTTTTTTATCGGTTCAATCGCGCTGATCCCGCTGTTGCCTCAAGGTTTTATCCCACCGGATGACAATCCGCAAAGTCAGGTGATGGTGGAATTACCACCCGGTGCTACATTGGCTCAAACGCATGCCGCTGCCGAATCCGCCAGACAATTGGTTGCCTCCGTGCCCTATGTCAATACCATCTATACCACTATCGGCGACGGCTCGGTCGGCACCGATCCCTTGGCCCCTTCGGCGGGCAGCGGTGAAGTGCGCAAGGCCAGCCTGACCGTACTGCTGGCCAACCGCCAGGACAGACCTGTGCGTAAACAAGTTATCGAACGCGATATTCGCGAAGCCTTGAAAGCCTTACCCGGAGTTCGCACTAAAGTCGGCTTGGGCGCAACAGGGGAAAAATATGTCCTGGTGCTCAGCGGCGACGATCCACAAGCCTTAAGTGCCGCAGCCCGCGCCGTCGAAAAGGATTTAAGAACCATTTCCGGCATAGGCAATATCGCCTCCAGCGCGGCCCTGGTTAGACCTGAAATTTCAGTGAAACCGGATTTCGCCCGCGCCGCTGATTTGGGCGTGACCTCGGCCGCTATTGCCGAAACCATGCGAATTGCCACCATTGGCGATTACGATATGGCGCTGCCTAAATTCAATTTGTCGCAACGCCAAGTGCCCATCATGGTCAAACTAGCCGAAAGCGGTCGACAGGATATGTCAGTACTGGAACGTTTATCGGTACCCTCAAGCAAGCCAGGTATAGGGGCTGTCATGGTCAATCAAGTGGCGACACTGGAGCTTTCCAGCGGCCCTGCCGTCATCGACCGATACGACCGATCCCGGAATATCAACTTTGAAGTCGAACTTTCAAGCCTGCCATTAGGCGACGTGAGCGCGGCGGTACAGAAATTACCGAGCATTCAAAATCTTCCGGCCGGGGTCAGGCAAATCAGTATCGGCGATGCAGAAATGATGGGCGAATTGTTTGCCAGTTTCGGCTTGGCCATGTTGATCGGCGTGCTGTGCATTTTTATCGTGCTGATTCTGTTATTCAAGGATTTTCTGCAACCGATCACTATCCTGGTGGCCTTGCCTTTGTCATTTGGCGGCGCGTTTGTCGGTTTGTTATTGGCAGACAAAAGTTTTTCCATGCCCTCATTAATCGGCTTGATCATGTTAATGGGTATTGCCACCAAAAACTCGATTTTGTTGGTCGAATACGCCATCGTCGCCCGACGTGAGCATGGCTTAAGCCGCTTTGACGCCTTGATGGATGCCTGCCACAAACGCGCCCGGCCTATCGTGATGACGACCATCGCCATGGGTGCGGGTATGTTGCCAATTGCCCTAGGCACAGGTATCGCCGATACCTCATTCCGTAGCCCAATGGCAGTGGCGGTGATTGGCGGCCTGGTCACTTCGACCTTGCTCAGTTTGTTGGTGATTCCGGTCGCGTTTAGCTATCTGGATGATGTGAAAAACCTGTTTGCAAAAATCTGGCGACC
>CAZJYS010000149.1:0-4842 GCA_964550075.1 uncultured Methylomonas sp.
TCACTCCCGCCTCCACCCTTTACCGAGCACAGCAAACTGTTCACCCCTGAAAGCTGGGAGAGATTGTCCTCGGCCATAGCCCATACCAGGCAAACCAAAACTCCCTATACGCTGGAGCTGGAATCCTTAAGAAAAGACGGAAGTAGTGGATGGTTATGGGTGCAAGGTGAAGTCGAGTTTGATTCGACAGGCAATACAATCGGCCTTTACGGTGCTGCCCAAGACATCACCGAGCACAAGCAGGTGGACGAAGCGCTGAGAACCTCGGAAAGATTTCTTCAATCCACGATAGACGGACTGTCGGCCCATATCACGGTGATTGACGAACGCGGTGAGATCATCCTAACCAACAAGGCATACCGCGATTTTGGGGAACTGAATGGTATCGATCCGCACGCCGTATCCGAGGGGTGCAACTACTTCGATGTCTGCGAAAAAGCGTCGAGCAATAAATCCCTGGAGGTAGCCACCCTCGTCGCCGATGGCATACGGGGTGTGATTTCCGGCAGACTCCCATCCTTCGAGATAGAGTACCCGTGCCATTCGCCAACTGCCAAACAGTGGTTCATCGAGCGGGTCACGCCAATCAACGGCGAAGTACCTCGACGTGTAATTATTGCTCATGAGAACATCACTAAATTCAGGCGGATGGAAGACTCGCTTCAACACAACCACGCCATGCTGGCTCGTACGGAGCATATTGCCAATATCGGTAGCTGGGAATGGGATATCGAGCCAGACCAAACGCGCTGGTCGGACGAGCTGTTTCGCATTTTCCAGCGAGATCCCGCGCGCGGTGCACCTTCGTTTGCAGAGCACCCGGCTATTTATGTGGCAGAGGACATGGATAGTTTGCGGGCGGCAGTCGAATTGTGCGTATCTAAAGGCACACCCTACGAGCTTGAGCTTCGCGCCATTCGACAGGATGGTCAAATTCGGCAAGGTGTCGCCCGAGGGCAAGCTGAGTACGATGACTCGGGCCGTATCATTCGCCTTTTCGGCTCTTTTCAAGACATCAGCGAACGCAAGCGGGCGGAGGAAGAACTGCATGCGATGATTGAACGCTATCGTTTCGCAAACAAAGCGGCCAACGATGTGATTTGGGATTGGGATGTAATCCACGATACCCAACAATGGAACGAGGCAGGTACAACCGTCTTCGGCTGGACCGAGGTCGTCGAAGGCACGGTAGACGCCCATTGGTGGTTTGAGCGAGTGCATCCGGATGACCGGGAAAGCATACACGAATCGTTCTTTGCAGTTTTGAACTGCCCTGAACTGCATGTCTGGCATGATGATTACCGCTTTCTAAAAGCCGATGGCAGCTATGCGCAAGTCATGGATCGCGGCTATGTGCTGCGTGATGAACATGGCCAAGCCATTCGAATGATCGGCGCCATGCAGGACATCACTGCCAAAAAGCGTGAGGAGGATTTAGCGAGGGAGAGCGAAAAGCGATTTCGCAGCTATTTCAACCTGCCGCTGCTTGGTTTTGCCATCACTTCGGTGGAAAAAGGCTGGATTGAGGTCAATGATCGGCTTTGTGAAATTTTTGGCTACCCGCGTGAAGAATTGGTAACTCTAACCTGGACGGAAATCACACATCCCGAAGACATAGAACGCGATGTTGCGCAGTTCAATCGCATCATTGATGGGATAAGCGAAAGCTATTCACTCGACAAGCGCTTCATTCGCAAGGACGGCTCAGTCATTTACGCATCGACTTCCGTGTGCTGCGTCCGCAAACCCGACCGCACGATTAACTACTTTGTTGCTCTGGTGCAAGACATTACCAACCGTAAACAGGCTGAAGCCGAACTTGAAAAACACCGCCATCACCTCGAAGAACTGGTGCTGGCCCGCACCGCCGAACTTTCAAAAGCCCGTGATGATGCAGAAGCCGCCAACCGCGCCAAGAGCATTTTCCTGGCCAACATGAGCCATGAGCTACGCACCCCGTTTAATGGCATTATCGGCATGACCGACATGGTGTTGCGACACGCCACAGACCCTAAACAGATCGACTGGCTCAACAAAAGCCAGAGTGCGGCGAAACACCTGCTCGACATCATAAATGACATCCTCGATCTATCCAAGATTGAATCAGACCGGCTGACGCTGGAAGATCAAGAATTTTTGCTTGCAGAAGCCATTGACGACGCCATGCAGATGCAGGATGCTCCTGCCAGGGCCAAGGGACTGGGTTTGTCGTGGCATATCGATTCAGCACTGCCCGAGCGGCTGCGTGGCGACGCTTTGCGGCTACGGCAGATTCTACTGAACTTCACCAGCAACGCCATCAAGTTCTCCGCACAAGGTCAGATTACCGTCCGCGCCAGCATTGCAGAAGAAGACCAATTCAGTGTGTTGCTGAAGATCGAGGTTGCCGATCAGGGCATCGGTATCAGCGCCGAACAGCAGGAACGGCTATTCCACGCATTTACTCAGGCCGACGACTCCATTAGCCGCAAGTATGGCGGCACAGGACTGGGCTTGACTATCTCCAGACGTATAGCAGAACTGATGGGCGGCGATGCGGGAGTGTTCAGTCAGGAAGGAGTCGGCAGCACCTTCTGGGCGACCGTCCGGCTCAGACGGGTGGAGGACCTGCAAGCGGCGACAGCAACAGAAACCGACGAGCCTCCGCACTTGGCTTTAGCCCGACTGTTTCCCGGCACCCGAGTGCTGGTCGCAGAAGACGAACCGATTAACTGCGAGGTGATGACGTTCCTGTTGGAGGACGTCGGCCTCGCGCCGGAGATTGCCACAGATGGCCAGCAAGCACTCGACATGGCACGACGTGGCGGCTATGCCCTAATCCTGATGGATGTGCAGATGCCGGTAATGAATGGACTGGAGGCTACCCGCGCCATTCGTTTGCTACCAGGCATGGAGAACATCCCGATTTTGGCCTTGACCGCCAATGCCTTTGATGAAGACCGCGATGCCTGTCTGGCCGCCGGAATGGATGCCCATATTGGAAAACCGGTGGAACCGGCCACCCTATGTGAGATTGTGTTGTATTGGCTGCGGAAGTCAGGCGCGATGAACACGGGTTAATTACCCTAATTTGTTGTTGAAAGCGTTTAAAGGCTTCGTGCAGAGTAGCCACTTGTTGACCCACAACAATTCCATACTCTGACAATACTCCTGATCTGTTAAAGGCTAATAGGTCTTGCGCTACCCGTCGTAAACCCGCTAAAAACGCTTCAACCTTACAGGTGAAGAAGCTTTTTTCCTCTTACCTTGATGGATTATGCAACTGCGTTCAACAAACTCAGTCAAGACATAGCTTTTTCAGATTATTTTCCATCTTAGAATCACCCAACCCAATTTTTTGCTTTTCGCAACATCCTAGAACCGATACTATTTTGATATTGGTATCAATCATTCACCCCATACATGATCAGCATCATTCAACGCGTCACCGAAGCAAAAGTCACCGTTTCAGGTATCGATATCGGTTTCATTCAGCAGGGCATCATGGCGTTGGTTGCAGTAGAGAAAAACGACAGTACAGTTCAAGCAGACCGCTTGCTGGAGCGTATTTTAAATTACCGTATTTTTGCGGATGCAGACGACAAAATGAATTTGAGCTTGCGTGATATCCAGGGTGGCTTATTGTTGGTGCCGCAATTCACCCTGGCAGCCGATACTCAAAAAGGCAATCGCCCCAGTTTTGCCTCGGCTGCCCCGCCACAAAAAGGCCTGGAATTATTTGGCTATTTGCAGCAAAAAGCTGGTTTGATTTTTCCCGGCAGCCAATTTGGCGAATTTGGCGCTGATATGAAAGTGGCGTTAATTAATGATGGGCCTGTAACGTTTACGTTACGGGTCGAGTAAAGAACGGCTCAACAACTCCATTCAACCGATATCCCAAGGAAGCAATATGTCCAAACCCAAGGTCTTGATTACTCGCCGCTGGCCGGAAGCGGTGGAAAAACAATTGCAACAATTGTATGACGTGCAGTTGAATCAGGATGATCGGCCTTTAACTGCCGATGAGTTGAAATTTGCCCTGCAAAACTTCGATGCGGTATGCCCTTCGGTATGCGACAGTTTGACTGCCGATGTATTAAACGTCTCGAACAAACGCTGCAAAATCTTGGGCAACTTTGGGGTTGGATATAATCATATCGATATTGCAACCGCCAAACAGCAGGGCTTGATAGTCACCAATACGCCAGGCGTGTTAACCGAAAGCACTGCCGATATTGCCATGACTTTGCTGCTAATGTCGGCCCGGCGTGGCGCAGAGGGCGATAGACTGGTTCGCGCCGGACAGTGGTCGGGTTGGAACCCTACCCACATGTTGAGTAGTGACGTAACCGGGGCAAGTCTAGGTTTAATCGGGTTTGGACGCATCGCTCAAGCCATGGCTCGCAAAGCACATCATGGTTTTGGTATGAAGATTTTTTATGTTAAACCCAGTCCGGCTGATCAAGCTTTGGTTGACGATTTGCAGGCTATCCGCTGTGAAACGATAGAAGCATTATTGCCACAATGCGATTTTGTTTCACTACATTGCCCAGGCGGCAGTGAAACACGACATTTGATCAATGAGACGACACTCAATCTGATGAAGCCCACCGCTCATTTGATTAATACTGCCCGTGGTGATGTGGTGGACAGTCAGGCACTGATTAAAGCCTTACAGGAAAACCGCATTGCTGGAGCCGGTCTGGATGTTTATGAAAACGAACCCCACATCAATCCCGGCTTTTTAACCCTGGAAAATGTGTCCTTGCTTCCGCATCTGGGCAGCGCGACCCTCTCGACTCGCACCGCCATGGGGGAAAAGGTGTTGAAAAATTTAGTCGCTTATTTTTCTGGTGCGTCTCT
>CAZJYS010000150.1:0-4835 GCA_964550075.1 uncultured Methylomonas sp.
ATGGAAGTAGGTCCCTTGGCGCATGTCGTCATGATGTATGCCATGGCTTCAAGGGCAGCTCCTGCCAATCAGGACGCCACAGTTCGCGCTGCGCACCTCAGGACAAAGACGTTGGTTGATTCTATCTGGGTCAATCAGCTTAAGCTCTCTCTGGATGATATTGATTCTACTTTGGGCAGAATTGCTGCGCGCACCATTGAGACCAGTGTCATTGCCGATGCCATGTCCCGTTGGCACGAACGTCTTTTGGTCAATATTGACCCAGCCAAGCCTGGTTTCCGTAACCGCTTAGCCACGTTTGTGACCGATGCGGATGCCATATCACAAAATCCGGCACTGACCAGTGCCTTTAAATGGATGGACCCCACTACTTGGAATATCAGCGGAACGCTGAATGGCGTCGGATTTACAGAAGCACCACGCGGAGCACTAGGGCACTGGTTATCGATTGAAAATGGCAAAATCAAAAATTATCAATGTATTGTCGCCAGCCAGTGGAATGCTGGACCGCGGGACGCGAAGGGTATTCCCGGACCTTATGAGAAATCCTTAGAAGGACACACCTTGGCTGTTCCCACACAACCCCTGGAAATCCTCAGAACCATCCATAGCTTTGACCCCTGTATCGGTTGCGCAGTGCATGTCACCGACCCCAATGGCGAAGAATTGATTAAAGTTAATGTTTCCACTACGCTGAGATAATCGTTATGAATACTAAAATATTTTGCTCTTTGTTTGGTTTACTTAGTTTTGTTGGTATCTGGCCTGTCGCTGAAGCTCATCCCTTAGGAGCCGAAGGTACAGGACTTATTTCAGGTTTAGTCCATCCCTTTGTTGGCATTGATCATTTACTGGCCATGATTGCGGTAGGTATTTGGGCAGGGCAATTGGGTGGCAAATCTGTTTGGCAGTTACCTTTAGCCTTTATCGGCGCCATGGTGTTGGGTTCAAGTTTGGGTTTTCTGGGTTTGTCACTGCCCATGGTGGAGCCAGTGATCGCCAGCTCAGTATTGGTCTTGGGTCTGATCATTGCTGGTTCGGTGCGATTATCGCTGTTCGCCGTGACAGGTGTTGTGGGTTTTTTTGCGCTATTCCATGGCGTTGCTCATGGCCTGGAATTGCCGCATACTGCTTCGCCTATTTTGTATGGGATCGGTTTCATTCTGGCAACATCGTTACTCCATGGTCTTGGTATTGGCTTTGTACGTGGATCAAGTCAATATCAGATCATTCAGCGACTATTGGGCTTAACATTGATTGCCGCCAGTACCATGCTACTCACACCGTAGATATTTAGGCCCAACGCCCAGGACAAATTAATATGTGTTTAGCCATTCCGATGCAAATTACTCAGATCGATGGATATATGGCGCGTTGCGCTGCCAGAGGTGTGGAACGGGAAGTGAGTTTGTTTCTGTTACAAGATGAATCAGTGCAGATCGGCGACCATGTGCTGATCCATGTCGGCTATGCCATTCAAAGAATAACAGCGGAGGAAGCGTTATCGACCTGGGAGTTGCTTGACCAACTAGCCGAAGAGGATGTCGATGCATGAGCTTTCCTTGTGCGAGGACTTGATGAATCAAGTGACTGCCCTTGCGAAAGCCCATCAGGCTGAAAAAGTGGTGAGGATTGTTGTGCGAATAGGCCCGTTATCCGGTATCGAATCCCGGCTGCTGGAAAGCGCATTTACTATTAGCCGGGCCGGCACACTGGCGGAAGACGCCGAACTGGTAACCGAACCACAGCCAGTATCTGTACTTTGCAACGCGTGTGGAACGGAATCGGAAACTTGCCTCAATCAACTGGTTTGCTCAAGATGTGGTAGTTGCGACACAAAATTGCTGAGTGGCGACGAACTGATTCTGGCGCGGGTGGAACTCGAAAATCCCGATTGAATTAACGCACGTTGATAGTATGGAGTTAGATCATGTGTAATACCTGTGGTTGTAATGTGACATCCGGCAACCGGCATTTGTTGTTTACATCACCCCCCAAAAAATCGATCACAGCTGTTTCTGTGCTCAGCAATCTGCTCAAGCACAACGATGCACAAGCGGAACTAAATCGAGCTAAGTTTGATACAAACGGTGTGTTGGCTATAAACCTGATGTCGTCACCGGGTTCGGGTAAGACTGCCTTATTGGAGGCAACCATTCGAAAACTGAAGGAAAAAATCAGAATCGCTGTCATAGAAGGCGATTTGGAAACGGAAAACGACGCCGAGCGTATTCGTGCGCAAGGGGTTCCCGCCCACCAAATCACCACCGGTACCGCCTGTCATCTGGATGCGCATCTAATCCAGAATGCGCTGGATCATCTCGACTTGGCAAAAATTGATCTTCTGTTTATCGAAAACGTCGGCAATCTGGTTTGCCCCGCCAGTTTTGATTTGGGTCATCACCGCAACATCACTTTACTATCAGTCACGGAAGGCGACGACAAACCCGCCAAATATCCGGTGATGTTTCGTGCTGCGGATCTGATGTTGATTACCAAGACTGATTTATTACCATTCCTTGATGATTTCTCCACAGAAAAAGCCGAACGTTGTCAACGTGAGCTAGCTAGTCGTGCGCCCGTACTTAAACTATCCAGTCGATCAGGTGCAGGGCTAGATGAGTGGTTGCAATGGCTGGAGCAAGAGGTGAGCGATCATAAAGCACGCATACAACACCAACAAACGCTAAGGCCGCAAATCCAGCCAGACGGCAATAATCTTCATAAACAATCCCCTGATGTTCATTTTCGCCCTGTTAAACAGGTCGGCTGATGTGTTATAGCTTGTCAGCATTCCATAGCGTAGCGAGTTAAGTCATGCATACCGCCCAAGACTGGTTAGCAAAGATTCGCGACCTGCCTCTACCCGACAAAGTGCGTTTGATGAACGTCTGCGGAGGACACGAACGCTCTATATCCATGGCCGGTTTACGCAAAGCCTTGCCGTCCAATATCGAGCTTATTCCGGGGCCTGGTTGTCCGGTTTGCGTGTGTCCTGAACAGGATATTTACTTGGCGATTCAACTGGCTTTGGACGAAGACATTGTTCTGGTCAGCTTTGGCGATATGCTAAGAGTGCCGGTCAATGTACCCAAATCAGAAATCCGCTCCTTGGAGCAAGCCAAAGCTTCGGGTGCTGATGTCAGGCCCATTGCTTCGCCGCTGGAAGCAGTAAGAATCGCCTTAACTGAACCGCAAAAAACGGTCGTATTTTTTGCGGCGGGTTTTGAAACCACCTTTGCTCCTGTGGCGGGCATGCTGGCTGAGGGGATACCCGATAACCTGTTGCTGTTAATCAGCGGCAGACTGACTTGGCCTGCCGTCGCCTTATTACTTGAATCCGAGCAACCCGGTTTCGATGCCTTGATTGCGCCCGGTCATGTTTCGACCGTGATGGGTCCGGAAGAATGGCTATTTGTCGTTGAACAGCATCATATTCCAACTGCGATTGCCGGTTTCTCGCCGGATACTCTGCTGGCAGCCACTTACTCGGTGCTCAGACAGCTTATTGAACAACGGCCATTCCTGGACAATTGTTATTCGCAAGTGGTGAAAGCACAAGGCAATCAGACAGCGCGCCGTTTGCTTGCTAAAACCCTTGATGTGATTGATGCTCCTTGGCGCGGGATTGGTATCATCCCCCGCTCGGGCTTTGAACTAAAAGCAGAGTTTGCCGCGCACAATGCCCGGTTAAAATTTCCGGAAGCCACTGATAACGCCAGCCACCGAGCTGGAGAAATGCCACCGGGATGCGATTGTGCACGGGTAGTGATGGGCAAAATCAAGCCGGTGGAATGCCGTATCTATGGCTCAGCTTGCACGCCGCGCACACCGGTTGGCCCTTGCATGGTTTCGGATGAAGGCGCCTGTCGAATCTGGTGGGCCAGTGGCATGCGCAAACAGTCCACTGAAACGGCCATCGTTGATTGAACGTGACTGGTCTCGTTGACTAAGATCTTAGCTTTACATATCGTTGTCACGGGTCGCGTGCAGGGCGTTGGTTTTCGTCCCTTTGTCAGTCGCATAGCCAAGGAATACGGGTTGTCGGGCTGGGTTCGCAATCGCAGTGGGCAGGTGGAAATCCAGGTGGAAGGTTCACAAAAAGCGCTTGCGTCTTTTCAGGATGCTCTGATTAATCGGGCGCCTCCGCTAGCCCAACCGGAACCACCGCAAGTGCAGCCTATCGATTGCAGCGGACTGCTTGGTTTTTCAATTGAGCACAGTGAAGCCGGTGAAATCGCAGATAATCATATCCCGCCCGATTATTTCGTCTGCGACGATTGTCGGGCCGAAATGCAGAATCCCGCAGAACGCCGTTATCGCTACCCGTTTATCAATTGCACCCAGTGTGGTCCACGCTACACCCTGATCGACGCTTTGCCTTATGACCGTCCCAATACGGCCATGGCAGACTTTGAGCTTTGCCCGGCTTGCTATGCCGAATATAGCAATCCTGTCGACCGACGCTATCATGCGCAACCTTTAGCTTGTGCTAAGTGTGGGCCACACTTGACCTTTAGCAGAGCCGGGTATGCAAATATTGTCGAAAACGAAGCAGCATTGGCTGCTTGTATCGCCGGACTCAAACAAGGCCTTGTTATTGCCGTGAAAGGAGTTGGTGGGTATCACCTGATGTGTGATGCGACAAACCCGGCACCCGTAAAGATGTTAAGGCAACGAAAGCCGCGCCCGGACAAGCCTTTAGCAATCCTGATACCTTGGCGGGGGGATGATGGTCTGGCATACATACACCAAATTGCCGAACTGGAGGACACTGAAAAGGATTTGTTACGCTCTCCCCAACGTCCCATCGTCCTGGTCAGAAAAAAATCCGG
>CAZJYS010000151.1:0-4772 GCA_964550075.1 uncultured Methylomonas sp.
GTTTTCATGCGTAAGTGGGAGCGCGAGGCCACACTGGTTTCGATAAATAACTGGATACCCCAATCGGCCATCGCCGGATCGTTTAATTTCAGTACCTTGAGTTTTTGTAAAACGTGTTGTGCATCTTGTCGATCACTGCGTTGATGCAATGCTGGCATGCAGCGGGGTGGTTTATACTGAGCGTGGAATTGGCGAGTGTTTTTTTGATCGGTATCCTGCAAACCCCACCACTGAGGCCGAATATGTCGGGGTGCGCCCTTCCCTGTTTTCATGTGAGATAAGGTAACGGCGGCGTCCATCCAAGCCTGAATGGTCTGTGCCGGGTATCCGATTTTTTCCGACCAGTAATTGGCATTTCGCTGCTCTGGATCATAGTGCTCGATCAATTGAAGCAACATCGCCAGCGTGGGTTCCTCGTCTTGTGTCTGGCTAAACGGCGACGGCAAGGACTCGGGCCACTCAATCGGGGTATCTTGGTCTATTTTCTCGGTGGTCGGTTCGTGGTCTGGTATCCGGTTTCGTAATTGTTGTTTGGCAATGTCTAGCACAGACCCATCGGGATAGTGGCGCTGGCGTTTTTTGTACAAAGCCTCCCGGCCAATCCCGCTGAGGGTCGTGATCGTGTCGACCGATAGGGTTGAGTCGTACGCTTGGTTCAGATGATGTCTCAGGAGATAATCGCAACAATGGATATAGCTTCGCAGCGTCATTTCAGGGCTGGCATGGCCTAGCAAGGTAGCGACCTGATATAGCTGTTTGCGAGACGGTTGGCGTTGGTTCAGGCCAAATAAGGCATCGACCGAGGATTCAATAGCCGGTGGCTGACTATAAGCCCATTCAGCCCCGTTGGCGTGCAAGCGCAGCAATACCTGATTGGCAAAACTGTGGCGTAAGTGATGGTATCGGACGGTCTTATCCCCGGTGACAGTCCTCAGCACCGTTTGGATAATCGGAAATAACACGCTTTCTTGAATGAGACTCAAGCCATGATGGTCGTGGCAAAACACAAAGCTGTCATCGGTTTGAAAGTCATACAGCCCTTGTTCAGTGCGCCGATAGTCTAGCCATTGCAGCAATTCCTGTAACTCCGCCGGGGTCAGTAACGCGGTTAACGGTAGTTGCCGGGTGGCATGGGACGATTTCACGGTTTTTTGGCGACTGGCTCGCACGAACAAGACGGGATAAGGACCGAGTTGAATATCGCACATTCGCAATTTCCAAGCTTCTGTCCGGCGTAAACCGCAACGATAGCCTAAGAGGGTGATGAGCCGTCGACTGGTGACATAGCGTGGATGGTTGGCATCCAGGCATTTGAGCTCGGCCAATGTCCTTTGATAGGCCGTTTCATTGATGAAATTGGCATCCACATTGGCCCCCAGGGGTTTCACATCCTCGAGCTCAGTTAAATTCAGTGGCTCGTTGTATCCGCAGGTGCATAAATAATGATGAAACTCTTTGATGCGTCCCGCCTTATAGACCTTGGCTTTCGGAGTTTTGCAACGGTCGATTAAATCTTGATAAATTTCAAGTAACTCATCACCCTCCAGTGCCAGCGGATCGTCATGACCGATCACATGAATCAATTCTTTGAGTTGACCCACATAGAGGGTTACGGTACTGGCCGCTAATCGAGATTGGCCGACGGTACCATCGCGATACAGGGTGATAGCCCATTGGCATATCCGAAACAATCCTGGCGCTAACTGGTCGAGATGCTGGCGGATAAAGGCTTCGATGATCTGGATGGATTGGGCATGCGGTCGGCGAGGGTCGGTGCGTTGCAGGCTTAGACTTGAGGCCAAGGTTTTATACAACCGATACTGATCATAGCGTTGAATCACCTGTTCATCGCAGATCAAGGCTTCACTGCCTGGCAGGGGAATATCTTCCCTTGACGTGTCCAGAATCGGTATGACCGGGTCTCCCCGCTGATTACTGTAGAGCCGTTGCCAAGCGTGGGGTGGCAATGACGTCGTGGCAATCTTTCCGGTGGCAAAATGAATCAAAAAAGCCGGCAGGACAAGTGCACTGGCGGTCTCAGCACCGCTGATCAATTCCCGTAAAGACATCCGGTTCTCGCCTAGGCCAACGGCCACCCCAAAAGCCTGAATCAGTGACTGACAATACCGTTCACCCTGTTCCGGTCTTAAGCCCTTCAGGACAGGAAATGCGCCGAGTTGGTCGAGATGCCAACGCAGCAAGAGTAATTCTGTCACCGAATCCGGAAACCAGCGCCGTTGAAAAAGTGGGTCTTTAATCCGTGCTTTGGCTCTACCCGCTGAGGGTTCAGCGCTATGACCTTCCAAAGGCATGGCCTGAACTTCGATAAAATCAATCCAACTGCACGTTGGATTGGTTTTTAACTGATCGACGTGGCGGGGCAATAAGCACAGGTATTTTATCGCCAACAAGCCACCGTATAACAGGGCCGTCAGCAACAATTGCCCGGCACGCAGTATCCGTAATGCATGGTCAGCACGAATGCCCTTGACACTTTTCAGCCGGGTCAGGTAGGGATCAGCCGCCTCAAAAAACAGCGGGTCTGACCAGGTTTTCTGCAAGGCCGCCTGGATTTGTCGCAGGTTTGGCAAGGCCGCCATGCTTTGCGGTTGAAACAAGGCTTTTTGGCGAGACACGGTCATCACAGGCGCGGGGACATGGACCTGCCATAGCCCCGCTTTCACCCCACGATCCAAGCCTAGCACGAAAAAATTACGGCAGTGTTTGAGGCGATAGCCCGGTTGCCTGAACTCAATGGCCTGCAGAATCGCCTGAATGGTGGCATCATCGATGGCAGGGTCCGGGCTGCCGATCACCAGTGCGGGCGCCAAATCATTGAGTATTTTAATCACGCCACATTCAGCCAGGCGGCGTTTCTGCCGGTACTTCAATTGGCCTAAAACACGTCCATTCTTCACTTTGAGCACTGGCGTGAATTTCCAACCTGACCAGATAATTAATTTTAGACCACAGTCTTCCTTATCATCTTCCTTATCCTCTTCCATTGTTCATGACATCCTTCAATGCTCAAGGTTACTCTCGGCGGCCAAAACCCTGGATACAACGCCACCCATCCTCGGCCAGGAGGGTTTGCAGCGGTGCAGCGATGGCGTCACGATAGTCCAGGGGGGACAAAGTGGCATAAAGGCCAAAAGGTTCTTCGCCATTTTCCCAATGCCCCAGCACATAATTGACGATTTCACCGCTACAGCCGAATGCCCGCAAGCGGTTGCGTAAATAACTGCGGTTGACATTGCAAGGCACTCGGAATACATCGCTCAAGCGTTGTTTGATTGCTTGGGGCGACAGTTTGAGCAAACGGCCATTGGGTTTCATTAAGAATAAAAACGGCACACTGTCATCCGCTAGTTCGCCGTGGCATAGCAGTGCTTTAGCAAGAGGCGGATTGATCAACATCAAGCGCTCGCCCAAATGTTGGCAATGGGTTTGGTAACAGCGCAGTTGTTTGCGCACCATCTCGGGTAACCAGACTAATCGGGCATTGTAGTAATCCAGATCATCCTTATCCGAGATACAGCAAAAGCCGGTCTGCCAATCGACTTGATCAATCCAGGCCAGCGGATTTTTCACCGCCCGGTAACCGCTGGCAAAACCCAATAGCTCGGCCACATAAAGCGTGTAGTCATTATGCAACTCCACCCAGTAATCCAATGATCCGCTGAATTTCAACGTATCGCTAAAGCGGACAATCAAATTCTGCACCAATTCCGCAACGACGCCGGGTTTGAGGTAGTAACGCCCTCCCATATGGTACTGAGTCGCCTCGGCCTGGGTTAATTGATGTGGATTCAGCCGCGGTTGAGACGGCGGTTTATCCAAGCCCCGTTCAACGGTTTCGCTAATCAGTCGACACGTATCACTATAGACAGCCTGTAATCGCGATAAGGGTGGACTGGCGTAATGCAGTTGCACAGTGCCCAAATAGTGAAATCGGCCTGTGATGATCATTGCTTCGGTCAAATCACCGCTGATTTGATATAAACGTCCCATCAAATCCTGACTGATCCGGGTCATGGTGAGTCGGGTTTTGTATTGTCGATTCAGCTGTTTTAAGAAGGCAATGATGGCGGCCTCATAGTGCGGCCTGGCCACTTCGATCATATCGTTGAAATAAAACAGGCGCTTGCAACGTATTTTTCGGCGTTCCTCCTCAACCGAGTCGATCCACCGCTGGATGATGCCTGCCGTCTTATTGTGTATGGGCAGAATCACCAGATTGTAGGTATCGTAGACGAACGGTTTGATGTCTTCATCAAGGCTGGATTGATAGGTGGGTCGCAGCGCCCCATGCACCCATTCACTGCTTTCGGTGATGAATCGAAAATCATCGGCTTTCAAGGTTTTGGGTAGCCCACGGCGGTTGTTTTCAAAGCGCGCGTTGATAGCGGTTTCGAGGGTGCTGCCAGTCCAATACAGGGTGGTGAGCAAGGCCGCCAATTCCAGATTGGATACCTGCTGACTAAATGCTTTTGCCTTGCGCTGACCCCGGACAAGATTGGAGACTTGATGCAGAAACACCGTTAATTCATGGGCGGTCAACACATCCCATCGGTGACCGATCAGTTGATTAGCCAACGCCAGGGCTTTATATTTTTCCCGGCTGCGTCGGACATGTGAAACGGGGGATCGTCCCGCCATCGGGTTTCCAACAGTCCGTTCATCGTTGATGATAAAGTGCTCGACCCCGGTTTTCACTTCACCCGCGGCACAGCCCGCTTCGCGAGCCTTTTGTTCTTGTTGTTCGGTTTGGC
>CAZJYS010000152.1:0-4694 GCA_964550075.1 uncultured Methylomonas sp.
GGAAGCTTAAATAACAAAAGGGGATCGAAATGTTGCAAAAACGCTTGATTATCCTGTTGTTGCTGTTGATTTTAATGCCGACGCTGGTCATAGGCTGGATGGCTTATCGGTTTTCGATAGACAATATTCGCAGCGAACGCATCAATATTGTGGGGCGGCTGGCCGAGAATCGTCATGAACAGCTCAATATGGTATTGCAACGTGCCAATCATCGGGCGCACGCTTATCTCAGTGATGTGCTCAGCAAATGTATAACTCCTGAATCGCTCGACGAAACTTGCGCAGCCGGTTTTCTGAACGATTTTTTGCATACCGAAGGTGCTGAAGGTGTGCTGTTTTTTCGTAATGCAAACCCTGAAAACAGTCTGCAAATCGGCAAACCGACTATAAACCCCGCACAGTTAGTCGAATTTCAGCCTGGTCAGATCGCCGGAATCAGCGATCTGTCTCCAAAAAAACACCGCTTTTATTATGTTGTTGTCAGTACCGAAAATTTGCCCTGGCGACTTGTGGTTAGTTATCCTATCAGTCTGATTCAACCCATCTTTGGCCCGCATGCCGATCTGGGGCGATCCGGTGAAACCTTTTTGGCGGATCGCAACGGTTTTTTTATCACACAAGCCGCTTACCCTTCCACACAAGGACATAGTCATCCCATCTCCGCACAGCCGATGCAGAGTTGTTTGTCCCAGCAAAATGATCAAATGTTGGATAGAGATTATCGGGGAGAAGCCGTCATTCATGGCTTTCGCTATGTGCCTGAAATCGGTGGCGGCTGCATCATGGCGCACATCGATCAAACTGAGGCCTTTGCTTCCTTGCGAAAGCTGGAAAAACAGCTGGTTATAGCAGTCGCAATATTTCTGATTCTGACCACGCTGACGGCCAGAGCCTTGGCCAGACGCATCATCAAGCCTATTCTGCGCCTGACCAATACGGCGCGGCGGATTCGTGATGGCGATAATTCCATAAGGGCAGTTGTATCCGGACATGATGAAATCTCCGAGTTGGCCAGTTCCTTTAACCACATGACCGAATCCTTAGCGGATGCTCAGCATAATCTGGAAGCCAAAGTCGTGGAGCGTACCCGCGAATTAATGACCAGCCAGGAACGTTATATGTTGGCGGAACGCGCGGTAAATGATGGCATCTGGGATTGGGATATTGTTAATCATGCTTATTACCTGTCACCGCGCTGGAACAAAATCCTCGGATATGGGGAAGGCGACTTGCCGAATGTGGAATCGATTTTTTTTGATTTGATTCATCCCGATGATAAAAAGTCGGCCAGTGAAGCATTTCGTCGACACTTGGAAAATCAGGAACGTTACAACACCGAACTCAGGCTGCGGCATAAAGATGGCAGTTACCGCTGGGTGTTGGATCGTGGCGAAGCTATCCGCGATGATCAGGGTAACCCGGTACGTATGGTGGGTTCGATTACCGACATCACCGAACGCAAAGCCGCTGAAGCCATGCTGTTGAAGTATCGTGAACATTTGGAAGAACTGGTGGCCATGGCGACGACTGAAGTCAAAGCCATCGTGCAAACGGCGGTCAACGGGGTGATCACCATCGATACCAGTGGTGAGATTCGCTTGTTCAATCCGGCGGCAGAGCGGCTGTTCGGCTGGACTGCCGAGGAAGTAATAGGGCGCAATGTATCGCTGTTGATGCCGGAACCGATGGCTTCCGAACATGATGGTTACATTCAGCGATTTCTGCAAACCCGGGAAGCCAGAATTATTGGTATTGAACGAGAGGTAACAGCCAAACGTAAAGATGGTCAGGAATTTCCGGCCAATCTGGCGGTAGGTCATGCGACGTTGGTAGAAGGGCGGCATTTGTTCGTGGCGTTTATTTCGGATATCAGTGCGCAAAAACAAGCCGAACAGGAGTTGCGCCTGGCTAAAGATGCTGCAGAAGCGGCGGCCAAGGCCAAAGCCAACTTTCTGGCCAACATGAGTCATGAAATCCGCACGCCGATGAACACCGTGATCGGCTTTGCCGAGGTAGTGTTGCAAAACCCGCTGTTGCCGACCGATACCCGCAAGCATGTCGCCACCATACTCAACTCCGGTAAACACTTGCTTAGCGTGATTAACGATATCCTGGATTTTTCGAAGATTGAAGCCGGGAAAGTCGATCTGGAAGCCGTTTGCTTCAATTTACCTTCTGCGGTGCAGGATAGTTTGCAAATCATGAGTTTGCGCGCATCTGAAAAAGGTTTGCGTATCGAATTAAATGTCGAAGCAGGTCTTCCGCAGTATTTTGTTGGCGACCCGAACCGATTGCGGCAAGTGATTCTGAATCTGGTCGGAAACGCCGTGAAATTTACCGAATCCGGTCTGATCAGCGTCCAGATTGAAAAAGCCGCAGACCCTGAAATGCTGCACTTTTGTATTTCGGATAGTGGCATAGGTATGACGCCGGAGCAGACCAAAACCGTCTTTGAGCCATTCTCTCAAGCGGATACCACCACCAGTCGCCGGTTTGGTGGGACAGGATTGGGCACTACCATCAGCAAACAACTGGTCGAATTGATGGGCGGTCGCATCTGGGTGGAAAGTGAGTTTGGCCAAGGTTCGAAGTTTCATTTTACGGTGCGCATGCCTGATACAACTCAGCAAGACAGCTGCCTGTATCAGACCACTCAAAATCTGAGCGAGTATTTTTCGCCGCGTTGTTTCAAGATTTTATTGGCTGAAGATATCGAGGCTAATGCCAGTCTGGCGATTTTGCGTCTCGAACAACAAGGTCATCGAGTATCCTGGGTGAAAAACGGTCAGGAGGCTGTCGAGGCTTTTGATCAAGGGGAGTACGATATTATCTTGATGGATTTGCAAATGCCGGTGCTGGACGGTGTGAACGCCACCCGGCAGATTCGGGCCCGGGAGCAATCCATGCAAACGACTATTCCCATTCTGGCATTGACAGCCAGTGTTTTGCCGCATGAACGTGAAGAATGCCGACAGGCCGGGATCGACGCCATTGTCGGTAAACCGATTGATATCAATGAATTGCTTGAGCAAATGGAAAGACTGGTGCCCCAGGGTAAAGGTCAAGCCCGGACAGCGGTCACCATTATCAACAAGCCAGTAACAGCCATCGACTTTAGCCCGATAGCTGGCGTAGCCGCTGTTGAAAAAGGCTTATCCGCTTGGCAGGAACCGCTGGTGTATGCCAAGGCGCTTCGTGATTTTGCCGAAAACCATCAGTCGACAGCCCTAGAAATGGCCCGCCTATTGGCTGAAAACCCTGACCAGGTGATGGAGGTTGAGCGGATGGCTCATGCATTGAAAGGTGTTGTCGGTAATCTGGCTTTAACAGAAGTTTATAAATTGGTGTCCACGCTGGATACGGATCTGAAAACCGCTCAGACTCAAACCATACCTGAACAACTCGCCAGTTTGGATGCCGCGATTAAAAAAGCCTGCACCGCAATTACAGCATTGCAGGTGGAAGAACATCCGCCGATCCAACCGAAACTAGCTTTCGACGCCCAGCAGGTAGAACATTTATTACTGCAATTATTACGGGTTCTGGATAGTCTGAATCCTGATGCCATCGAACCGGTTTTGCAGCAACTACAAGTTTATTTGGGCGATAGCGAGCTAAAAGCCATACGCCATGAAATCGATGGCTTTGATTTTGATGCCGCCAAACTAGAGGTTAAAAAATTGAGCGAGCAGTTAAGGAAAACGGATGAAGGAGACCTGACATGAAAGACAACTACACGGTATTACTTGTAGATGATGAACCCAACAATTTAAAAGTACTGCAACAAATACTGAAGGATCATTTTCAGCTGATTTTTGCCATCAACGGTGAAAAAGCCCTGATAGCCGCCAAGGAACATCAACCGGACATTATTTTGCTGGATATCATGATGCCGGGCATGGATGGTTATCAGGTCTGTCAACAACTTAAAGCCGATGCATTAACCGCTGCCATTCCGGTGATATTTGTCACCGCCATGGGTGAATTGGAAAATGAAGCCCAGGGTTTTGATGTCGGTGCTGTTGATTACATTCAAAAGCCGGTTTCAGCGCCTATCGTGTTACGTCGGGTAAAGACACATCTTTCCCTGGTGAGAGTGGATGAACTGGATCGTTTGGCAAAAGCGGCGATCGAAATGCTCGGCGCTGCCGGACATTACAACGATCCCTACACCGGTGATCACATCTGGCGCATGGCCGCCTATGCGGAAGCTCTGGCCAGGGCGGCAGGCTGGAAACCGGCGCAAGTGGAAATGATCAAACTGGCAGCGCCGACTCACGATACCGGTAAAATCGGCATCCCGCATGCCATCCTCAAAGCCCCGCATCAACTCAATGATAAAGACTGGCAGGTCATGAAAACCCATTCACAAATCGGTCACGATATCCTCAGTAAAACCCAAAATCCGGTGTTCAAAATGGCGGCTGAAATTGCGCTGTGTCACCATGAAAAATGGGATGGCAGCGGTTATCCACAGGGATTGTCAGGCGAAGATATTCCAGAAGCGGCGCGAATCGTGGCGATAGCCGATGTATTTGATGCCCTGACTACGAAACGTCCCTACAAGGAGCCCTGGACCCTTGAAGACACCTTGAATGTGATGCGGCAAAATACGGGTAGCCACCTTGATCCCAGATTAATGGAAATATTTTTATCGATTATGCCGGAGATATTGAATATCAAAGCTGCTTGGA
>CAZJYS010000153.1:0-4684 GCA_964550075.1 uncultured Methylomonas sp.
TAATCACACCAACAGCCATATCAACCACATTACCCTTCATGGCAAATTCTTTAAATTCTTGCAATATCCCCATCTCGGTTTCTCCTTCAAAAAACAAAATTAATATTATTATGAAAGGAACGTGACTAAAGGCATGCAATTTAATAGCCCCAATTTTAGCAGTAACTGCCCGGTTTGAATTTATCGAAACCTGAAAAACTAGCCTTTCGAAAAACGCAGGGCGACTTGAATTAAATCTGAATCATCAATTCATGCTTATAGTCATTGATGTCAGAAAATTTAGCTCTACACCAATGTGAACCAGTCCACATTTTTATATCACAACTGTTTGTTTGAAGCACCAAAAATAATTGCAGCCGATGCCTTTTAAATTATGTTTTGAATGTATTTATAAACAGGAACCAGTCAATCTAACTGAATACAAGCTATATCTGCTTGGCTGAGGAATTTACGTGATTAATTGCAGTGGCCGTGTTTAATGTCGTCATTTGTTCGCGTCGCTGTTCGGCAGTCTGCAGAATTTGCTGGCGCAATACCTGATCCGCCTGCGACCAATTGCAAATTTCGTCTATAGATCGGAAGCAACCCAAACAAATATCCTGTTCATTCAAACAACAGTTGCGCACGCAAGGCGATTCGAGGGGGTTTTTACTAGGTATCTGCATGGGTTTGGAAATAATCACGGGCAAAACTCACATCCCATTTGATTTGGGCTTTCAAGGCATCCATTGAATCAAAACGCACTTCATCACGCAATTTGGTTTTGAAGTGTACTTCCACATAGCGTCCATAAATATCCTGGTTAAAATCAAATAAATGCGTTTCCAGTACGGCTTTGGCACCACCATCAAATGTCGGGCGATTACCAAGGTTAGCCACACCATGTAACACACGATTATCCAATCCTGTCATGGTGACAGCGAAAACTCCCACCAGCGGGGTAATTTTACGAAACATTTGTAAATTGGCTGTAGGAAAGCCTAATTCACGGCCACGTTTATCGCCGTGCGAAACCCGCCCGCACACCGAATAATCCCGCCCTAACAACATCCTGGCTTGATCCAGATCACCCTCACCCAGAGCATCACGAATCAGGGTACTACTGATACGCAATCCTTTCAGTTCAAAGGAATCAGTGGACTCCACAGTAAAGCCAAACTCTGCACCGCGATGCTGAAGCAGGGCAAAATTGCCGCGCCTAGCCTTGCCGAAATGAAAATCGTCACCAATCACCAAGTGTTTGATGTTGAGTTTATCGATCAATATGTCACGTATGAATTGCTCTGCATCATAATCCGCCAGAGTGCGGTTGAATGGCAGTACCAATAATTCGTCGATCGGTAATTTGGCAAACTGAATCGCTTTTTCTCGTAATCGAGTCAAGCGGGAAGGCGCATGATCACCAAGAAAATATTCCAAAGGTTGAGGCTCGAACACCATCGCCAAAGTGGGCAGATTGAGCCGCTTGCCTTGTTCGGCCAGACGCTGGATCACCCGTTGGTGTCCCAAATGCAAGCCGTCGAAATTGCCTATGGTGGCCACGCAGCCATCACGCAGCGGCTCAAGATGGTTAAAACCCCGGATTAAACGCATGACTTTGTTGAAACTTGAAAATATCGATTTTACCAGTAACGGGCGGGGCAACCTATCGTCATTTATAATGGACGATCTGAATTTGCCCTCATCAGCCCATCATGATTGACACTTTATATATCGAATCCGCTATTGCCGAGCATCCGCGCGTGATGGCGATTCGTCAGCGTTTTCCTGAAGCGCGGGTGATCGATTGCGAACGCTATGGACAGGTATTTAACCCCAAAGCACAAAATTTTCGCCTGCAAAAACAGCGCCCGGCTCTGATTCTGGCGCGAAAACATCAAAAATTCGTCCTGCCTGCACCGGCTGGCTATGGCATAGGCAGCCAGCGGAATTATTATTTTTCCCACATGCTGAACTGCTTGTACGATTGTCGTTATTGCTTTTTACAGGGCATGTATCAATCGGCCAATTACGTGTTGTTTGTGAATTACGAAGATTTTCAACAACAGATTCGGGATATCTGCCTGGAAACACCTGATGAGCCGGTTTATTTTTTTTCCGGTTATGACTGTGACAGTCTGGCGTTTGAACCCGTCACCGGCTTTGCCGAAGCCTTTTTACCGTTGTTTGCCGAACTACCCAATGCCTGGCTGGAATTGCGTACTAAAAGTACCCAAATCAGAGGCTTGCTCAATAGGGAAGTTTTACCGCAATGTATCGTAGCGTTTAGCCTGTCCCCGGAATCCGTAGCGGATAAAGTGGAAGCAAAAGCACCGTCGCTGACCAAACGCATAGAAGCCGCAGTTAAATTACAAAAGCAGGGTTGGCCGATCGGTTTACGTTTTGATCCCCTGATTTATCAGCACAATTATAAAGAACATTATCAAGCCTTATTTGAACAGGTTTTTTCGGTGATCGACGCCCAAAATTTACATTCGGTAAGCTTGGGTGTTTTTCGCCTGCCGGAACATTTTTTTAAAAAAATCCACAAACTGTATCCAGAAGAAAAACTGTTCGCCAGTCCACTACAAAACGCGGCAGGCATGGTGTCATATAAATCGGAACTGGAACAGGCAATGATGGCCGATTGCACCGACATGCTTATGAAATACATACCCGAAAACCGGTTTTTTCCATGCCATTTGTAAAACGTACGGTATTGGTGACGGGAGCCAGTTCGGGTATTGGCCGGGCTGCGGCACGTCAATTATTGGAGCTAGGCCATGATGTCATTGGCCTGTCCAGGGATATGAAACGGTTCACCAGTAATCACCCCAATTTTACCGCTATGGAATTGGATCTGGCCAAACTGGATGACATTCAACCGTTAGTCAAACGCTTGCAACAGGCATTTCCACAATTGGAAGCGGTGATCTTTGCTGCCGGTTATGGCCAATTTGGCGGTCTTGAGCAGTTTTCCACCTCACAAATTGAACGCATGCTGACAGTCAACTTTACCGCCCAAGCCTGTCTGACTCGCTTGCTGTTGCCTAGATTGAAACAACAAACCCATGCCAATTTGATCTATATCGGCTCTGAGGCGGCTTTAAGTGGTAGTCGTAACGGCAGTATTTATTGCGCCAGCAAATTTGCCTTGCGCGGTTTTACCCAGGCTTTGCGAGACGAATGCGGGAAAAGCAGTGTACGGGTATCCCTGATTAATCCGGGCATGGTGGATACGGCATTTTTTGAAACCTTGCACTTCAATCCTGGTCGCCAACCTGAACAAGCTTTACAAGCTGACCATGTGGCCGACGTAATTACCTATATATTAAATACAGATCCTTATTGTGCGTTGGATGAAATTAATTTGAGCCCCTTGAATAAAGTGATTGAATTTAAAAAGCAGGCGTTATGATGACTCGAATTATTGTCTATTTTGCTTATTATTTAAAATCTTCAAAACAATATAAAACCAGCAAACAATTTTTGTGGGAGTTAATGGAGAATGAAGGTAGTCAACTAAAAGTCTATTTTGATAGGATTATGATGGCATTTATATGCTTCAGCATATATATGATCATTTATGATATTGGCCATCAAAACAACGCCTATAGCCCTTATATAGAAACAAGCGTTTTTATAGTTTTTTCTATTGAATATTTACTACGCTTGTGGCTTTGCTCGGATACACATGAGATCATCATTGAAAAATACGAAAAGGCTCAATATTTAAACATTCAATTCGATGTCAAAAAGTTTTTTAAAATAGCGATACTTAAAAAATTCGAATACTTGCTATCGCCTTATGCAATTATCGATTTATTAGCCATATTACCCAGCTATCAACCTGCGAATATTCTACGCATTTTTTTAATTTTCAGAATTTTCAAGTTATTTAGATACTCCAGAAGCACTAAACTCTATGCCAATGTCTTGGCCAGCAAGCGCTTTGAGTTACTAACATTGCTGTTATTCACCGGTTTCATTTTGCTGATCGCCAGTACGTCGGTGTATTTCTTTGAGTTTCCTGAAAGCAAAAGTGACATCAATAATTTGTTTGAAGCTTTTTACTGGTCGATCGTCACACTGGCTACCGTCGGCTATGGCGATATAGTCCCAAATACACTGGGCGGACGGGTGGTTGCCATGCTGCTGATATTTACCGGCATGTGTATATTGGCTTTTTTTACCTCTATATTGATTGCGGCATTTAATGAAAAAATGCCGGAAATCCGTGAAAATAAAATATCGGACGAACTCAAACACTATAAGGAATTTGTGATTATTTGCGGTTTTGGTCGGGTGGGTCAGGAAATTGCAATGCTATTGGCTAAAGATAAGCAAAAATTCATCATCATCGATAAGGATGAGAATAATATTAATTTGGCTAGAAAGCTAAAATACTTGGCTATTCAAAATGATGCCACACGAAATGAAGTATTAATCAGCGCTGGTATCAATCACGGCGCAAAAGCGATCTTATGTATTACCGGAGATGATGTAGTCAACGTCTATGTTACTTTAAGCAGCAGACATTTAAATAAAAATATTCATATCATTTCCAGAGTAAGTCGGCATGATAACCGGAATAAGATGTATCAAGCGGGCGCTGATAATGTAATATTGCCTTTTGAAGTGGCAGGATTACTCGCGGCAGAGTTTCTGGGCCAACCTGTTGCCTTTGAGGCCATATCCGGCATTT
>CAZJYS010000154.1:0-4677 GCA_964550075.1 uncultured Methylomonas sp.
TCAATACCTATCTGACCCTGATGGAAAAGCTGTTCTGGCCGAATCTGATCATTATTGGTGGCGGAGCCAGCAAGAAGTTTGAAAAATTTGAAACTCTGCTGACTGTTGAAGCCCCGGTAAAGCCCGCGGCCTTTTTAAACCAGGCAGGTATTGTCGGAGCTGCGTTGTATGCAAAATCGAAAATTACCTAATTGATTTTTCGCTGCTTATGCTCATAAGGGAACCGCTAATAATTCACAGCCTTCGCTCTCGCGAAAGCGGGAGTCCGGTAAAATCAATAGATTGGATTCCCGTATACGCGGGAATGACGAATTCTTAGCGGTTACCATAAGATCATCCGTCAAATAGATTTACTCAATGTTTGGACATTAAAATTTAATCAGGAGATATTCATGAAACATCGCTTTCGAGCCAAGAGCAGGCTTTTCAGCCTATTGGTATCTAGTTTGTTTATGGGAATTGGTTTAAATGCGAATGCGCTCGGCCCTGTTGAAGTGCCCGAAACCTGGGGTGGCGATTGGGCTACTCGGCAGCGTTTGACGGGTGATTGGGGCGGGGTTAGGGATGAAATGGCCAAGAAAGGCGTAGAACTGGACGCCAATATGCTTTTGCTACCGGGTGGTGTAGCTACCGGCGGTAAAGAAACCGGCGCCGAATTTTGGGGAAACGTCGATTACACCCTGAATATCGATACCGGCAAACTGGGTCTGTGGCCGGGCGGCTTCTTCAAATTTGAAGGGGTTTCCAGCTTCGGCAATACGCTGTATGACCAAGTCGGGGCTATTGTGCCAAGCAACGTCGCCTCGCTCTATCCCGAGTTTGATCAGGCCAGTAGCGGATTGATGCAGGCCTCATACACCCAGTTCTTGAGTCACCAGTTTGGCGTCACCATGGGGAAATTGAATCTGTTTGAATTTACCCCCACCGAGTTTTATGGCGATTACCGCACTCAGTTTATGAACACGGCGTTGAACATATCTGTGGTGAATGCTTTAGCGCCGATGTCGGCTTATGGCGGTGGTGTTCTGATCCTCCCAACGCCTGATATTACTTTGATGGCGCTAGCGCTGGATGCCAGCGGTACACCATCGGAAAATGACATCAGCAAAGCATTCGATGATGGCGTGACGGTTCTCAGTGGCGCCAATATCAAAATCAAGCCCTTTGGACTGACAGGCCATCAGAGTGTAACAGGCCTATGGAGCGACAAAACTCGTTTTTCCTTGGATCAAGATCCGGACAATCTGAAGCGTGCTTTGTTACAAGAGAAATATCCCATCCTCGGCAACCCTGGGCCACTGCTTGAGCAGATTCTCATTAAACATTTTCCGCAACTACTCATTCCGGTCGAAGCGGCTAATAAAAAAGACAGTACTTGGAATGTCGTCTATAGCTTTGATCAATATTTCTGGCAACCGGATAACGATCCAAAACGAGGCATCGGATTGTTCTTTAGTTTTGGCGCTACCGACGGCAATCCCAATCCCATTCAATACAGCTACATGATGGGTATTGGCGGCAAGGGGATGTTCTCCAGTCGGCTGCATGATAGCTTTGGCATAGGCTGGGCACGTAGCCAGTTTAGTGATCAATTTGTGCCCTTGCTGCGCGACAAACTGGGAATTGGAATGGATCACGAAGACGCCATCGAGATGTATTACACAGCTTCCATCACACCTTGGTTGAATGTCAGCCCTAATTTACAGGTCATCAATTCCGGCCTGAATAAATACCTCGACAAGGATAAAGAATTACAGGATATGGATACGGCAGTCGAAGCCAATTTACGCATGAATATTTTGTTTTAAAGTTGGCGCAAAATTTCTCTTTTGGCCCGAAAACTCATTGTGCTGGGAAATGCGCCCGGGAAAATGATAATTTAGGGCTTTTATCCAGCCTATTTTTGCTTACAGTTTCATATTCGTTATGACTATTTCATCCCTTTCGCTAAATCGACGAATCCTGATTCCCAACCTTGCTCATCTATTGCTGATTTGTGGTTTTGCACTAATGTTCATTGGATGTTCGACACCGATCAGTGTCAAGCCAGTGGATATTCAGACCGCTTATGATCTCCGCTCACAAAGCGCGCTTTCAGCCGGAAAGCCATCAGAAGCATCAAAAATGCTGCTTAGACGCCATGGCCTGCTGGATCGATTCGAGACTGAGCCAGACGTGGTATTGGCCGAGCTGCATGCCAAGCTAAAACCTGATGATGAAGATCGGCTGTTTGTGCTCGCTGAATTGTCATTTCTGCACGCTCAACGTACCGGCGACCGCGCTTATTATCTGGCCTCTGCATTGTATGCCTGGTCTTTACTCTACCCGGAAGATGGCAAGGGTATACAGATACCACCATCGGACCCCAGAAATCGGCTTAGCTATGCTTTTTATAATCAAGCCATAGCCCTGGGTTTGGCAGTGGACGATGCCGACGCCGAAACAAACGAAGTGCGGCTGAAGGCTGGTCAATATCCACTGCCATTCGGTACATTAGAGTTAAGCCTGGACGAGTCAGGTATGTCGTGGGGTGGATACCCGCTGGACCGGTTTATTCCAACGAATGCCCTCGATGTTGAGGGGCTCAGAAATCGCTACCTTAAATTCGGGATCGGCGCGCCATTGGCGGCAAGTCTGGCAAATACTCATTCATCAGAAAAAAAGCTGGGAGCCGATCGTCTTGGACAATACACAAAAGTGCCTGTCACAGCATTGTTGCGTTTTGAAAACGCACGTACCAACCTGAACAGTGGCCATATTCGGGGGCGAATCGAAGTTTATGCGGCGGATCAAGCCTCAACAGTCAGCATCGATGGCCAACAGCTGCCTATCGAGTCTGATTCTACCGCTGCTCTAGCCTATCAACTGAATGATAGCCCGCTGTATGCGCTGGAAATTGCTGGATTTTTACGTGGATCGGTTTTCACCAGCGGCCTATTGCCAAAAAATCGGGCGCAGGATGGCATTTTTTTATTGCATCCCTACAAAGCTGGCAAAATCCCTATCGTGTTAGTCCATGGCACGGCATCGAGTCCTGCACGTTGGGCTGAACTGGTCAATGAACTGAATGGTGACCCCCAAATCAGTCAACGTTTTCAAATATGGTTGTTTATCTACGATAGCGGCAGAGGCGTTGGCTATTCGGCGGGGCGTCTGCGCAAGGCCCTCACGAATACTTTGCATGAACTGGACCCCGAAAGCCAGGACCCGGCGCTTCAACAAATGGTCGTCATAGGGCACAGTCAAGGTGGCTTGTTGACCAAGCTCACAGCCATAGAAAGTGGGACAAAATTTTGGGACCTCATCAGTAAAAAACCGCTCGATCAATTGCAGCTCAGTCCGGAATCGACTGAATTTATTCAGCAATCTGCGTTCTTTACCCCGTTGCCGTTTGTTAAGCGCGTAGTGTTTATTTCGACACCGCAACACGGCGCCATGTTGGCCGCATCGCAAATAGTCACCGGGCTGGTTGCCAAGCTAGTCACCTTGCCTTTAACCATCGTTAAAACCACCGCCCAAATGGCCGAAATGGCCGCAGCATCAGGCGATGAGAAACTGGCTACCATGCTCAGTAGACCGCAAACATCTATTGACAGCATGAATGCGAACAACCCCATTCTACAAACCCTGGCATCCATACCCGTGCCAGCCAATATTCCGGCACACTCGATTATCGCAGTCGAAGGCGACGGGCCCATAGAAGAAGGGGATGATGGTGTGGTGGCCTATAAAAGTGCACATATTGATGAAGCAGTTTCCGAGCTGGTGGTGCGTTGGGGGCATTCCTGTCAGGATCAGCCCGAAACCATTGAGGAAATCCGGCGCATTTTGCTGGAACATCTAGCCACGGTGAAATAAAAATTGACAGCAGTACACTCAGGCATGTCTAAACGCCCGTTACCATCGATAAATATTTTCGATACCGCCTGCGTTAGGCTTTTTGGTTGGGCGTTAGTCATGATCAGCACAACTGTATTGACTGGTTGTAATTCTTTTGGTCCCGATGCATTAAGAGGTACACACCCGCTTTATAACGATGCCATTGTTAGCAGTATGAATGACCAGTTCATCCAAAATGTCGTGCGGCTGCATTACAGGGATCCGGTTTTCTTTCTCGATGTGGCCAGTGTCACGGCGACCATGAAACTGGACATGGGTGGTGGACTGGATCAATCTTCAGTCGGGTTGAATGGTGGCGCGGACATCATGCAATATAGCTTGGGCGGAGCTTACAGCACGACACCGACTATCTCCTACGCACCACTCCAGGGTGAAGGTTTCGTCAAAAGTGTACTGAGCCCGATTCCTATCGAATCGTTGTTTGCTCTCAGCGGATCGGGATGGAGTCCTCAACGCGTATTTGGCCTTTGTGTAGAACGCATTAACGGTATCGAGAATGCGCCCAACGCCTCCGGCCCAACCCCTAAAACAGCCCCGGAGCACGGCCAGCAATTCAAGCGACTCATGCAACTGGTTGAAACCGTGGCGCATGAACAACTCATCGCCCCCCGTACCGATCCGGAAACCAAAGAACCGCAACTGGAAATCAAATCCTCACCGGAATTTGCTGAGCAAATCCGGGAGATCAAAGACATGTTAGGCCTTGATCAAACGATTCAGGTTTATCGTGTAAACGGTGACTTCCTGAAATCCAGTCCAGACACCATTTCGATACAC